>NZ_AP014510.1:1250064-1562580 GCF_000828675.1 Thermotoga profunda AZM34c06 | reverse complement strand
TAAAAGTGGAAAAAATAAATTTTCTCATGTATTTCACCTCATGAGACGTATTCCACAGTCTTACGACTGAGCCAAAATTGTAGACCAGTGAAAATCAAGATGATTGCAAACAATATATACGCCGCTGCGCAGGCTATACCCATTCTCTGTTGAACATAAAATCTGTCAAAGACATAATAGACCATCGTCATACCACTGTTATTGTAGGGACCTGGGAGTCCACTGTACAAGACATATATCTCGGTAAAGACCTTGAAGGAACTTATCAAAGAAACGACTAATAAAAAGAACGTAGTGGGTGAGAGCAGTGGCCAAGTTATATGAATGAATCTATCCCAAGTTGTTGCACCATCAACCTGAGCTGCTTCATAGTAAGATTTGTCTATATTCTGAAGACCGGCGAGCAATATCACAGCATCATACCCAACTGTTTTCCAGATCGAAACAATTGCTATGGTAGGAATAGTCCACCGTTCATCCTTAAGCCACGCTATTTTGCCGATTTTCAAAAAAGAAAGTAAGTAATTGAGCAAACCATAGGCATCATCAAAAATCCATCGCCAGACAAGGGATATGGCAACAACAGATGTTACAAAGGGAATGAAGTACGCTGTTCTAAAAAACGCTCTCATTTTTATATTGCTATTGAGTAGCAAGGCTATAACCAGAGCAATGGCGATGGTTGTTGGTACACTCAGGACAACATAATAAAGGGTATTGTAAATGGCCTTTATGAAAAGATTTTTGTCCCGACTTTCAAGGAAGAAATCCACAACGGTGTAGATTCTTTTGTCAAAAAGGATCCAAAAAACAATCAAAATAACTGTGAAAAGACCTATACTGATACCGTGTTTTGATAGTACACCGTTATCTCTGAGTAAAAGATAAACCAAGACCATTAAAACAACTACAATAATATAGGAAATCAGATATTCGTTCGCAAACCAGAGACAAAGGATTGATCCTATAAGTACGATGATGGAAAGGTGATATCTTCTTTTGAAGCTGTATATCGAAAGTATGATTGAAAAACACGCAAAGATGATGATCAAAGTTTCAAGTAAAGAGTACACAAAACTATGTGATGGTGGACTCTGAAAGCGAAAGATTTCCAGATAGTTTTCTATACCCGCAAAGACAGGGTTTTTCATGTTTTTGAAATCCCATCTGAAAAAACTGAGTACAAATGAAAAGCCCACGGGCCAAAACACAAAAGTACCGAGTATTAAAAAGGAAGGCACCAAGAAAAGATATGCCAGTAAAGCTTCTCTTGCCTTCCTTTTCATTTTTCACACCTCTCAGAGTATGTAAGAACTCACATCTTCATCTGCAATTATAGATGCGAGTTTTTCTCTGACGTATTTGGCATCAATGATGACTTTCTTATCTGGTAAATCTGGCGCTTCATATGCAATATCTTCAAGTATCTTTTCGACCACGGTGTACAGTCTTCGTGCACCTATATTTTCGAGTTTTTGGTTCAAATCGTACGCAACCCTTGCGATTTCTTCTACGCCATCTTGAGTGAAAGTCAATTCCACGCCTTCCGCTGATAGTAACGCTTGATATTGCTTGGTTATAGCGTTCTCTGGCTCGGTCAGAATTCTGATGAAATCTTGACGGGTAAGCGAAGTCAACTCAACTCTTATGGGAAAACGACCTTGAAGCTCTGGTATAAGGTCAGAGGGTTTACTCATATGAAAAGCACCAGAACCAATGAAAAGGATATAATCTGTCTTCACTGGTCCGTATTTTGTCATTATCGTTGTACCTTCAACGATCGGGAGTAAATCTCTTTGTACTCCCTGCCTGGACACATCTGGTCCAGCACCAGCAGATTTGACCGCGATCTTATCCAATTCATCTATGAAGATAATTCCACGATTCTGCGCTCTGTCGATTGCCTCCTGAGTTGTCTTGTCCATGTCTATTAATTTCTCAGCTTCGATCGGTAACAAAACCTTTCGCGCCTCTGAAACCGTCATTCTTTTCTTTTGCTTGGTTTTTGGCATGAGATTACCCAACATACTACCAAGATCGATCCCAAGATCCTCTAATTCTCCTTGCCCTAAAACTCCCATGAACGGCGTGATCTCTCTTTCGATCTCTATTTCTATCAATTCATCTTCTAACTCACCATTTCGAAGTCTTTGACGCATCTCCTCACGCTTTTGCCTTAGAGTTCTTCTCTCTTCGGGCGATGGTTGTTGTTGCTGTGGGTTACTGAATATTCCCATCAAACTTATACCTTGGGGTTTTCTCGTCTCAGGGACAAGAGCATCGAGTATCCTTTCTTCAACCATCGACTCTGCCTTCTCCTTGACCTGCTCCATTTTTTCTTTTTTCACCATATTTACACTTATCTCAACCAAATCTCTTATCATTGAATCGACATTCTTACCAACATAACCTACTTCTGTGAAACGTGTTGCTTCGACCTTCAAGAAAGGTGATCCAGAAAGTTGCGCTAATCTTCGTGCAATCTCTGTTTTACCAACACCGGTCGGTCCTATCATCAAAATATTTTTTGGTAAGACTTCCTTTTGCCAATTTTCTGGCAATTTCTGTCTGCGAATCCTATTTCTTATCGCTATTGCAACGGCCTTCTTAGCCTGTTGTTGTCCTATTATGTATCTATCAAGTTCTTTAACGATTTGTTTTGGTGTCAATTCATCGAAGTTCATCTTATCACTCCCTTATATTTCCTCAATAGTTATATTTTTATTCGTGTAAATACATATCTCACTGGCTATTTCCATAGATTTTTCAACGATAGTTCGTGCATCCAAATTTGTGTTTCTCACTAACGCCCTTGCAGCAGCTATTGCATATGGTGCTCCCGAACCAATCGCAGCGACGTTGTCATCTGGTTGAACAACTTCACCAGTTCCGGAGATGATAAGTACATTACTCTTATCGGCTACTAAGAGAAGTGCCTCCAGTCTTCTTAAGACTCTATCAGTTCTCCAATCTTTAGCGAGCTCAACTGCCGCCTTTGTTAAATTACCACCCCATTCTCTGAGTTTTGATTCAAATCTATCAAACAGCGCCATTGCATCTGCAACAGAACCGGCAAAACCTGCCAAGATCTGTCCATCGCCTATTTTTCTGATCTTTTTTGCTCCATGCTTCATTATAGTATTACCATAAGTCACTTGTCCATCACCGGCCATCACTGTTTTACCATCTTTTGAAACAACGAGCACGGTTGTTCCTTTCCATATCATTTCTATCACCTCCTATTTCACCATGGCAAAATCCCTTTGTTTTGCTGACAACATTTTATAAAATTCCAGGAAGCGGATTTCTCTTTCCCACAATAATAGCTCGTCAGGTAAATCTACTACCCTCACCGAAACTTTGTTCAAGACCTGCGAGGCTTTATTTTGGTCTTTCAAAGAGAGATTGATCAAGTTGCGAATCTCATTCAATAAAACATTTGACAAGCTCTTACTTATTGTGAATTTTTGATTCCATTTCTTATCATAAACAAGAGAATTGAGCTCTGCTCTAACTATCGCTTCCCAATCGATATTTTTCAGATAACTCTGAATCTGTGGAATAAAACTCTTAACCATTTCACTCATGGTTTGGATTTTCTCCATGGCAACATCATTTTCAGCAAGTGCATCTGATAATTCATTCAAAATAATGTTCAGATAATTCTCAACGGCTAAATCTGTATTGAGTCTTTTTATATCTCTTTGAATCCTTTCGTATGCAGGTTGGTACATTTTTATCATCTTTTCATACAGATTTTTTGCTTTGTCTGGATCCGTTTTCTCCAACTCTGCTGCCGCCACCCAGATATATTCTGGCACACCGTCTGGGACTGCCCAAATGCCTTTTGAAGCCATTCCTTCACAAGCCCATGCCTCTTCTTGAGCTATATATTGCAGCAAATCCAAAACCCAGCTACTTGTCACTGAATCAATTGAGACCGATAAAGTTGCTATCATTCTGTATATATCCTCCCCCGATATAGCCCTCCATAGATCTATGTTTTTCCAGTCGGGGAACCTGTTCCAACCACCTGGTAATTTCTCCACAGTTGCCTTCGAGTACTTGATAAATTCATCTATATACTCATTTCTCAATTTCTTGAACTCGTCAATCGCACTCGCAACGATTTTGTCGTTTGCTTCATTCTGTAGTTCATTGATCAATTGATTTATGGCATCACACAAAGATTGATACCTCGCAACCAGACCTTTATACGTATTTCGTTCATTGAATGAAAGCAGCGAAGTTTTAAAGAGTCCACAGGAATCAATAATCGATTGCATCGTCGCAATGTCTCTGATCAGTCCAGGCTTCATTTCCATCAATGGGATGACGAATAGGAGATCAGAACTTTTGTATTGGTTTACTATGCACTTTTGGTAGTTGTCGTATTCTTGTTTTAACACTGAATAATCCTTTTTCGAAAGAGCAGTTGCAACCTCCGAAATTCTGATCGGTCTAAGACAGAGCGATGCAAGATAAAAATGTGCCTTACCGTACACATGATTTAGCTCCAGTGCCCTTACTAAATTTTCTCTTGCTTTTTGTGTGTACGTTTTTTCAAGTTCTTCGGCCTTTTTCAAATTGTTCTGAATATTTGCCAAATTTTTCTGAAGTTCAGCCCTTATAGCAGAAATTTGATTTATTCGTTGTTTCTCGAGATCCACGCCAGAGAGATTGGATTGCTTGTAATTTTCAGGCTTGAGATATGCGAAATCGCCCGTTAGATTATTCAACTCTTCGAGCTTTTGTAAATAGACCTTCTCGTATTGTTGGAAGGTGGATTTATCGTTAGAAATCCCAATTAGACCGTTGTAATAGTTATTACCATTCTTGAAATATACTTCGCTTATAAAGTAATTCCACTTGAGATAAGTTGAACTGATTAGCGTAATCAGTGAGAAAATGACAAAAAAGGACAGTCCAAAACCTTTCAAATGAATCTCACGAGCGAGAATTTTCTTCTGATTGAAATAAACCCCAGTTGCAGTCGCTGCTAAAAACAGTGCGAGCAGGGAATTGGGTAAAAGATGGCCAGGAAAACTGAAGAAACTTTGAACCATAAACGCGATAAAGGCACAAGCCAGTGAAAGAAACAACAACAAGTCGTCTTTGTCTTGAACTGTTTTCAAATATTTAAAGGCATAAATAATCAATGCACAAGCCAACAAAACTACAGTAGCAAGACCAATGATTCCTGTTTCACCAAGAACTTGAAAATAATCATTATGTGTCCTTTTGAAGTTATTCCAACCATACAGTAAATTTGGGTGATCTTTCATCGCTTCCTGTAACTCGTCGATCGCCATGACTTGATATGTTCCAATGCCTGTGCCTATTATTTTGCTATCCTTCCATTGGTATATTGATCCAAGCCATGCCAGGAATCTTTCATCTCTGCTTGAGACGCTTGCCATCGCTGAAAATCTGCTTTTTACAGAAATCTTTCCGCCACCTGTGAGTGGATTGTCTGTGTTATAGACGATAAAGATCGATATAAGACCAATGAGCAATATTACCAGCAATATCTTGTTTATTTTCTTGAGTTTTGGAATATCTTTTTCAACGGCCTTATTTTCAATATTGCTTTGAGTTCTTCTGACGTAGATAAAGTAGAAAACAACGAAGATAAATGTTGAGAGAATCATTGATATATACTCAGATCTTGTTTGGCTGATGATAATGGTTGTCAGAAGCAGAAAGATAGATACCAATGAGAAAATCTTTACCATAAGCGTGTTCTTATAACTGTATTTCTTCCAACCAAAATCAAAGCTTAGAATAAAATAAACGCTCGGAATCAGAAGCATCGTCATGTAATTTGCCACAAAGATGGTATTTCCAATGGTACTTTTTATAACAGCCCTTGAATATGCTTCTCCGACAGTACCTAAGAACATACTCTTACCAGTGTAAAAATTCAAAAGTGCATCGATTGCGACAATCAATCCTGTTCCAATAAAGGTTAGAAGAAGTCGAGTGATCGATTCTTTTGTCCTGAATCTGTTTGATATATAAAGCCCAATAAAGGCAGTCAAAACAACGTATATAGCAATATCTATAGAATATCTGAAATAGAATCTATTATGAACATAAACAGATATTGTAGATAATAATGAGGCAAAAGAAAAGAGAAACCATGAGATATTTGCCATCGAGATGTAGAATTTCAATTCCTTCTGTTTGTATATTCGATAGATCAACATTAAAGATATAAGCAAGGTGAAAGTCGTCAAAATTGCATATTTTGGCACGCTGAATTCATATGTGACAAATTTGTTTGCAAAGAGCGCAACGACTATGACTGTAACATGTAATAGGATCTCCTCGACCTTACTCATATTTGTTGCCTCCTTCATCATACCAAAACATTCTCAAAAACAAGACTACCATAATTGAGCCAGCAAATACCATTAAAGCAGAAAGTCCAACGTATTTGAGAAGGGTAAAAGTAATGCTGATCACAGCCATTATGATAACCGTTTTCCGATCTTTCAACACTTTTGATCCACCTATTCTGCGCCATATCTTATCATATATGTGGTCCCTGTCGCCTTTGAAAGGAGATCTTTGAGCGATAATCCTTCTTACGATTCCACTGAAGATATCAAGAATTAAGATCCAGAATGGGAAGAAAACGTTCAAATTGAATGATGCTTTCAGGTTTGAGAATATCGTATAACTTACGATGGAGCCTATGAAATAACTCCCAGCATCTCCCATAAAAATCTTAGCAGGCGGAAAATTATATACAAGATATCCAATTAGAGATCCCACAAGAGCCCACTGCAAAGAAGAATTAGCTGAAAATATCATTCCTATAATTACAACCGTGGCACATACCCCATCCATTCCATCGATCATATTTGTAGCGTTTATCACCAAAACAAACACAAGAGTATAAAAGACACTCATAAAAAAATTCTGAGTGAAGATCAGACTCATGAACCAGCCAATTATCAATTCTATGATCAATCTCACATACCATTTGACTGGCTTGATATCATCCAATAGCCCTAAAATAAACATGATACTTGCCAATATAAATAATTTCATTTCTAATACAAAAGGTGCTACTCCTGCATAAATTGCAAGACCACCAAGATATGGAATAATCCTCTGATGAGTTTTGAGCATACCATCTGGTCTATCAACGATTTTGAATTTCTTAGCAATTATCATCACAAATGGTGTAGCAACCAGTGAAATTAAAAACGAAACGATTACTTGTGTAATCATTTGATCATCCTCGCTAAGAAATCAACAATAGGTGAGAAAATTAGAGCGGGAAGAAAGTTCCCAACTCGTATATCTTCGATTTCAAGCAGCCTTATACCTATTGCAACTACGATTAAACCACCAACGCCTGTGAAGTTTGCAAGATAGGCTTTATCTGTTAGAAAAACAAGTTGTGAAGAAAAGATCACAAGCAATCCCTGAATTAAAAGTACTGCTAAAGATGTTGTGAGAACACTTATACCATAAAGTGATGCTAAGATCACGGAGGATATGAAATCAAGAGCGGATTTTATGTAAATGAGTGTACCGTCTTTGACCAATCCGGCCCTGACAGATCCTACAATAGTCATAGGTCCCACGAGAAAAAGTGTTGTGGCGGTTACAAAACCTTTTGCAAATCTACTTGAATCTTTTGAAATCTTTCCCACAGAAGCTATTCTATCTTCGATCTTGAATAATTCACCAACCAGGACTCCTAAGGCAAGCGAGATGAGAACAACAATAAAGTTTGATGTTTCAAGACTCATCTTGATACCTATTCCGATGGTTGTCAACCCCACAGCTTGAAATAAAATCTTCCTCAACCTATCTGGAATAGACCTTCCCAGGAACATGCCAATACCTGAGCCAGTCGCAACAGCCAAACTATTCACAAGTACTGAAATGTGTATTCTCATCACCTCCTTATTAGGTTATTATATATTCGGAGGTGGAATTTTGCTTTTACTTTTCGATGTCGGAAATACACACACCGTTGCCGGTTTCACCGAAGATGGAACTAATTTTGTGAAGTGGCGATTGGCAACACACAAATTCGAGACAGAAGACGAGCTTTTTGTCATACTCAAATCTTTGCTCGATAACAATAAAATCACTTTTTCTCATATTGACTCTGTCGTAATTGCCTCAGTAGTTCCTCCTGTGAATTATATCTTTCAAAGATTTTCTGAGAAATACCTTGGAATAAAAAATCTATGGGTTGAGGCATCGGATGGGTTAGGAATAAAGTGGAATGTGAAAAACCCAACGGAAATCGGTGCAGATAGGGTGGCAAATGTGTTAGGAGCTGCAAAGATGTGTGATGACGCCATAATTTTGGATTGTGGTACTGCGATAACGATTGATGTATTGATGGCTGGTTGCTATGAAGGAGGAGCGATCCTTCCTGGATTGATGACAGCAGCTCATTCTTTATTCGAGAAAACAGCGAAACTCCCGCAGATCGATCTATATACACCCAAGAATTGTGTTGGTAAAGACACAGCAGAGAACATAAGAATTGGTATAGTGAGAGGTACTGCACATGCGTTGAACGGTCTTGTTGAAGAAGTGAAGAATTGCTTTAAGAATAAACCAACGATTTTCTTAACAGGTGGGCAGAGTAAAATCTTAGAAACACTAATTCAATGTGATTTGAAAGATGCAGATCTAACCTTGAAGGGGATGTACATCTATTGGCAAAAGAAATGTACGTCTTGCTCATAAATCCTTGGATTTATGATTTTGCCGCGTATGATTTTTGGTTAAAGCCATTGGGATTACTGTATGTCGGTGCGGCGTTGAAAAAACTTGGCTTTGAGGTTCAGTTGATAGATCTTTTAAATCGTCATGATCCAGAGTTGGCTAATTTTGTAAAACCAAAACCAGATAAGAAATTTGGTACCGGGAAGTTTCACAGTTTTCAAGTGGAAAAAAACGATTTATTGAGAAATATCCCGCGCAGGTATAAATGTTACGGTGCACCTGTGGAATATCTTCTGTCTAAGTTGAGTAAAGTAGGTAAACCAAGGGCAGTTTTTGTGACTTCATCATTGACTTATTGGTGGCCAGGTGTTGCGCACACGATATCCTATGTCAAACAAGTGATGCCCGATGTTCCCGTCGTTCTCGGTGGTCTTTATGCAAGACTCTATCCAGAGCATGCCAAGAAAAATACCAAAGCAGACTACGTCTTCAGTGATGAGTTATCTAAGATCGGCGATCTAATCAACTCTGTTTTATGTGAAACTGTTAATTTCGATGCAGAAAATTGGTTTGAAATCTTAGACCCAGCATATGAACTGTATGAGAAAGTTGGATATCTTGTGTTCCTGACATCTCTCGGCTGCCCATACAGATGTACTTACTGTATCTCGCCAAAACTGTGGAAAAGATTTATTCAAAAAGACCCACAAAAGGTTCTTGAAGCTATTGAGAAGTTTCTCGATCTTTTCAAAGTGAAAGATGTTGTGTTTTTCGACGATGCAATACTGATAAATAGAGAGAGTCATTTCAAACCCTTGTTGAGATTACTCATCAAGAAGAATTTCGGTGTGAATTATCACTTACCCAATGGAATACATGCAAGACTTGTGGACGAGGAACTTGCTATACTCATGAGAGAAGCAGGCTTTAAAACCATCAAGCTCGGTTATGAAACAGCAGGTAAATTGCAAGAACTCACTGGTGGAAAAGTCTATGACCAGGACTTGGTTAAAGCCGCACGAATTTTGACAAAAGCAGGTTTCACTGATCAAGAAGTGCAGGCTTATATAATGATCAATATGCCTTTTCAAGGAATCGAGGATGTATTGAAAGCAATAGAAGTATGTAAAAACGAGGGGATTTCTGTATCTGTAAACGAGTACACACCAATTCCTGGTTCACAGGATTGGTATGTACTCGTATCGAATGGATTTTTGGATGAACATATCGATCCTGTTCTTTTGAACAACACGGTATTACCATATTGGTTCAAAGCTGGTATGAATGCCGAAACTGTTCAGATGATAAAAAACTTGGTACACAGGAAATAATTCACTCCTTTTTGGTTACCTTTGACGCAATAATACCCACACCGGGTTTGTATCCTTTGTCAATCGCTATATCGTTTGCTATCTTTTGGAAGATTACTATTACTGGTATTGAAGATAATTCTTCGGCGAGCCCTTCTTTGAGTACGATAGACTTCTCATTTACAATACCTTGATTTGTAATACACCAGACATCTTCATAGGTAGAGAGGTCAGCCAGAAGATCCAAGGCAAGACTGATTGTCTTTCCTTGTAAAGCAACAAGGCATATCAACGGATTTGTCACCATGAGTTCCATTGGACCATGTCTGAAACCTGCACCACTGTAGACAACGCAATTCATTTTTGAAATCTCCGCAAGTGTCAGTTGAGCCATTCTGAGTATGGGTACACTGAATCCTCTCCCAACCAGGATTGGATTTTTTTTCTCAATCAAACTTCTGGTTAATGAATCGACATTTATTGTGAGTGTGTTTTCGACATGGTCTGCCAATTTTTCAAGATCAAGTTCTTCTCCAGTCCATTTTGATGAAATTAATAATAGAGTCAGTATCGTATTGACAAAGGTTTTGGACGATCCCATGGCTTTTTCTGTACCAGCGAAAATGGGAAAGACCCTCGAGTCTCCAAAAATCCTGGCATTGAAACTTTGAGGGTTGTTCGTAACAAGTACACAATTTTCCAGTTTTCCCGAGAATATATCGATGAATCTGGTTAGTTCAGCTGTCTCACCAGATTGACTAACCAAGAAGACAGTGTCATATTTTTGGAGTAATTTTTCATTGTCATACCATATAAACTCAGACAGTTCTCTACATTGAGCATCGATTCCAAAAGAACGCAGATATATCGCTGCATACAAAGACGCGTAATAAGAAGCTCCCATTCCAAGAAATAGTACTCTTTCATGGTTCAATTTTACTGCCTTTTTTTCCAAATCTTTCTTCTGATTTAGAAGATTTCTAATAGCCTTAGGTTGTTCAAGAACATCTTCAAGAAAAATCGACGTCATTTGTCAAAACCTCCTTTGTAGTAGTCGATTAAGTTTATAGCACAAGATTTTAAAAACTGTTCAGACAAAAGGCAAACAAATCGTGTAAAATACACAAAGGGTACTAAAAGGAGTGTGAAAGTATGCCAAGACTCAGAGTTTATGAACTTGCCAAGAAATTGAATATGCCTACAAAAGAACTACTCCAAGAGCTTGAAGAACTTGGATTGGATGTCAAGAACCATATGAGCTACATAGATGAGGAAACTGTTAGTTTGATCCTTGAAATATTTGAAGAAGAAGAAACATCAGTAAGAGCAAAGATGGGAAAACCTAAGAAGGAGAAAGAAAAAGAAGAGGAAGAAGAACTTTCTCAGGAAGTGTTCGTTAATCCTGAAGAGATGCAACTCAATACCTTTGCCGTGAAAATAGGTGTTCCTTTGAATAAAATCATACAAGATATGTTCAGCAAGGGTGTGGCACTTAAGCCAATGCAGCAGTTGGATGAGAAATTAGCAAAAGAGATTGCGAGAATGTATGGGTATCGACTGAAATTTCAGCAACAATCGTTTCAAACGGGACAAGAAGAGTTGACAGAAAACGAACTCGAGAAACTCGAGAGGTATTTCGAAACACTTTACACAGTTCATAGAAATGAATTGGTAATCCGCCCGCCTGTCGTTACAGTCATGGGACATGTTGATCACGGTAAAACAACACTTTTGGACAAAATCAGAAAAACGAGGATTGCAGAACAAGAAATTGGAGGCATCACACAGTCAATAGGAGCTTATCAGGTTACTCACAATGGAAAAAAGATCACATTCATTGATACTCCTGGACATGAACTTTTCACTGAAATGCGTGCCAAAGGTGTTCAAGCAACAGACATAGTTGTTCTCGTTGTTGCTGCAGATGATGGAGTCATGCCTCAAACGATTGAGGCATATAACCACGCAAAGACTGCAAATGTACCCGTCATTGTGGCAATCAATAAAATCGACAAACCAAATGCAAATGTTGAACTAACCAAGCGCCAATTGGTGGATAAATTGAATCTTGTTCCAGAAGATTGGGGTGGCGACACGATAGTGGTACCCATCTCAGCTCGCACTGGAGTTGGTATTGATGAATTACTCGAGATGATTCTATTACTCTCTGAGATGAAGGAGATAAAATGTTATCCTAAGGGTCCGGCAAGATGCGTCATTATTGAATCAAAACTCGACAGAGCACTTGGTCCAGTGGCGAATGTCATAGTGAAAGACGGAATACTAAGGATAGGAGATTACTTAGTTTCAGGACCAGCTTATTGTAAAGTCAGGACACTTATCGATGACAAAGGAAGATCAATAAAAAGTGCAGAACCGTCTCAACCAGTTATGATCGTGGGATTTGAGGAAGTTCCAGATATACGATACATGGTGTATGCTGTTCAGGATCTTGAAACTGCTCGTATCGTCACTCAACAGTTGAAAGAAAGACTCGATCGGGATAGAGCAGCCAAAAGAAAAGTGAGATTAGAAGAATTACTGAAAATGATGGAAGAATCTGACAAAAAAGAGCTCAACATTGTTCTCAAAACCGATACCTTTGGTTCTTTAAGTGCTGTGCAAAATGCCATTAATTCAATAAAAAGTGAAGAAATCGAGGTCAAGGTTGTACATTCATCGGTTGGCACGATTAACAACAGTGATGTTATGTTGGCATCGGCAAGCAACGGAATAATAATCGGCTTTAGAGTTAAAGTAGATCCACAAGCCAGAAAAGCAGCGGAAAATGAAGGTGTACAGATAAAAACTTATGAGATCATCTACGACCTACTTGATAATCTGAAACTCGCCCTTGAAGGCATGTTGAAACCACAGGTTGTCGAAGAACTCATTGGTCGCGGTGAGATCAAGAAAGTTTTTGAGATCAAAAAAGTAGGCAAGATCGCTGGAGTGCAACTTCTCGATGGATTTGTGGACAAAAACTGCGTTGTGAAAATCTACAGGAATGGTAACTTCGTCTCAAATGATGAAATAGAAAGTCTCAAACATTACAAGCAAGATGTTGACAGAGTTGACGCTCCTCAGGAATGTGGAATCAAGCTGAAGACTAATTTGGAAATCAAAGAAGGTGATGAGTTGGAATTCTATCAAAAGGTACAGATTCAGAGAAAACTCTAACTTTTGCGCTGAAGGTAATCATCACACTGAGAGCAGATTCCATATACAATCAATTCTGTTCTGTGGATTTTACCAGGTGCATTGACTGTTACTCTGTAATTTATGTCATAAACATTGCCACAGATTTTGCAAACAAAGTGTCCGTGGTCTGATGTGTCTATGTCATATATTGTTGTAGTTTCGCTGATAGATATTTTCTTTATCTGCCCCATTTCTTCCAATGTGTGTAATGTGTTATACACAGTTGTGAATGAAACACTACCAACTTTTGATAGAACATGCTCGTATATTTGCTGAGCTGTAGGATGAATTCTATTGTTTTGCAAAAATCTGAGTATCTCAACTCTCTGAGGTGTGATTTTTAATCCATGGTTCTTCAAGAGCTCGACTATCTGATTCACTGACATTGATCTACCTCCAGTTCTTTTTCAATTTATTATAACACTATTCCTATGATGATTTGATTTATAATTAATTTGGGAGGAGATTGAATTTTCGCTTTTACAAGATTTGATGCATATAAAAGAACAAGCACGAGAATTCGTTGAAGAAAGGTTCAGAGAGTTCAAGTGGCTTGGTGAGAATGGCTCAGAGGAAGATTTATTTAGCGAATTATGCTTTTGTGTCCTAACTGCCAACTGGAGTGCACAAGGAGGAATCAAAGCACAACGGTCAATAGGAACTGAAGGGTTTCTGAATTTATCGGAAGATGATCTTGAAGCATCTCTTGTAGCGATAGGACACAGGTACCCAAAGGCAAGGGCATCGTATATAGTAAGAAATCGTAGCTTGATTGGTAAATTACGATCGCTTATCAACATGAATCCATTTACCGCAAGAGAATGGCTGGTTAGGAATGCGATTGGAATAGGATTCAAAGAAGCGAGTCATTTCTTGAGAAATGTAGGTGTAGAAGAACTTGCCATTTTGGACAGACACGTTCTCTCAATTATGAACAGGTATAAAATCATAGACCAAATACCAAAATCACTTACAAAATCACGCTATCTGAACTATGAAGAACGATTACGAGAATTTGCCGATCAATTTGGTGAGTCACTGGGAAAATTAGATCTGTATTTGTGGTACTTTATAAAAGGCAAGGTAGAAAAATAGGAGGTGTGACAATTGGTCAGAGTAAGATTTGCTCCCAGTCCCACGGGTTATTTACACGTTGGAGGTGCAAGGACGGCTTTATTTAATTATTTGTTTGCTCGGCATCACGGAGGAAAATTCATCCTGAGAATAGAAGACACCGACATAGCACGTTCTGAAAAAATATTCGAGGAAAATTTAATGAAGACTTTGCGATGGCTTGGTTTAAATTGGGACGAAGGACCAGATATCGGCGGCCCTTTTGGACCTTACAGACAAAGTGAGAGATTGCACATATACAGAGAATATGCGCAAAAACTTGTTTCTCTTGGAAAGGCTTACGAAGTCTATGCTTATCCTGAGGAAATAGAAAAGATTCGAGAACAACTCCTATCACAAGACGAGGCACCACATTACACAAGAGAACTTTTCGAATCATTTGCGACAAGTGAACGCAAGAAAGAATATGAACAAAAAGGTCTTAAACCGGCTATTTATTTCTCGATGCCAAGAAAGACGATAATTCATGAAGATCTGGTAAAAGGAACTGTTGTATTCTCGGAAGGATCAGTGGGAGATTTCGCTATTCTCAGGAGTAATGGTGTTCCAACGTACAATTTTGCATGTGTTGTCGATGATATGCTCATGCAGATTACTCATGTCATACGGGGTGATGATCATTTACCCAATACAGTGAAACAACTTGCCATGTATGAAGCTTTTGGTACAACTCCACCGAGAATAGGTCATGTGTCGACTATTCTTGGACCCGATGGAAAAAAGTTGAGCAAGAGGCACGGTGCCACCTCAATAGAAGAATTCAAAGCACAAGGATATCTTCCAGAGGCAGTTGTGAATTACCTTGCACTCCTTGGATGGTCATCTCCAGATGCGAAAGAGATCATGCCAATGGACGAAATGATAGCGAAATTCTCAATAGATAGACTCAGCAAGAATCCAGCCATCTTTGATCCTGTGAAACTCAATTGGATGAATGGACATTACATAAGAACGATTGACCAAGAACAACTGATTCAGTTGATCTCTCCTTTTCTCAAAGATTGGAACTTTGTTCCGAAGAATTCCAAATGGCTTATGGAAGTCTTGCAAGTAGTCAAAGACAGGATGCACACCTTGAAGGATTTCCAAATAATAGCAGACTTTTTCTTCATCAGGCCAAAGGTGAGAGTGTCGGTAGATCAAAGTGTGAAAGAAGCTCTCATGGCATGTTCAGAAAAACTGGAAAGCTCATCAGACTGCGATAAGAATTGTATTGTAGATCTTATTAGATCAGTTGTGAAGGGACGGAAATTAAACGCGAAAGAATTCTACACTACTTTGAGGTATTTATTAACTGGTAAGAATGAAGGACCAGAGCTCGTAGATGTTGTTTATCTCTTGGGTACAAATGAAACCGCAGCGAGAATCAAGGTAGGTTTGGAGGGGTAACTGTGTATATACGAAACACACTTTCTGGGATATTGGAAGAATTTTCACCAAAGGACCCCGGTGTCGTTAGAATGTATGTCTGCGGTCCAACTGTTTATGGTTTGATACACGTTGGTAATGCAAGACCTATGGTAGTCTTTGATGCCTTGAGGCGTTATCTCGAATACAGAGGATATCGTGTTATCATGGTTCAGAATTTTACCGACATAGATGATAAGATCATTATTCGTGCGAATGAACTTGGTGTTTCTTTTGAAGATGTTGCGGAAAGTTTCATATCTGAATATTGGCGCGATGCAATCGCGCTTGGTGTTAGAGCTCCGAATTTCGCTCCAAAAACTTCAGACTTCATTCAGGAAATAATTTCTTCCATCGAAGATCTGATCAAAAAAGGACATGCATATGTTGTCGAAGGCGATGTGTATTTCGATGTTAAAAGTTTTCCAAAATATGGAGAACTGTCTCATAGATCACTTGACGACATGATTGCGGGTGCAAGGGTTGAGGTGAATGAAAAAAAGCGTAATCCTTTGGATTTCGCACTTTGGAAATCGGCAAAACCTAACGAACCTGCATGGCAAAGCCCATGGGGTTTGGGAAGACCGGGATGGCACATAGAATGTACCATCATGTCCACCAAACTCCTTGGTTCGACACTTGATATACACGCCGGTGGAGAAGATTTGATATTTCCCCACCATGAAAATGAAAAGGCACAGAGTGAGGCTTTAACTGGTCAACCATTTGTCAAGTATTGGATGCACAATGGAATGATTAGATTCTCAGGTGACAAAATGAGTAAATCGATCGGCAATATTTTCTTGTTGCGTGAAGCCATAAAAACCTTTGGCGCAGATGCATTGAAGCTGTTTTTTCTTTCAAAACATTACAGAAGTCCAATAGATTTTTCCAAGGAAGCAATTACGAGCACCATGAAAGCCGTGAGACGTGCAATAGAAACTTTCAATAGATTCGAATCGAAAGTTACACAACCTTCCTTGGTGAAAAGTGATGCGTGGATTGAAGAAAAAAGATCGGTCTTCTGTGATGCGTTAGATGATGATTTCAATACACCAAAAGTCATTGCGTTGATCTTTGATTTGATAAACGAGTTGAACAAAGCAATGGACGAAGGTAATGATGAGATTGCTTCAAAGATATATCATTTGTTACGAAGAGAATTTTGTCCCGTTTTGGGATTGTTTGAATTGCCTCCTCAATCGATGAACAGTTCAATTGATGAGATCCTTCGGATAGTCATTGACGTGCGAAGTGATTTGAGATCACGAAAACTCTATGATTTAGCAGATAAAATTCGTTTCAAACTCAAAGAAATTGGAATTGAGTTGAAGGACAAACCAGATGGGACAGATTACAGCTTCACTGGGGAGGTGTGAGTGGTGTGGGAACATCTAAAAATTACTGATCCAGATGTTTACGAGGCCATAGTGGGTGAATTGAGAAGGGAAGAATACGGCATAGAGCTGATAGCTTCCGAGAATTTTGCTTCCGTTGCCGTTATGGAAGCAATGGGAAGTGTCTTGACAAATAAATACGCAGAAGGATACCCTTCAAAGCGCTACTATGGTGGTTGTGAATGGGTTGATAAAGTCGAAGAACTTGCCAGAGAAAGGGCAAAACAATTATTCAAAGTTCAGTATGCAAATGTCCAACCGCATTCTGGTTCTCAGGCAAATATGGCTGCTTACCTTTCGGTGGCTGAAGCAGGAGATTTACTGATGGGGATGAGTTTATCACATGGTGGACACTTGACACATGGTGCCGGTGTGAACTTTTCTGGGAAATTGTTCAGGGCAATTCAATATGGTGTGGACCCAAAAACAGAGATGATAGATTATGATCAAGTTAGAAAAATTGCACTTGAATATAAACCTAAAATCATTGTAGCTGGAGGCAGTGCGTATTCAAGAATAATAGATTTTAAAAGATTTCGCGAGATAGCCGACGAAGTTGGTGCATATCTTGTGGTTGACATGGCTCATTTTGCTGGATTAGTTGCTGCTGGTATCTACCCAAATCCCTGTGAATATGCGCACATAGTTACTTCGACTACTCACAAAACACTCAGAGGTCCACGTGGTGGTTTAATTCTCACCAATGACCCAGAGATCTACAAGGCGATAAACAAGACGGTCTTCCCGGGCACGCAAGGTGGACCATTGATGCACGTCATAGCGGCAAAGGCAGTGTGTTTTAGAGAAGCAATGACTCCTGATTTTATAGAGTACCAAAAGCAGGTAGTCGCGAATGCGAAAACGATGGCTGAAGAATTGTCCAGATTGGGATTGAGGATTGTATCAGGTGGTACTGACACGCATTTGATGCTTGTGGATCTGACCCCACTGAATGTAACAGGAAAAGCCGCTGAAAGAGCACTTGAGAACTGTGGTATCACAGTCAATAAGAACACCATTCCCAATGAAACTCGTTCGCCTTTTGTGGCAAGCGGTATTAGAATTGGCACACCTGCTGTCACCACCAGAGGCATGAAAGAAAAGGAAATGAAACAAATAGCAAATTTGATTCTCACAGTTCTCAGAAATATAGCTGACGAAGAAGGTAATGTCCCAGATTCTGTGCAAAAAGAAGTCTACGCTGCCGTTAAAGATCTATGTGAACGCTTTCCTTTGTATAACAAAAAAATTTCGTTCTAAATTATAGAGGGCGTATCGATTGTATACGCCCTCTTTTATTCACTCTAATTTTTGAGCTTTTTATTTCTCAGGATATCTGACACATAATCCACGGCATATTCAAACTCTACTTCCGATTGGGTTTGATCCAACAGGTCTTTAATCTGTACTGTGTTTTTCAAAAGTTCCTCATCGCCTATTATGATGGCAGTGATGGCATTTAATCTGTTTGCATGTTTGAGTTGTACTTTAATTGGCCTCAAATTGACATCGGTGATAACATTTATTTCACGTTTTCTCAAAGAGTCTGAGATTTCAAAAGCTTTGATGACGGCTTGTTCATTCAGTGGAATTACATAAACATCACAGTATGAATCGTGAGGTATCTGCAACTGCTCAGATCTTATAGCCAACACGAGCCTTTCAATGCCTGCGGCGAAACCAAGTGCAGGAAGATCGGTACCGCCTAATTCTTTGCATAAACCATCATACCTTCCACCGGCGAGGATTGCGCTTTGTGCACCAAGCAAGCTGTGTTTTATCTCAAAAACCGTACGCGTATAATAATCCAAACCCCTTACCAAATTTCCATCTTCTTCGAATGCGATATTCAAGCTCTTGAGAATGTGTTTGAATTTTTCATAATGTTGTTTGCATTCATCACACAAATATTCAACCGTCTTAGGTGCCTTTTGAGCTATTTCAACGTCTTTTTTGCAGTCCAATAATCTCATGATGTTAGACTGAAAACGTTTCTTACAGTCCTCACATATTTCTCCATAATGCTCAGAATAATATTCTTTCAACGCATTTTTGTATTGCACTCTACATTTTGGACAACCTATGGAATTCACATATATCTTGTAGGAATTCAATCCAAGAGAATCTAAAAATGATTTTGCAAGCTGTATAACTTCAACGTCCGCAAGTGGTTCAGCAGATCCTATTAATTCTATACCAAACTGATGAAATTGTCTAAGTCTACCAGCCTGAGGTCTTTCATATCTGAACATGGGTCCGATGTAATAAAACCTTTGTGGCAAACCATCGTTGATCATCGAATTTTCTATGAATGCCCTTATTGTTGGAGCTGTTCCTTCTGGTCTGAGTGTTAAGCTTCTACCACCCTTATCGTTGAATGTGTACATCTCTTTCTGAACGATATCTGTTTCTTCACCAACACTGCGCGTGAAAAGTTCAGTTGATTCAAAGATCGGCGTTCTTATTTCACGATATCCGAACAATTTGGAAGTCTGTGCAGCTTTACGTTCAACGAAATTCCAATAAATGATTTCCTCTCCAAAAATATCATTCGTTCCCTTAATACGCTCGTATTTCAGAACTCAACCCTCCTTGAAAATCATGATACCACAGCACCGATTTTTCTGAGCACTTGTAAGCATTCTTGATCGTTATCCAAAACCTGTGCAACTTCTTCAAAAGACCTAAAAGGTCTTGCGAGTATGATTTTCTTTGCGCGTCTTTCTCCAATTGTTGGTACATGGATAAGTTCCTCGAACGAAGCAACATTGAGATTCATTGGATATTTCACCGCGGTAATCGATCTTGGACCATGATCTAACACCACAACATCAGACACATCTGCCAACTCTCCAGCTACACCAGTCAGGACAGGGTAACTTCCAAGCTGTCTTGCGAATGTGATCTTTCCTTCCTTATATTCAGGGTATACATTTCGTAGGATACATCCAACTGGAAAAACCTTTTGGATCATCGGTAGGTCGATCTCTCTTCTTATTTTTTCCTTATAAGACCTGAAGATTTCTCTGTTCAATTTCAGTTTTTTCATCTGTGAAAATCTGTAAAGAGGTGTACCTGGCTCTATAATCACCTGCCTGATGTTGATTCTTCTCAGCAATAAATCTCTATCCAATATCAGCTTCAGCCATTTGAAGTTCTCTTTATAAGTTTGTTCTGTCTCACCGATTAAACCATATAATAGATTGACACCTGGAAGTAGCTTGGGTACACCGTCAACTCTCATTCGACCGATCTGGTTAACTATCTCGATTGCTCTAAGAACCTGTTGTGGAGAATTCATAATGTTATTCATCTTAACAACTTTTAAATCAAAACTTTCAACACCAAAAGACAAGACATCTCCTGGTGTGTTCCATTTCACCATTGTTTCTAAAATCCTTATACATTCTTTTTCATGAGTTGTTATAAAGGCAGGATTGGCATTATCATGGTGGAGAACATCTATTTTTGGACACCGTTGCCAGATCGTCTGATACAGATCTTCATAAACTTCAGGGCATGGCTTACCGTCTATGTCGAAATAGTATGCTAAAACATTTGCAGATCTTCCAAATCTAAAGGCTCTACAACCATTTTTGTACAACTCGGTAATTTCATCTACCACATCCTTTACAGGTCTGGAAGTGAGTTTTGGATAAAAGATTGGTTCCACACAAAAACTGCAGTGACTTTTTCTTTCACATCCACGTGAAAGCTCTATCTCGCATATGATGTTCGGATACCTTGGGTGTTGTTTAATTATCCATGCGCCGAGTACAGAAGCTGACCTGAGAATTTCCCAATCATTGAAGTTCTTTTGTGAGTCAAAAAGGTAATTGTACAGATCGGTGGTTATATCAGAACCAAGTACACAATCGACATCGATTTGATAGTTTGTTGCTTTTGTTCCACCTTTACGTGCTTGAAAAGAGGAAAAAGGACCAGCAAGTAAGCGACGTTTCTTTCTGCAAATTTCCGATATCTTTTTTAATTCATTGTAGGACATAGGTTCTCCACCTACGTATTTCCCTGGGACAGTTATCCCGCCTATGATCAAAATGAGGTCAAAATAGGACAATTGATCCCATAACTTCTCGCTACGGACTTGATCTATGGTGTAGTAGGTCACTTCATAATCTTTCATTGCAAGAACTCCTGCGGCGTAGCGAACGTAGTGGCTGATATAGGGCGGTACTCCAAAAGCAGCTGGCTCGTCTACATATCCGTCCAGAATTAGTGCTTTCATGGTTTATTTTTCAAGTAATTGCTTGATCTCTTTGAGAACATTATCGTCCTGAGTGATTATATATATGTAATAACCTTGACCATTGCACTGAAGCATTTTCTCATTTTGCTCTGTGTTTACGTTGACTTCCTTTGAAGAATATACCACTTTTAAAATAGTGCCTGATTTATGATTTGCCATTATTAAGATGACTTGTTCTTCACCGATTTTCAGGCGCGAGACCGTATACCAAGAAACAGTTTGCAAAATCTCTTTGATTTCATTCGGAAAATTGATGGTTGTCTCACTTGGTCGAATATTGTACTTGCTGGCAACTTCGTCGAACTTTTGTGAAAGTGGTTGTACTTCTTCATAGACTAATTCAGTTGTTATCCCTTGAAAAACCCGGATGATTTTTTCAGGATATCCCTTATCATTGATTATTGCCGTGAAAAGACCAGATGGTGAATCAACAACAACTTTGTACTTACCGTTGATTTTCTCTGTTTTTGAGATACCAACCTGTTTCAATTGTCTTATAAAGAGATCTTCCAAATCAAGGATCTCAAGTGGAGATATACGAAAATTATTTGGCTCTCCCATTATAAATGAACCAGAATGTTTTGCCCATATCAAGATCAGTGGTGATAGAACCTGCACGATTTTGTCATCAGGCCATCTGTAGACCAACTCAATCCTACTTTTATTGTTGACGCCACGCTCTGTGACAACCCGTCTTCCAAAATAAGAATTGGTCAGGAAAAGATCAATAAAAGATTGGCAGAATATAGCTACGGCATATACAACAACACAAATAAATATCAAAATTTTTCTCATTCCATCCATCGCTCCTAATGTGGCTCAGAAACCATCTCCAACCAACTTGACTAAGCTGAGATAATCAAAAACTTCACTCACAGAAGCTTGTTGACTTCTCGGTGTAACTGGGATTTTAGTTGGTAGAACATTGAACGTTATGAAAAGCAATGCAATTACAACAGATGCGGCTATTACCACTTCCGAGAACAGTTCCTTTTTCCTGTGAGCTTTTGACATCACGCGTTTTTCAAGAGCAAGGCTTGGTTTGTAATCATAGCGGGCCCTCATTACCTGCACAATGTTGTTGTACATCTTTACCTCTTGTTTTGTCTTTTCATCCAATTCTTCCTTTGCCAACTCACCATCGAGGAATTTCTGAAAATTCTCCTCGGTCATTCATTCGCCTCCTCAAGCAACTTCTTAAGCCTTTTTCTTGCGTAGTGAAGACTACTCTTGACACTTCCAATTGGTTTATCGACTATTTGACTGATCTCTTCATAACTCAACCCATCTACATCTCTGAGTTTGATCAACAATCTATCATCTGCCGATAATTTCTCTATTGCATCCATAATTTTCTCATACTCTATTTCTCCTGTTGCTTGTAAAATCGTATCAGATTCCGATACTGGATGAAGAACAGTGCTTTCTTCGTCCTCTGTAAAATCGGTAAGTACTTCATTTCTCTTCTTATATTTTGACAGATAATCTTTGCAAACATTGATCGCTATTCTATAGATCCAGGTAGACAGTTTGGAATCACCTTTGAATTTCCTAACGCCTTTGAATATCCTCAGCATGACTTCCTGAACTACATCGTCAACGTCATCTGCTCCAAGGTAAGCTCTTGCGACACTTCCTATCTTACCGGCATATTCCCTATAAAGCCATCTGTATGCCCAATCTTCGCTACGTCTAAGTCCTCTGAGGAGTTCTTCATCTTGCATCTTTTTCCTCCTATTTTGACATGAGAAAACTTTTAAAAGTTCACCTACAAATCACTTTATCACATTCAATGACACCGATTGTTTTGAATACCATTTCACCCACAGGGTTATCAACGCCTCCAAGATAATCAGCCAAATGCAAATGTAAACACTTCACTCTTCTCAGATCTTTAATTCCACCACTTCCGACTTTGCTCAATCTTTCTCTTGTAATTTCATCGTTGATCAATCTTTCTCTTCTTTTCATAACTTCTTGATGAGCTCTTAGATATCTTTCTTTGAATTCAGGATTCTGTTCGATCATGTTTTCAAGCCTAAGGATCCACCCATGTGCTTCTAAACGTGAAACTGCTTTGATTAAAAATGGACAGGTCAGCCAATACAACGTTGGAAATGGTTTTCCGTCGACTACAGGATTGCTTTCAATCAGCACTGGATAACCATAACTGCATCTTCTCACGATGTGGTTTACACCATTTGGATAACGACCTATCTGTTTTTTTATGATCAGCAAATCTTCACGGCAAATGCTTTCCAATTTTGCATTTCACCCTCAGATAGAATTTCTAAATTTTTACTTTGAAGATGGCTTCTAATGATCGATTCGTCTTTAACAGATATTCCAGATACTATTAGTATAGAACCTTTGTCGGTCACCTTGCCAATTTGATCTATCAATTTTACTATTACAGGTGTTAATATATTTGCGACCACAAGATCGTATTTGCCATCGACGTTGTTGACCAAATCAGAGAGCATTACATCTACTTTTACTTGATTTTCATGCACAAATTCCTTGGCAACATCAACGGCAACGGGATCATTATCGACAGCTACAACTTTTTCGACTCCAAGTTTTGCTGCAATGATTGCAAGTATTGCTGTGCCACAACCAACATCTAAAACATTCCGAGCGTTTTTTAGATATTGAACCAACAACTTAGCCGCGAGGATCGTCGTAGGATGATCTCCTGTACCAAAGGCTGCAGATGGCCTCATTTTGACAACAACTGCATCTTTGGCACTGAAATTGCCCTTTGGATCTATCCAAATTCCTGTGGCAATCTCAAATGGTTCAAGTTTCATGTACTTAAACCAATCATCAACTTGAGAACTCTTTTTTTCAAGGAGCTCACTGTTGGTCACTTTCAAGATGTCTTTAACAAAATTCTCATCTTCTGTATAGAGAATTACTCTTGCTCCATCTGCTTTGTACTCAACAGCATAGTTGAAAAAGTCCCTTGAGATCAGCTCTTCCTCGAGAATTTCTATACAATTGGTTGTTAAATGCCATTCGGTTGTACCTTTTAACATTAAGCCCTTCCTTTAAACGAGTTCGCGCTTGATAAAATTTGGAAGCACAAAGGCAGCTCTGTGCACTTCTTCGTTATAATATTTGAGTTCTACAGACATTCTCTGTGCATCTTCGATTCTAATATCTTTCAAAGGATCTCTTCCTTTTGAAGCAAAGATATACAACCAATACCCCGAGGGATATGTTGGCATAAATCCTTGATACACTCGAACAACTGGGAAAGCGGCACGAATTCTTTTATATGCGATCTTGAGCCATCCAAAATCATACAACGGATTTTCGGCTTCTGCTGTCATCACACCATCGTCTTTCAAGGCGTCATAACACGACTTGTAAAAATCCTGTGTAAAGAGATGTCCGCCCTCACCGGCAGTTGGATCTGTCGAATCGATTATTATGACATCAAACTGGTTTCGAATACGCTTTATATATTCTGCACCATTCTCAAAAACTAATTCTACTTTTTCGCTTTCAAGCGCGACTCCGGTTTTCAAATACTGTTTTGAGAGTTCGACCACACGTTTATCTATCTCGCATAGAACTACTCTTTCAACCTGTGGGTGTCTCAGCACTTCGCGTAGAGTTCCACCATCGCCACCACCGACGATCAAAACAGATCTCGGATTTTGATGTGAAAACATTGCAACGTGCGCGAGCATTTCATGATACATGAATTCGTCCACATCAGTTGTCATCGTGATGCCATCTAATGCGAATACTCTACCCAATGTGGGATTGTCGAAGATATCTATTCTCTGATACTGAGTTTGTTCAGAATGAATCATTCGGCTTATTCTCATTACAAGACCGACATCTCCACCGGAAAAATAATCAAAGAACCACAAGTGTTTTCCTGGAACGACTTTTTCAGACACTGTATAATCCTCCTTTCATTGCCTTATGTGGAGCTGATATTGGTATACCTATTGCTCTGTAATCGCCTCGAGTATGCTCAAAAACCTGAGTTCTCTTTGCATTGAATGCTTCTTTCAAATAATCAAAAGCTCTCCACGGATTTGTATCTTCTCCACAGGTAAATAAATCGATTGCGGCATAGCCATATTCGGGCCATGTATGAATTGTCAAGTGTGATTCAGAGATAACAACTACACCGCTCACTCCGTAGGGGAGGAACCTATGGAACGAGCTTCCAACTATTGTTGCTCCAGCAACAATAGCAGCATCTTTCATCTTTTGCTCAACGAGTACTACGTCGTCAAGTGCCTTTTGATCACAGTCATAAAACTCCGCAATCAAATGTCTTCCCAAACTTTTTTTCATTGCCAATCCCTCCCCATTAATCAATTTCTATCCATAAGACTATTGCATCTTTTTTTTTGCTTGGATTCTTCAAAAAATGTTTCTTATCGGCTCGATAATAAAAACAATCACCCTGAGACAATCTGTACCTAACGTCATCGAGCCATAGATCCACTTTACCTTGCAAGACGTAACCAAATTCATCACCTTCGTGGTAATCTTCTTCCTCTGTTTGTGCGCCTGGTTTAAGAGTTACCAAGATCGGATCTATCTTTTTCGTTTCAACATCACTCATTAAAAGCTGTGAAGCAACTCCTTCTGGTTCATCATAAACTGGTATCCTGTCTTCCTTTTTAAAAACTACTTTTCTCTCTTCTTCTGAAAAAAATGCCTTTAGATCAGTACCGAGTGCACGTAATATTTTCTCCAATGTATCTACTGATAAAGACGTCTTATTGCTTTCAAGTTGTGATATGAAACTCCTTGAAAGATCTGTACGCATCGCCAATTCCTCTTGTGTTAACCCACGAGACATCCTCAACCTTTTTACCTTTTCTCCTATATCCATGAAAAACACCTCAATTCCTTTTCCTAAGCTAACATCAGTACATTTGTCCAGTATACTGTTCACATCAAGTACACTTACGTTGTCATTATATGCATGTATTGCCGGAAAAAATACTAAGAAATTTTTAAGATTTGTTTACAACAGAGATTAAATAGATGATCTGTGCGAGTTTACCGATGCGTATTGATTCATAAACAGATTACGTTCACTATTGTAGACATTTGAGAATCCCGAGTCATTCATTTACCGTTTTCTTTTTCTCAAAAAAGTGTTGTATATTATTAGTGCCATGGATGAGTTCGATTTGGTAACGTATCTCAAAAATATTGAAATGAGAAAGAAGATAGATAGCAGGATCTCATGGGATGATTATTTCATGAGAATATGTCATCTTGTGAGCGAGAGATCGACATGCACACACCGTAAAGTAGGTGCAATCATAGTCAGAGAGAACAGAATTCTCGCCACAGGATACAACCAACCCCCATCTGGATTTCCACATTGTGATTCAGTGGGATGTATAAGAGATGATTTAAAGATACCATCTGGTAGAAATCAGGAGATCTGTTATGGATTGCATGCGGAACAAAATGCATTGATGCAGGCAGCTAAGTTTGGAATCTCGACAAACGGAGCAACCATATACGTTACAACAAAACCATGCTCAGTGTGTGCGAGACTCATAATAAACGCTGGTATAGTGAGGGTTGTTTATTTTGCAGGTTATCCAGATCCACTGACCGATTATTTCTTTAAAACTTGTAAAATCAATGTAGAGTTGATCAAATCTAGTGGAGGTGAATATTTTGAAAGTTGAAAAACTGGTGTCTTATTTGCGCCAAGATCACTGGCCAACTATATGGTGCCCAGGTTGTGGAAATGGCATTGTGCTGAAGGCTTTCTTACAAGCCGTTGATAGTCTTGGTCTCAAACAAGAACGAATGGCTGTAGTATCAGGTATAGGTTGTTCATCGAGGGCAACTGGTTACATAGATTTCAATACTCTGCATACGCTTCATGGAAGGGCTATCGCTTTTGCAACAGGTGTGAAACTTGCCAAGCCAGACTTTCAAGTTGCCGTACTCGGTGGTGACGGTGACATTCTTGCCATAGGTGGTAATCATTTCATTCATGCTTGTCGCAGAAATATCGATATCACGATCGTTGTTTTCAACAACATGATATATGGTATGACGGGTGGACAGAACTCTCCTACAACACCATTTGAAAAGATCGCTTCGACGACACCCTATGGTAATATCGAAAAACCATTTGATGTTGTCAAAATGGCAGTTGCTGCTGGTGCTACTTATGTTGCAAGAGCGACGGTATATCATTATCCTCTCCTGGTGCGTTATATAACCAAAGCTTTGAGCCACAAAGGTACATCTGTCGTGGAAGCAGTTACGAACTGCCATACTTATTATGGAAGATACAACAGGATAGGTGATGCTCCAGAGATGATCGAATATTTCAAAAGAAATAGTATCATGTTGGATAAAGCAAAAGGAATGTCGGAATCAGATCTTAAAGACAAGATAATCATCGGAGAATTTCACGAAGAGAACAGACCAACTTTTCACGATCTCTATGAAGCTGCTGTGAGTCAAAGTAAAAAGTAAAAGGAGGTGTTGTACTTGAACATCCGTGAACCTTTGAGTGTGAGAGTGGCAGGAATTGGTGGTCAAGGGAATATACTTGCCGGAAAATTACTTGCGCAAGCAGCGGTTTTTGATGGAAAGCATGTTGTTCAAACTCAGCTTTATGGTGCCCAAGTCAGAGGAGGAATAAGTCATTGCGACATCATAATTTGTGATGATTGGATAGACTTTCCCGAAGCTTCTCAATTTGATGTCATGTACATAATGCATCTTGATGCGTTAAAGGCGTACCAAAAACTGTTGAGGCCTAATGGTGTAATTTTAATGGACTCGACGTTTGTCGAAACGCTTCCACAGAGTTTTCATAGAACAAGAAAGGTCCTCATGATTCCACTTGAAAAATTGGCAATTGAGAAATTCGGCACACCTATGGTGAGTAACATGATAGGTTTAGGAGCTTTAGTAAAATCGACACAGATTGTTACAATCGATTCCTTGATAAAATCTGTTCATGAATTAATTTCTGAAAAGTATACAAAATTGAACATAGAGGCGATAAATTATGGCTACCAGACAACTGACAAAGAATTCAAACTCAAGAGTGAACAGAAGGTTAGAACAATCGGTTTCGAGTAATATTTTTAAATCATTTGGAAATGCAGTTCTTGGTCTGTTAGAAGCCATAAGGCGCGAGAAGAATTTGAAAATACATTTTTTCATAGGAACTCTGGTTTTGGTTAGTTCTTATTTTCTTGACATCTCCAATGGCGAAATGCTCTGGCTTGCATTTGCCGTCTTTTCGGTGATTGGTATGGAGTTAATTAATACCATGGTGGAAGGTATAATGGATGTTTACAGCAAAAATCACGATCCACGCATCAAATTCGTCAAGGATGTTGCAGCCGGAGTGGTTTTGTGGTATTCTTTATTTGCAGTAGTTGTTGGTTTTATTGTCCTTGGGAGAGCTCTGTTTCATTGGAAATCGGATTTGGGCAGATTGTTTGCGTTGTTATATGTCGTTTTCTTTCCACTTGTTGTTATCGTTGGAGGGTTGAAGAAGCGTGGTAGGAACAAAGATTAATGTGGTAATTGTCGATGATTCAGCTTTTATGAGAATGGTTCTTAAGGACATCATCGATAGTCAACCAGATATGCAAGTGGTTGGTATAGCGAAGGATGGTCTGGAGGCACTTGAGATTATAAGACAAAAGAAGCCAGATGTCGTCACCCTTGATGTAGAAATGCCCAGAATGAACGGTATAGAGGCTTTGAAAAATATCATGTCCAAATGTCCTACACGCGTCATCATGGTGAGCAGTTTGACAGAAGAAGGTGCAGATATCACAATCACAGCACTTTCGATAGGTGCTGTTGACTTTTTAACAAAGCCTTCTGGTTCCACCTCTTTGAGTTTCAGAGAAGTTGCAGATGTTCTTGCCCAGAAAATAAGAGCCTCTATTTCTATAGACCCAACTAAACTACTTTCAAAACCATCTTTTTCTAAGGTTACGATGAATCCAAAAAGAGTTTCCGCCTTTGAAAAAGCAGTTGTGATAGGAGCGTCAACGGGTGGTCCAAGATCCCTTGACCAAATAATCCCGGCGCTGCCAAAAGATTTCCCAGCGCCTGTTTTTTTAGTTCAACACATGCCACCCATGTTTACAAAATCGCTCGCAATGCGCCTTAATTCTCTTTCAAACCTTCAAGTCAAAGAAGCTGAAGACTCCGAGGTTGTCAAAAAAGGTGTTGTCTATGTTGCGCCCGGTGACTATCACATGGGGGTTAAAACCGAAGGTGGTACGGTGAAAATTTTCTTAGATCAATCTGAGAAGATAAACAACGTCAGACCCGCTGTGGATTTTACTCTTATGAAAGTTGCAGAAATTTACAAAAATAACACCATAGGTGTTATTCTCACAGGAATGGGTAGAGATGGTGCAAAAGGTGCTTTTAAAGTAAAATATTATTCTGGTAAAATTATAGCCGAAGATGAGTCAACATGTGTTGTGTACGGTATGCCAAAGGCAGTTGTAGAAGAAGGATATGCCGATTTTGTTTTACCTGCTCATAAAATACCAGAAAAACTTGTGGAGATTATTTAGAACAAAAAGGGGAGATGAGGGTGAAAAAACTTTTTATCCTGTTTTCTCTTTTGGTGTCCGTGGTGATTTTTGGGGGGTATCTGACAGTAACTTATGTGATTCAATCAGGTGATAACTTGTACGACATCGCTAAAAAATTCAAAGTTTCCGCCTCGACAATTCTCGATTGGAATAATCTGTCAAATCCACTGAAGTTGAAACCAGGTCAACAGATCACAATTCCTCAGCCAGAAGGTTTCATCTACAATGTAAAACAAGGTGACAGTCTCTACACAATTGCGCGCATGTTCTTCACGACAGTCAGTGACATTATGTTGGCCAATGAGTTGAGTTCTGATTTTATAAAACCCGGTCAAAGATTGTTCATACCTCAGAAAAGCATCGGAAAGGCTTTTAATACTGAGAAAGGTTATATATGGCCTATCTACGGTGTAATCTCCTCTCCATATGGTTGGCGTGTTCATCCGGTGAATAAGCAGATGTCATTCCATTCGGGATTGGATATAGCTGCACCCGAAGGAACACCTATTTTCTCATCTACCTCAGGTGTTGTATCTTTTGCAGGGGAGAAATCCGGTTATGGTTTGATGGTCGAGGTAAAATCATCTAATAACACAATAAGGTATGGCCATCTCTCAAAGATAACTGTTTATGTTGGCCAGAAAGTGGAAAGGGGCACTCTGCTTGGTAGAGTAGGTAGTACAGGTGTGAGTACAGGACCTCACCTTCATTTTGAAGTGCTTGTGAACGATAGTACTGTTAATCCTCTTGCTTTATTGCCATCTTCAAACAAGGTCTATGTTTTGAAAGAAGGTATAGAAGCAGCAGGTGGAGAATGATCAATGCTTGTTTAGCCAATCAATCAGGTCGCTCATGAAAATAGGTGCGTTTTTTTCATCTTCAAACAGTTCATGAAATCCGTTTTGATATACTTTAAATGTCTTGTCTGATGAATTGATTGAATCGAAAAGTTGCTTTGCACCATCTGGAAGTGTGATTTTGTCTTTTTCTCCGACTGCTATAAAACATGGGACAGATATTTTTTTGGCTTCTTTCAAAGTGATTTTCGAATTGACAAACATGTCATGGGCGAGTTTAGCACTTATCTTTTTGTGAACGAGTGGATCTTCTACATACTTTTTCACAGCTTCTTTATTAGGTGAAAGGTTGTTTGGATCTATCCCATTGTCAAAACTCAATTTTGGCATGATGAATGAAAAAAACACTGCGGTAGATCTCAAAAGGAAGTTGTCTTTGGAAAGCTTCAGTGCCGGTGAGGTGACGATCAATCCACGTAAAGTTTTTCCGAGTTCAGCATACCTTGTTGCAATCAAGCCACCTAAACTATGTCCCATCAAGAAGGAATTAGGGTGTGAATCAACTAATCTGTCGAGAAAATCAAAGATCTCATTGAAAGATGCATGACCTCTTTTTCCTGGACTCTCACCGTGACCAGGTAAATCAAAGATTATCAAACCGTAATTTTCTTTTCGAAGTAGATCCAAGAGCCAATTATACCTTTTTGAATGTTCTCCCAACCCATGAACGAGTATTACAAAACCTTTTTTACCTTGAAATTCTCTTACCCACATTTTCTTCTTCCTCCACAAGTTCAAAATCTATCTCGCCTGAAATTTTATTGGCATTGACAACTTTTGCCTTTAACAAATCACCAATCTTGAACATTCGCCCTGTTCTCTCACCAATCAAGATATTCTTTTTTTCATCGTAGTTGTAGTAATCATCCAGGGTTGATATATGAATCAAACCAGAGATTAATTTGTCTGGAATTTCAACAAATAAACCAAACCTCGTTACATTGGTCACAACTACATCGAATGTCTTTCCCATATATCTGCTTATGTACTCAACTTTTTTTATACTTATTAAATCCCATTCGGCTTCATCGGCTGTTCTCTCTTTTTTACTACAATGTTCCGCGATCTTTGGAAGTAACTGTGAATATACCTCTATTTGCTTCGATGTGAATTTACCACCTTGTTCTAAATACAATTTCAAGAGTCGATGCACTACGAGATCGGGATATCTTCTGATTGGTGATGTGAAGTGAGTATATGCGAAAGATGCCAAACCAAAATGCCCAACATTGAAAGCAGAATAAATTGCGCGTTTCATCGAGCGAACTAAAAGCTTTTCGACACTTGATCTGAGTGGATGATCTTTGACGGCCTCCAGTATTTTTTGAAGAACACTCGAATGAACTGTCTTGGGAAATTTTATCTTCAACCCCAGTGCTTCCACATATTCTCGCAACTGAATCAAAACCTCTGGATCTGGTTGTTCGTGTATTCTATAAACAAAAGGTAACCCAGCGTTGTGAAAGACCTCTGCTACAGTTTCATTGGCTTTTATCATGAATTCTTCTATCAAGATCTCTGCTTCGCCCCTTTTGCGAGGTAATATATCAACAACATAACCTTTCTCGTCCGTTATTACATCGACTTCACCACCTTCGACATCGAGAATTGCACCCCTACGTCTTCTGCTCTCTCTGAGAATTTTCGACAGTTCGCGCATCAAATCAAGCGAATGACAGATCTTCTTACCCAACTGTTTTTGAGCTGCCGGATCGCCCAGAAAATACCTGTTTACGATGGTGTATGTCAAACGCTTCTTACTCCTTATTACACTCGGTGATATTTCATAGCTCAGAGTGTTGCCTTCACAGTCTAATGTCATTTGGACTGTGAATGTGAGTCTGTCTTTTCCTTCAACCAGGCTGCACAAATTGTTTGACAATTTGAAGGGTAACATCGGTATGACTTTGTCAAGTAAATAAACACTTGTACCTCTTGAAAATGCCTCTTTGTCGATTGCAGAACCTTCCTTTACGTAATGAGAAACATCAGCAATGTGCACCGACAGAAGATATTTGTTTTTAGAAAGTTTTCTTATTGAAACTGCGTCATCGAAATCTTTTGCATCTTCACCATCTATGGTGAAGACGATTTGGTCTGTAAAATCCTTTCTATCCTTTTTTTCTTCGTCGAGAACCTCGTTGGGTAGTTTTCTTATTTCATCCATTACCTCTGGCGGGAATTCTTCTCTCAAACCATGTTTGGCTATTACACTTGGGATATCAACCTTGGGATCATCTACGTCACCGAGTACATTTATGATTTCGGCTTCAGGATATCTACCATGTGATGGCCATTTTGTGATCTTGGCTATGACCTTCTGCCCAGGCTTAGCACCATGCATATATTCCAATGGTACAAAAAAATCATAAACAATCTTTGAATCATCTGGTATCACATAAGAAAAAGACCTCTTAAGCTGGAGAACTCCGATTATCTTATCCTTACCGCGTTCTAAAATTCTCAATACCCTACCCATCGGTAAATTTCTCCACTTACCTATTATTTCAATCAAAACCTTGTCACCATGGATAGCGCCATTCGTGTTATCGAGAGGTACAGCTATTTCTTTACCGTCTTGTGCTATGACAAACGCCATGTTACCTCGGCGTGTGAATTCAATTGTGCCGACGATCAAATCTTCGCCGATCCTGCGATATCGACCTCTTCCATCTCTAATGAGCGTTCCATTTTTGACAAGTTCGTTCAATACAGCCTTGACTTCCTTCCTTTGGTTTTTATTCTTCACCCCAAGAACCTTGAGGAATTCCTTCAATGTCAATTTCATATTGTCAACAAGGATTCGTTCTATCCTTTCTCTAAGATCACTGGTAGATTGTGACACAGGCTTTACCCCTTTCCTTTGATGCATATGTAGCCTTATCAGCCAAGGCTATTAGATCTTCTGCTTCAAATACCACATGTTCTGGGTAACCAGAGACACCAAAACTCATCGTTACCCGAAAATCAAATGGATTTGTTTCTATGATCTGGTATAGAATCTTTTCTGCGACCTTAGCGGCATTTTCTTGGTTTGTATTTGGAAGTATCAGTATGAATTCTTCTCCGCCATATCTCCCAACAATGTCACTTGCCCTCGTACTGCTTCTTAGTACTGAGGCAATGAATTTCAATACTTCATCACCGATTCTGTGCCCAAAGGTGTCGTTTATCTTCTTGAAATCGTCGATATCACACATCACCACTGAAAAGTGTCCACCGTATCTTCTTACCCTTTCGAATTCTTCATGTAATCTCGTTATGAAATACCAACGTGTGTGCAAACCTGTCAAAGGATCGGTGATACTTCTGTGATAAATTATTATGTTCTTCAATGCATAAATAATCACTTCCTGCAGATTCAGGACCATCTTTGTGAGCTCATAACCTGATAATTCATCAAGGTGTAACGATTGATTAGCAACGTACATAACAACAGTAAACCCATCATATATCTCTATCTTGTTACATAATTCAAATGGTGTGTAGGAAACCTTTATTTCCTTTGGTATTTGTTTGATGTTGAAACCCGCATACTCCAAAACTTTACCACGTGGATCGAGTAGCACCAATCCTACGGATGATACTGGTAGAAGGTTCATTATTTTTGAAACAAGGAATTCCATGGTTGTATGGATCTCATCTTGTGGATCAGTGACTTTGAGAATATCAAGGACATGTTGGACAAAGACAGAATTTTTCATGATCTTTTCTAATTGTTCTTGAGCTAATTTCAGAGATTGTTCGGATGTTTCACCAAAATTCAAACGCAGCTCATCAAATAGTCTGAGTAAGTTTATTTCCGAAGATATATTCATTTTTTTCTCAAGCCAAGCTGCGGCATTTGTAAATAATCTGGTTCTGTAAATCGAAACTGCCTTTTCTGCGTAGTTCATTGCCAATGGAATAGCTTCGATAGATTTATATGCGATCGCCAAACCTTCGTAGATTTGCGCAAGAGACAAGAAGGCTCCACTTTTTATTGCACTCGTTTCGAGTTGTTTCGTAAACTTGAGAAAACCATCTCTATCGATTTTTATCAACCTTTCTGCAAATATTTGGCACGCTTCTTCAGCCCAGTATGGAGTATCTCTTATGAGAAATCTCTGCCATGCCTCCAGAAATTTCGCATCGTCTTCAGCTAAAAATAAATCTCTGAAACGCGCAAAACCCTGGTTGTTAATAGCGGGGTTTTCGATATTTTCTAATATCACTCGTCTTGCACTATCGACATCTCCAAATAAAGCATAAGCACAGACAATTCCTCTCAATGCTCTTTGCTCAATACCAAGGTATTTTTCTATTGAAAGTTCACGAGAATAATCCTCCAGAGCTTCATCCAATTCACGATTGTACATATGAAAATTTGCTTCTACAAAATGACTGTAAGCTTCAAGTTGAATATTTCCAGTTATGCTGGTTAACTGCCTCAATCTTGCAATATCTTGAAACATTTTATGTACATTACCCCTGTACAAATTTGTCCAAATCATGTTGGACAATGCGGTCATTGCTAATCCGTCAGATCCTATTTTGTGGGCAATCTCAATGACATGTTCAAATAACCTCGATGCTTCCGAGTTGGCAGCAAGTCTCGTACCAAGTTCATTGAGAATTAGCGCCAAAAGATCTAAGAAACCTTCACTTTGGGCAATTTGCTTAGCTTGATTCAACAGCTCTAAGTTGCTTATGCTCGATCTATGGATATTCTGTGTGATTAACAACAGAGTCTGTGATCTCAACTTCCTATGCAGTTTTATATCACTAAGGCTTGCGAGCAAAACCTCAACTTCACCAAGTAATCTCTCAGGTAGATTTTCCCCCGATAACAGCATCCTTCTCATTTTACAACATAACTTTGAGAGCCTACCATAAGCTGCTTTGGATTCAAAAATATCTGTTTCTTCTATTTGTTTTGCAAGGCTTATTTTTGATGCATGCACCAAAGCACTGTATCTGAGAAAATCGTATTTCTTACCCAAGGCAAGTGCATATCTCTCTAAAGCATTGGAGTCTTGCTTAATCTGCAGCGCTTTTAACTTTAAGCTATTGAAAGCATAACTTTCTCTACCTTCTAAAAGTTTTTCGGCTTCTTCTAACAAAGATATGGCAGTCGAGACATCGTGGTAATTGGCGAGTTCTCTTCTCGCGGTTAAAAGATATAATACAACTGCAGCATTCTCTCTACCAAGCATTCTCAAATGCCAAGCTTTCTTTGAAGGCTCTTTGACCATATTTACTAATTCACTGTGCAATTTGATCTTCTCTTGAGCTTCTATTTGCTCGTAAAACATCCTCCAGACATCAGAAACTATGAATCTGTATTTTCCATCTTCCCAGTACACCAGGCCATTCTCGATCAGCTCAGCCAATTTTGAATTGATTTTAGAGATATCCTGCGAACTCACCAAACTGAGATACTCGAGTTCTTTTATTTCAAATCTTTCTCCCAATACAGCTATTAAATGAACATCAGATCTGACCATCTTTTCTAATGATAGTTGCAATATTTCTTTGAAATCTGTTCTACTTAAGATCTCTTGGTTGACAATGACCTTATTTTTCTCTACGTGCAGTGCGTTGTTTTTCAGCATGATTTTAACTAATTCAACTACCCGACCAGGTAAACCACGACTGATCACGTGAATCCACTTACTGAATTCTTCAATCTCGTCTTTATTCATCATGAACATAGATGATATCATTTCAATTGTTTTGGATATATCAAAAGGTTCGAGTTCAACAAGTAAATCATAGGAAAGAGGAATATCTCTATGAGATGATGCCAAGATCAAGGTATGACCAAAGGAATAATTGTAATTTTGCAATTGCTCAATAGTTGCTTTGAGTGAAAGATCCATTTCATGTGCATCATCAACGATTATTACGACAGGAGGTAAATTGTTCATGATCTTGGCAACTCTGAGAACAACTTCTGAAGCATTTATATGGTTAAGTAATGCTGCTTTTTCGATCCATTCTTTATCCTTTTCATCTAAATTTGAAAGTATCTTATCGTCTACAAACTGAAGTATACCAACAATGAAATTTTGCAAATCTGTAGTCCAGATCACTGGATAACCGTCATTTCTGAGCTGATCAGATACAGAACTTAAAAGAGTTGTCTTTCCAATTCTCTGAGGACCGTAGACAAAAACAGTTTTCAGGCGCCTTTCATTGTTCTTTATGGAATCAAGTATCTTGTTTTCTTCATCTCTATGAATTGTTGTGAGGCGCAATCCCATTAGACCAACAGGAGACATTGTTTCACTTAGAAGATAAACCGCCGCCGGAAAGTGAGTCTTTCTCTCACTTGGATCTTCTTTGATGAAGATAGAAATGAGTTGCCTTATCTCCTTTGTTTCACTCAAAGCATCTATCAGTTTTCCAAACACATAAACAGTGGAAGCAACTGAGATTTTCTGCCTTTTAACAAACTCTGGTGCTATGAAGGTATAGTTTCCCTTTGGTAGATGATCTGGATTAACCCAGCATGGTGGAAGCATGAAGAAATTTTCAGCCTTGAGAAAATCTTCAATCGAGATAACGGGTATTGTAACTCCTCTATGCACAAGTTCACGCAACAAATTCAACAAGAAGAGCACGAAATTTTCCTTTTCTACCTTGTTCTGAAGATCGATTGGCTTACCTTCTAAGTATGGAAAATAGATCCTTGGCATATCTCTCAAATCATAAGCCTCGGGTACCAAAATCCCAGGATGTCTTACGCGCGTGAATGAAGCCAATAAATTGGTCAGTTCTTGTTTTTTGTTGCCAATTACTTCAGGTTTTATTACGCGTAGTCTCATGTACACATTTTCATTAATGATTAGATGCTCGTCGCCGACGTATGTCTCTCTGAGAAACCTGACTAATTTCACTTGATTCCCCCCTGCAGAAAGTCTTTCGTCAGGCCGACAACTTCGTTCAATACGTTTTTCAATTCTGCTCCTTTGAAAGAACATCCAGCCGCCCTTGCATGCCCACCACCACCCAGAATAGATGCTATTTTGCTCACATCTAACCAATTTTTAGACCTCAAACTGACGTGTATCTCATTCTTTGGAAACTCTGTCACCAAGATCGCAACTTCTATATCTTTCAGTGATCTCATCTCACCTACAAATCCCGTACTATCGTCTTCTACGCAGTCGTTTTGAAGGTAATCTTCATAACTCAACCAGGAGTAAACCAAGGAATCTTCGAGTATCATATGACTGACCATAGTACAGTACAACCTCATTTGTTCGGGTCGCTTATTTTCAAGTATCGTGGCAGCAACAAAATACGGTTGGGCACCAAATCGAACGAGTTCAGCTGCATCTTTAAAGACTCGCTCGTCTGTGTTTGAAAATCTAAAGAAGCCCGAATCAGTTGCTATGCCAACGAAATTTGTCGTTGCAAGCTCGGAATCATACACCACACCAAGTGCCTTATTCAGAGTATATACCATCTGCGCAGTAGCAGCGTACGACGCATCAACCCAGTTTGTATCACCAAAAAGTGTGTTAGTCGCGTGATGATCTATAACAACGGTTTTGTGATGTGGAAGCATTGATTGAAAGCGACCAACTCTGTCTGGTGAAGAACTATCCACAACTATGATCAACTGGGGTGTTAAATCGCACAGATCTTCATATGATCTCAACTCACTCACACCAGCGAAAACTTTGTAATACTCTGGAATTGTATAATCTATCGATCCAAAACAATTTTTACCCAATTGCCTTAAGCCCAGAGTAAGCGATGTAACGCTACTTATATCATCTCCATCGGGCATCACATGACCTATCACAAGTATATCTTGTGACTCATTTATCTGGGATAATATCGCAGTGAATTTATTCATTCAATCACCCTGTACCCATTTAGATAAATATTCCTTGACCTGTTTTTCATCATGTAATCGCTTTGTCGATGGATCGAAAGTAACATACATATCTGATCCCAAATAAAGTGTCGGAGTGGTATTCAAAAAAGGTGAAAATGCATTTGGATCATAATGGACTCCAACTATCTTTCCCACAAAAAAGGTGTGATCTCCTGTCTTGCGAAAATCAACGAGTTTACACTCATAAGCAGCGTAGGCATTTTTCAGCACGGGTGCCTTTACATTTTTACCATCGGACAAATCTATTTCAAATACATTGATCTTGTCAATATCCCTACCAGATGTCTTACCGACAAAGGCTGCAAAACGACTTTGATCGAATCTGACAAAATTGACTGTGAACTCCTTTGAGACTAATATCAAATCGTGGGTGAACCTCTTTGGAGAGACTGATACACCATAGAGTGGAGGGTCATGCGAAAGCTGTGTATGCCACGCCGCAGCCATGAGATTGGTTCTTTCTTCATATTTGCAGCAAATGATTGCGACATTTGCTGGGTAGTGAAGATTGTATTTTTCCAGATTCTCCGCGAAGACCATTTCACTCACCCCCAGTCACCCGTAAAAGGGTATCTTTGTCAATTATCTCAGACAACAAAGTACATGAAAAGTCCATCCCAGACTTGGATATTTTCAATCTATTTCTATCAAAAATTAGCTGCCCTGGAAACATCTCAATCAATCTATATACATTCATTTTCGGTGAGAGTTTTTTTAATCTTCGAATTTCCACACCATCACAAAGTCTTAAAGACATGAACAATGTTTCTCGCAGTTCCTCAAAAGAACTATTCTCATGAAAGTATTCAAAGGCGAATTCTCCACTATTAATCATTTCAATATATCTATGTAGATTCGAGACATTTACATATCTTTTTGACTTAACATGACCGCCGGCAGAAACACCGATACCCACATAATCATCATTATGCCAATATTTCAGATTGTGTTTACATCTATATCCAGGTAAAGAGAAATTAGATATCTCATATCTTTCATAACCAAGTCTTTCGAGTTCGTTTACAAAGATTTCGTGATGGATTGCCGTGTTATCTTGATCTATTTGTGAGACAATAGCATTTTCCGTGTGTATTTCAAGAATATAAACAGAAACATGCTTTGGTCGATATTGTTCTACCAATTCAAGGTTTCTTGTAATAGTTTGGCGTGATTCTTGTGGCAGTCCAATAATAAAATCGATATTCACGTTGTCAAAATAAGCACTCGCACCCTCGTAAGCCTTTCGAAAATCATAAACTGAGTGTCTTCGACTCACCGCCTTTAGAACAGTATCATCTGCAGCTTGAAGCCCTATACTCAATCTGTTTATTCCTAAGTTTTTTAAATCGGCAAAACGAGAAAAGTTTGGGTTAATTTCAACTGTGATTTCAGGATCAACCAAGTGGAATCTTTTCTCTACGTTTTTCAAAAGTTTTGAAATATATTCAATCGGTACATCACTTGGTGTACCACCACCAATGTATACTGTATCAATTTTTTGTTTTCCAAGCAATTTTGACCACATTTCAATTTCTTTATTTAAGCAATTAAAATAACTCTCCACATGAGAAAAATCTGTGTATGAAACAAAATCACAGTAAGAACATCTACTCTTACAAAATGGTATATGCACATAAAGTCCCAAACTCTTAGAACGAGACACTGAAAAGCACCTGCCTACCTGTAAAAAGTAAATCTCCTCTAAAATCTGAACCGGTTACTTCCATTCTGATACCAAAGGAGACACTGTTGGTTTTGATTATCACAAAAGGATCTATGAAAGCTGATGTATTCTGCAAAGCCCACCGACTCCTGAACGAGAAAAAACCTGAAAAACCATTCATCCAGCCAGCGCCCATGAAGAAACCTTCTTCACCCGTCTGCCCCACGGTATATGGAAAAAAACCTGCAAAAAGCCCTTCGTTCAATCTGTAAACCCCGATCTCCCTGTTCTGAAATCTCATATAAACCCTTGAAAATCCAGCAGACAAATCACCGATTCTTTCATACGTGCTGAAACTCAAGACATTGTTTGCAAAGAAAAATTTCTGATTGATCTTCCAACTTGCATAAGTTTTCTCAGGACTAATCACAAAATCAAAATTATATTGTCCTGGTGTTATGCCGTAAAGATTTGTCTGGACTTTCATCATTGCCGTCCATGATTTTCCAAATGTACCACCGACAGCTAAAGAAGCATCTGAGTTTTTGAATTTCAAAAAACCAAGTTTTGAATAGGTGGTTCTATCATTTTTATAGACAAAACCTATTTGTGAGTCATAACTGTTCAAGTTGATCAATAAATTTCCGATATCTATGAAGTGTTGTATGTCATTTGAAAAATTGAATTGGACAGCAATGGAAATCGATGTTGAAATCAAAATCAAAACGAGTGATATGTATTTCAAGTTGATCCCTCCAGCAAACGTTTTACGATATCATTTACCAGCTGTGGATTTGCAGATCCCTTGGTTTCTTTCATAACCTGTCCTATGAAATAACCTATGATGTTTGTCTTTCCTGATTTGTACTGTTCTACAGCCTTTGGATTTTGCGTCATGGCCTTTCTGACTATCTGTTCTATGAATTTTTCATCGCTGATCTGTTTCATGCCCCTTTCTTCTAAAACTTGACTTGGCATTTTGCCTGTCCTGAAGATTTCGGGGAATATTTCCTTTGCCATCTTAATGGAAATTTCGCCCTTGTCCATTAAAGAGAACAGCTCAGAAATATGCATCGGTGTGATGCTTATCTGTTCAGTTTCAAGTTGTTTCATTTCTCTGAGCATCTCAGTCATTATCCAGTTACTCACTTCCTTGGGCTTGTTTGTCTGTTTCACACAAGCTTCATAAAAATCTGCTATTTCTTTGTTCATTGCAAGAACTGTCGCATCATACCTCGGTATTTTATAAAATTCAATAAATCTTTCTATCTTCTGGTCGGGTAATTCAACAAGTGATGATTTGATGTGTTCCAATCTTTCTTTTGAAAAAATCACTGGTGGGATGTCTGGTTCCGGAAAGTATCTATAATCACTTTCTTCTTCTTTACCACGCATTGAGATTGTTATTTTACTACTCAGATCCCATCCTCTTGTTTCTTTTTCAACATTTTGTCCATTCTTCAAAGCCTCAATTATCCTCTGTTGTTCGTATTCAAGGGCTTTTTCTATGAATTTAAAAGAGTTCATATTTTTGACCTCTACTCTGTTGCTTTGGATATCTTTGAGTTCATCGACCACGGAAATGTTTGCATCACATCTAAGAGCACCTTTTTCCATATCACCCGTGCTAACCTCTAAATATCGCAATATTGTGCGGAGTTTTTCTACGAAAAGTCTTGCTTCCTTAGGTGATGAAAGATCTGGTTCAGTGACTATTTCAACTAACGGAATCCCACATCGATTCATATCAACCAAAGAATACTGAGCTTGAGTTATTGAATCTCCTTCATGTACTAATTTACCTGCATCCTCTTCTATATGCAGTCTTCTGATTCTAACCCTTTTTGTCTGCCCATCGATATCTATATCCAGATATCCCGAAGTTGCTATAGGATAGAAATACTGTGTTATCTGATACCCTTTTGGTAAGTCAGGGTAGAAATAATTTTTTCTATCAAATCTTGAGTACTCATGAATCTCACAGTTCAAAGCAAGGGCGATTTTTGCTGCATAGTCTATCATTGAAGAATTTACAACGGGTAGCGCACCAGGCTGACCCGTGCAAACTGGACATATGGCTGTATTAGGGGGTAATTCAAATACGTCTGCTCTACAAGAGCAAAATGCCTTTGTTTTAGTCATCAACTGAACGTGTATTTCAAGTCCGATAACTGTCCTGTAGCTCATATTCTCACCGCCGGTAATCTAATTCTGCCATTGTCATTGTAAGGAGATATTTTTTCAAAATTTCTCGCAATTCTCAACACCTTGGGATCGTCAAATCTTTTTCCCATTATCTGTAATCCAACGGGCATATCATGCGCAAAACCAAAAGGAATACTTATAGCTGGAATTCCAACTAAATTCGCTGGGACTGTGAAGATATCCATAAGATAGTATGTCAAGGGATCTGAGACAGAACCAATCTTAAAAGCAGGTATTGGTGAAGTAGGGGTGAGAATGGCATCAAAACTATCAAGGATTTGATTTATATCATTTGAGAGTATCCTTCTCACTTTTAGAGCTTTGTTGAAATATGCCTCATAATAAGCTGCACTCAGAGTGAATGTTCCCAATACTATCCTTCGCCTCACTTCTTCTCCAAAACCTATATTTCGAGTTTTCATGTACGTGCCTTTCAAACCTGTTTCTTCTACTCTCAAGCCATATTTAACACCATCGTACCGCGCCAAATTTGAACTGGCTTCAGCTGGTGCTATCACATAATAAGTTGCAACGGCATATTTCATACTTGGAATATTTACACGTTCGACTGTTGCTCCGAGTTTCTCGGCTGTCTTGATTGCTTCTTCAAAACGCTCAGCTACCTCACTATCGAGTTGTTCATATTCGTACACTTCTTTGGGAATCGCAAACTTCATGCCATGAATGTCCTCTTCGATTTGGCTCAGAAAATCGATCTTTCTTGAAACAGTCGTTGAATCAAATGGATCTTTGCCTGCGATTATCTCCATTATCAGAGCAGCATCTCTGACAGATTTTGTTATGGGGCCAACTTGATCCAAAGATGAGGCAAAAGCAATGAGTCCATACCTCGAGACCAATCCATAGGTTGGTTTAAAGCCAACTACACCGCAAAAAGATGCAGGTTGTCTAACTGATCCTCCTGTATCACTTCCCAGAGAAGCAATTACTTGACCGCTTGCAACTGCAGCTGCAGATCCACCACTGCTTCCACCAGGAACACAATCTAAATCCCAGGGGTTTCTCGTGGTGAAAAATGCCGATCTTTCAGTGCTGGAACCCATTGCGAATTCATCCATATTGGTTTTTCCGACAATTGCAAAGCCGTAATCTCTCAACCTTCTGACGCATGTAGCATCATAAGGTGGAATGTAATTTTCAAGTATCTTCGAAGCGCAGGTAGTCTTTAAACCCTTTGTTGTGATATTGTCTTTAATCGCTATTGGAATTCCCCTATATGGACCATCATTGACTTCCACTTTTTCTACAACTGTTATAAAACTCTTGATAACAGGATCAATCGATCGTATCTTCTCAAGAGATTGTTCGATTAATTCTTCTCTACTAAAGTTCAAAGAATCTTCTATCGTCATTTGCTCAAACAATTCAAACTCCTCCCTCAGTAATAATAAACTTTCTTTCTTCTGAATAATCCCCAGATCATTCCAATAACAAAGCCTCCTATATGAGCCCAATATGCGACTCCAGAACTCACTGCACTGTCAGCAATTCCACTTATTATTTGAAAGGCAAACCAAACCAGAAGATATACTCCAGCTGGTATTGCAATCAAAAACGGGAGAAAAAATGTTGGAACAAAAGAAACCACACGTGAATACGGAAATAGAACATAATAAGCCCCCATCACAGCAGAAACGGCACCAGAGGCTCCAACCATTGGCACTTGCGAGTTCAGGCTGAAAACAAAATGCACTAATGCTGCTAAGATACCACTTGATATGTAAAAGATAGCAAACATTGTGTGTCCCATGTTGTCCTCGACATTGTCACCAAAAACACCGAGAAACCACATATTTCCAATCAAGTGCGACCATCCTCCATGTAAGAACATATGGCTGACAAGGGAAAACCATTTTGGTGAATAGAGATCCAAACCTGTCCTCAAATGCCAAATTTGGCTCCATCGCTGTGATGTGAATCGTGCTGGCACAAGACCAAAATTGTATAGAAACTGTATCAACTCGGCTCTTGAAAGAGTCTGTTGATAGATGAAAAGAACAACATTAATTAGAATCAAAGTATATACGACGTAAGGTTTTCTCCTGCTCGGTATAGTATCATACAATGGAAACAAAGAATCACTCCTCACAGCGAAATCTTTTATTTTTTTATTTTATCACAAAACCTCGTCAATGATCCCAGAAGCAAGTACCATCTCGTCTTTGTAGAAAACCGCTGCCTGTCCAGGTGTTACAGCAAAAATTGGTTTGTCTGTTTTAACAATAGCTGAATTGTTATTGAGGATTACCACGCATGGGACTTCTTCTGAGTTCTTTCTCACCTTCACGGTTGAAGCAAATTCTTTTCCCACATCTGTCAGAATATTCAAATTTCTCACTGAAAAACCTTTTGAATAAACATCTTTTTCACTTCCAACAATCAATGTATTTTCTTGTGGACATATCTTGACCACATAATTTTTTTCACCCGTTGAAACTCCTATTTTTCTTTGACCAATCGTGTATTTCACGAGTCCTTTATGTTCTCCTATCTTTTTTCCGCTTTTGTCAAGAATAGGACCTGGTTTGACATCAACACCAAATTCTTCAAAGAATCTCAATTGATCGGAATCTGGAATGAAACACAAATCCTGAGATTCTGTCTTATCGTGAACGTGAATATTGGCTTTTTCTGCGATTTTTCGTATCTCGTCCTTTGTTTTGTCTCCATTTGGAAAGACGATTTTTTTGAGTCTTTCTCTTTCTATTGATGCCAGAAAATAAGATTGATCTTTTTCTTTGCTCACAGCTTTATACAATTTACCATCAATTATTCTCGCATAATGACCACTCGACACAAAATCAACGTTGTCCTGGAGCATTAAATCCATCAAATATCCGAACTTTATCAAACGATTACAAAAATAACAAGGATTCGGTGTTTTACCTTGCTTGTATTCTTCAAGATAATAATCAATGATCAATTTCTTGAAGATGTCTTGCAAATGTATTATTCTCAGGGGAACCTTCAACTGATCTGCTATTATTTGTGCATCAAAGGTATCCGACGGCGAACAACAGACTTTATGTTTTATCTGTCTTTGTATATAAAATTCATCTTGCACAGTTTTCATGTGGTATGCTATTACTTCATGTCCCTGCTCTTTGAGTGTATAAAGTGCAACTGCACTATCAACACCTCCGCTGAGTAAAACACCTATTTTCAAATTCTTCACCATCCCTTCTTTTTTTCTAAACAAGTGACTAAAATATGCTAAAATCAATTTGCATTCTTTTGCAAGGAGAGATTATATGAAGAAAGTTGTCTTGAGTCTTCTATTCATTGTTTCAATGGTTTTTTCAGCAAAAATTACAGTTGTCACCGATATAGATTATCCTCCATTTACGTATATAGATCAAGAAGGAAAACTTGTTGGAATCAGTCCAAAGTTGTGGGAGCTTTTCTCACAAAGAACGGGTATTGAAGTAGAATTGATACCTATGAACTGGGAAGATGCCTTGAAAATAGCGCAGGAAAAGAAAACAGATGTCATAGATCTCATTTTTGTCACCGAAGAAAGAAGAAAGTTTCTGGATTATTCAATTGAAATCTACAGAATCACGAGTAGCATATACTACGATGAACATCTACCAACCTTGAAAAGTCTCAAAGATCTCACTCCCTATGTAGTTGGCGTCAAAAAAGGTGATGCCTTATATGAAATCGCAAAGGATTCTAATCCTTCTATACAATTCAGATTTTACGATACATATGGAGAACTTTTTCTCGCACTGAAAAACCATGAGGTCGAAGTCATTTTGATGGACGATGTACCAGCAGAGTACTATTTACATAAATTTGACATGGTTTATCAGGTGAAAAGATCAAGACCTTTCACTGAAAACAGTTTGCACTGGGCTGTTCCAAAAGGAAAAGAACATGTTCTGATGCTCTTAAATAATGGTTTAGAGAAGATCTCACCAAAAGAGATTGAAAACATAGTTCTTTCTATGGCCCCACGTGCTGGCATAGATCCATCCGTTTTATTGATCACATTCATTATTGTATTGATTTTGGTTGGTATTTTATTGTTCTTCTTTGGTTTGAATGTTTACTTGAGAAAGGCTGTGCGCAAAGCAACAAAAGAACTCGATCGAAAGAACGAACAACTCAGTGCTTTCAATGAAGAACTTGAAGCTCAGTCAGAAGAGATAAAGGCGATGAATGAGGAACTCGAAAGGGCTCTGAGTGAACTCGAGAAAACCAATAACAATTTTATGAGCACGCTGAGTTTGATAAATGAAGCCTTCAATTTACAGGAAGATGGGGAAAATTTCTTGAGAAAGGCTTTTAAATTGATCTTTGATATGTTTCCAAAGGCTGATTTTGGAAATATTTCGTTATTTGATCGAAAAACTTGGCAAATTATAGAGGCTTGTGGTTTTGACAAAGATTCCATAAATATCCTAAGGATACCTTCCAGTGAACTATACATACCAGACAAACCAGTGATTGTAAAAGATATAAGATCGCTTGACAGTAAACGAATGCACCATGATGTCTTTGCAGAGGTCGAAAAGGTGATTCCAAGACCATCTTATACAATGATAATACCCATGAAGATTTCAGATGAGATCATAGGCGACATTGTCTTGGAAACAAAACAAGATTCAGGCAAGGTTTTTACGGAAAATGATTTAAGAATGGCTGAGAGTCTTGCTAAAATAGTGAATTCATTTTTCTTGGTAAGAAGGTATATATCTATCACAGAAGAATTGAATAAAAAAATAGTATCAATGCTCGTCAAAGCATTAGAGTATTATGATAAATACACTCAAGGGCATTCGCAAAGAGTGGCAGAGTTTTGTAAGAAAATGGCTCGAAAGCTTGGTTTTTCTGAATCAGAACTGGAATTGGCTGCACTACTGCATGACATTGGAAAAATCTACGTACCACAAAGTGTATTAAACAAAGAAGGTTATCTGACTGATGATGAATTTGAACTTGTAAAGCAACATCCAGTGAAGGGTTATGAATTGATCTCTTCGATAAACGGTATGGAAGAAATTGCCAAGATCATACTTTATCACCATGAACGTTACGATGGAAAGGGTTATCCTATAGGGTTGAAGGGTGAAGAAGTACCATTGAAGTCTCAAGTGATATTCATCGCGGACAGTTTTGATGCCATGACAACGGCTCGACCTTACAGAAGAGTTCCTATGACCGTCGAGAAGGCTCTCGAAGAAATCAGAAATTGCTCTGGAACACAATTCAATCCCGATGTAGTTAAAAATTTTCTTGAGATAGTTTATGAGCGTGTATGAAATTGAAAAAAAGATTTTATCTGAAATTTCATTGCGAGATCGTTCGATGTTCCCACTGTTATTTTCATGAGTGATTAACCTCGATTTTACTTTCCTAATTTACCAAATTGCAACTTATATTACATTGATTGATAACTTAAAGGCGATACTCTCATTATAGATATTGATACTTTTTTCACAAATGTGGAGGTGATATCATGGCAAAGTATCAAGTGGCAAAGTCTATTGATGTTCGTGGAGAGGTATGTCCAGTACCAGATGTTGAAACAAAAAGAGCTTTGAAAGGAATGAAGAGCGGAGAAATTCTGGAAGTTTGGATCGATTATCCAATGTCTAAAGAAAGAATACCAGAATCTGTGAAGCAAATGGGACATGAAGTTCTCGAGATCGAAGAAGTAGGAAAAAGCGAATGGAAGATCTACATAAAAGTGAAATAAGTTGGAGGTTGATATAATGATTTGGACCGGGCTTGTGATAGGTATTATCTTTGGCATAATCCTTCAAAAGGGTCGTGTTTGTTTCAATTCAGCCTTCAGAGATGTTTTGATTTTCAAGGATAATTACTTGATGAAGCTCGCAGCTTTTACCCTTGCTTTAGAATCGATTACACTCTTACTTTTTGCACAGCTTGGAGTAATAAGCTTGGCACCAAAACCACTTAACTGGATCGCCAACATCATCGGTGGTTATATCTTTGGAATTGGTATGGTTCTTGCAGGTGGATGTGCTTCTGGTGTTACATATAGATCAGGAGAAGGAATGACAACGGCTTGGTTTGCCGCAATCTTCTATGGATTAACTGCTTATGCAACAAACAGTGGTATCTTCTCGGGTTGGACAAAATGGGTGAACAAATACAACATCACTGTCCAGAACACAAACCAAGTTTATGCTTCAAAGACTGGTCCGACTTTATCAACGGTTTTTAATGTAAACCCCTGGGTAGTTACGTTGATCTTTGCCGGTTTGTTGATTTGGTATGCTTTTGGAACAAAAACCACTCAAAGACCCACTAAATTGAACTGGGTACTTGCTTCTGTACTCATTGCCATACTCGCTCCCATAGCATGGTGGACAAGTGCAAAAACGGGTAGAAACTATGGTCTTGGTATCACCGGTGGATGGGTGAACTTGTTCTCTGTATACACAGCCAATAAGCCCATCAACTGGGAAGGTGCGGAAATCATTGGAATAATATTAGGTGCATTGATTTCGTCTCTTGCTTCCAAAGAATTCAAACTGAGGATGCCAAAAGACCCCAAAACTTACCTCCAAGTGATGATAGGCGGGGCACTTATGGGATTCGGAGCAGCAACTGCAAGTGGATGTAACATAGGTCATTTCTTGACAGGTGTCCCACAACTTGCAATCTCTTCAATAATCGCATCTATTTTCTTTATACTCGGTAACTGGACCATGGCTTGGTTACTCTTCGGCAGGGAGAGATGAGCATGAAGATAACTATCCAAGTTATGACACCCCCATACACATACGAAGATCTTGATACAGCAATAAAAATGGCGCAAGCGGCTGTTGAAAAAGGCCATGAAGTAGACTTGTTTTTGTTTGCAGATTCTGTTTTATGTATAAACAAGAATGTCAAACCTATAAGAATTGACAGAAATATCCCTCAGAAACTCAAAGAATTGATAGAAACAGGTAAAGTGAAAGTGGATATCTGTGGAATTTGTATGGATTACAGGGGCATCACCACAGATATGATAATAGAAGGAGCTAAACCAAGTGGCCTTCCAGAGCTTGCACAATTACTTTACAGCAGTGACAGATTCATTAATCTAATGGCTTGAGGTGAGATTATGAAAAAATTACTATTTGTAGTCTACCAATCTCCCGTTGGAAGTATCTGGGTCAACGAGGCTTTCAGAACCACTTTTGGTATGTACGGTGAGGACCTTGAGCCTGCGGTACTCATGATTGATGAAGCCTGTGTGGCCCTTTCGAAAAAAACAAAACCTGAATCTTTGGGGCTTTTACCACTTTCAATATGCCATAGATATATAAAAAGCTATGGTACACCAGTCTATGCTGTAAGAGAAGATCTTGAAAAATTCAAAGTGGGCGAACTTGATGAGAATTTTCAAGCAGAAATCATATCAAGAAACGATCTGGAAGAGTTTTTGCACAAATTTGATTATGTGATATTCATGTGAGGTGAATCGAATGGCTCTTATACTGGTCAAATTTGGAAAGAATAATCCTGCTGAAAAAATCAAGCTTGGAAGCGCATCACTTGATGACGATGTTGTATTAATTCAAAACGGTGTTTATTGGGCTTTAGATGATATGAAACAGTACACGAAAGCCAAAGTGTACGCCATTAAAGAAGATTTTCTTGCTCGTGGATATGAAGAATCAAACTCAAAAGTTCCTCTAATAAACTATGCGCAGTTAATTGAATTAATTGAAAAACATCCCAAGAGTATTTCTTAAGTGTATAATTGAATAATAAAACCGCCGCGGTCTATCCGCGGCTTAGTTTTGAGGTGTAAAATGTCAAGGCGAATCAGTTTAACTGAATTATTCAAGGTTTTGGCGAATCAGAAACGTTTGGAAATCCTCATGCTCTTAATGGATGGATGCTTGACAGCAACTGAGGTTGCAAGCAAGTTGGATATGAATATTTCAACGGCTTATCGTTATTTACTCCAAATGCAAGATTTCGGTTTGTTGACAATTATTAAATCAAAAGATGGTGATCGATTTGATCTTTCTTCACCTCATATCCTCCACATGATTGAAGAAGCTACTGAAATATTGTCAATTTCAAAACAATCTGCAGTTCTTAGTGGCAAATTCGTGATTTATTATAATTCTGAAGGAAATCTGCCCCAACCACAGAGAATATTAGATGTGCGCGGTGAGGTTTGTCCTATACCAGATCTTAGAACCAAGAAAGAACTTGAACTCATGCAAAATGGAGAGATTTTACTCGTTATAGTGGACTATCCTATATCGAAAGAAAGAATTCCGAGTTATTACAAGCGTCTTGGTTTTGATGTATGGCTTGTTGACAATGGTAAAGAAGCCAAAATCTACATTAAAAAACCTTGACAAAACCATCTTCAAGTGAGACTAAGTCCAGGTAGTTAATCTAACCTTTTCTTCATACTCATGCAAATATTTTGTACCTTAACCTTTCCTATTTTCTGCTCTTTAACGTGGTATAAATAAGGAAAAAGGTTTTCTGGGAGGCGGTAAAGTGAGCAGGAGTGTTATTATCGATGGATCGGTGATATATACAAATTACAGTCAGATAATAGGTCAGAAAAAATTTGAGTCGCTTTTGCGAGAATTCGTAGATATCCTCAAGGAAAAATCAAGTCCGCTTCTTAATGCCCTCAATGCATTCAGAGTCAACAGCGACTATGATTTACATCGATTTGCAGAATATCTTCACCTGCTCACTATGAGAAATATCAAAGAGATCACCAACATAATCTATTATGTGAACCCCAAAGAACTCGAGCGCTTCATAGAGGCATTCTATACATTCTGGCGTTCAAAGCATCGATTCATGGTTAGACAGGAAAAATATGTAGATGATTACAATAGAAGAGCCAGTATTGAATACACAATGACTATGGTTGGAGATCAATTCAAGGCTGTTATAAAGAATTTGTACAGAGAACTTATGATGAATGTTTCAAATACATTTCCAACGGTGATGAGACAACTACCAAGTGGGGCACAGGTGATGTTCTTAGTGGAAGAACCCAACACAGAGAAGTATCAAGAACATCAGTGGATGCTCAAGGTTCCAACTGTATGGGGAGCGATCTTTGATCCACCGGCAATATTCTACACGAAATCCAACAAGAGAAAAGGAGTCCTACCGGTGGTCGAAGACACGATACTCGATAAAATAGCACTTGATCCCAATGAATGGTATAGATTTACGATCTTTGTTGGAGATCTGCTTTTCTACAATTTCGTTCATGCTGAATATCTCGCTCACGGAGCCGGGCTTGCCAATTTATTTGAGCTTGCAACTCCAAAGGATTTGAAGCACAGAGTACCCGATGGGATTCTCATATTTGGTCTGCCGGCGAATAAAATCCCAAATTACAATGATAAATGGCGCAATGGAGTGATATTCAAAGACAAAAATCATTATGTTGGTGTGATACCAGCATTTGACGAAAACGACTACTTTGGATACATGAAAAAGACCACTCTGACGATTCACAATTTAATAAAGATAGACCATGGCAAACTTCCCATACACGGTTCAATGGCAAAGATTACCCTAAAGAGTGGCAAAACTGTTGTGGCTATGTTTGTTGGTGACAGTGGAGCTGGAAAGAGCGAAACACTTGATGCACTCAACAGATTAGAAGAAGTAGCTCAAGTTGACACGATTATTGATGATATGGGTAGTCTTTCAGTAATAGATGGGCACGTTTTTGCCCTTGGTACAGAGACTGGTGCATTCGTCAGACTCGATGACTTACCACCAGGATTTGCTTATTCGACAATGGACAGGAGTATATTCATGAATCCAGATCAAATAAATGCGCGTGTTATAGTGCCATTTAATAACTACAACGAAGTTATTACTCCAACTCATATAGATTTCTTCTTGTATGCGAACAACTATACAGAGGTCAGTCGTGATGAGGATCGTATCATTTTCTTTGATAACATCGATGATGCATTGAAAGTATTCTCAGAAGGAAAGAGAATGAGTAAAGGTACAACTTCCGAGACAGGCCTTACCACATCCTATTTTGCCAACCCATTTGGAGCTGTGCAACGCCAGAAAGAACACCACAAGATAGCAGAATATTTCATGAATAAAATGTTCGAGACAGGTGTGAAGGTTGGAGAGATAAGAACGATGCTCGGCGTTGAAGGATATGAAAAGGAAGGAACGATGTTGGCAGCAAAAGCACTTTTGAAGGTTATCGAGCAAATGTGATTGTATTATCTAATAATCAAGGGCTCAGTACTACGCTGAGCCCTTTTTCTACTATCTTGTAGAAAACCCGACCAATAAGATAAAAGAGAGTACGACAAGTCCAGCACAGACAAAAGCTATAGACTTCCACAATACATTAACTGATTTTTTCCAAAAAGCATAAGCAGGTCTGGGTGTCATTACATATCCAAGCACCATGCCCGTTATAAAACCACCTATGTGTGCAGCATTATTTATACCAGTTCCGGGAATGAAACCATAGACTATATTGAAGATTATCATCGGTAAAAGGGCATAGCCAGTGAATTGACGCATGAAGAAAGGTGTATCGCGCCTAAAACCCAGTGCAAAAAGCATACCAATAAGACCGAAGATGGATCCACTCGCACCAACAGATATGGCTCGATAATAGAGAAGATGTGTTGCAAGATTTCCAATGACACCTGTCAGAAGGTAGGCGAATACAAATTTTTCAACACCATATATTGATTCAACTATACTGCCAAAATAAAAAAGCGCATAGGAGTTAAAAAGTAGATGCAAAAAACCACCATGAACAAAAATCGCTGTGATCAATCTATACCATTCACCATTACTCACCAGGGGTCCATACTGCGCACCAAATCTAATATACAAATATGCCTGATTTCGCAGGCTTGAAAAACTCTGAACAAAAAACATCAATATCACAACGGTTATGTTTATAGCCAATATGAGATAAGTCACTTTCCATTGCTTCAAATGATACACCTCCATTTTCATTATAAACTATTCATCATTTCAATTATCTTAAAAACATGGACGAGTGATAGCAAAATTAAGTTCGAGTCTATTTTTTATCTCTATATCTTGTGATAAAAATGAAGATTAGTATAAAAAGATTGAACAACAAAAAGATTAGACCTATGGCAATATACGAAGGGGTATTTTATCCACCGGTGGATCAGCGCTGTCCATTATATAGTATACGATTTTTTGTTTGTAACAATTTCTCGTTTTTGCCTTTCTGATGATACTTTGGTATAGAAAACTCATTTTGTTTCACTATTCATCGCTGTAACAGAACTTTGTTGAGACTAACTTTTGAAAGTTAACTGTCATTGGCTTTTGAAGAGTTATTTTCATCCTACCACAAACAACAAATTAAACTGTCATTTACGAAACTATAAATGAACTCCTACTTGATTAATCTTGCTAAATGAAATTCCATGTAACTCCACGCTTTTGTTGACAATCTGCAACCTGAATGATATAATTGAAAAAGTTGAGAAAAAATTCACACAACGTAGAAAGAAAACGTTTACTAATAGTACATTGGCTTAACGTGAGGTATAAACTTCTCACACTCTTTTAAAGGAGGCGGTGTAGAAATGAAGAAGTTGTTCGTAATCCTGGGAATTTTGTTAGCCTTTGTAGTTTTCGCAGAAGAAGTCATAAAGATTGGAGCTATTTTTCCATTGACCGGACCTGCAGCCGCAACAGGTGTAAAGATCAAATATGCGATTGAGGTAGCACAAGAAATCATCAATGGTGAGCATCCAGAGATCGAGCTGTTACTTGGAAAGAGTGCAGGTCTCCCAAATCTCAACGGTGCTAAAGTTCAGTTTGTTTTCGCAGACCACCAAGCAAACCCGGAACTTGCCATGGCGGAAGCAGAAAGGTTAATTAGAAACGAAGGTGTTGTTGCATTGATAGGATGTTATCATTCATCGGCGACAAAACCCGCAAGCCAAGTTGCTGAGAAATATGGAATACCGTTCATTGCTGGTTCATCAAGTTCTGCGGCACTGACCGAAAGAGGATTACAGTGGTTCTTCAGAATAGCACCACACGATGGTATGGAAACGGTGTTTTTCTTCGAATATCTTAAATATTTGAATCAAAAATACAATGCGAATATAAAGAAGGTAGCCGTAGTCTATATAGACAACGAGTATGGAGTCCATGCAGCGCAGATGGTGAAGGAAAAGATAAAAGATTATCAAGCCGATGGTTTTAGTATTGTTGCTGATGTAAAATACCCAGCCAATGCAACTAACGTAGATATCGAAGTTCAGAAAATCAAAGGTGCAAAACCCGATGCCATATTCCATGCTTCTTACATCGGAGATATGACAATGTTCGTAAAGAAATATAAAGAATTCAATGTCGTACCGAAGGTTGTGCTTTCATACTGTGGTGGTTACCAAGATCCACAGTTTGTGATTAATCTTGGGAAAGATGCCGATTACTTCGCTGGTCCAAATGCAACAACGTCGGCTTTGTTTAAAAAGATGGCGATATTGGCAAAGATCAATGAGATGTACAAGGCAAAATCGGGAGTAGATATAGATGGACCAACATTGGAAGATTTTGCTTCGGCTATTGTTATCGCAGAAGCTATTAACTTGGCTGGATCTACTGAACCTCAAAAGATTCTGAACATCCTCAAAACAGGTACTTTCATGGCTCCTTATTTTGTCTCTGGTAGGATAAAATTTGGGCCAGATGGTCAGAATATTTACTCTGCTTCTGTTATGACTCAGATTTTAGGCGGTATCTACGAGGCAGTATGGCCTGAACAGTATCAGACCAAAGAACCTGTACCACAATTTCCAGAATGGAGTAAAAGATGAATTCAGGGGGCGTGAGCCCCCTTTAAAGATTATGGCAAAGAGGGGATGATTAATGTTTTTACAAGTTCTTTTGACAGGTGCACTCGTAGGGTCTGTTTATTCACTTGTAGCAGTGGGATTGACACTTGTATGGGGCTTGATGGACATCATAAATTTTGCCCACGGCGATATGATGATGATATCTATGTACACGGTTTTTTGGCTGTACACACTTTTGAAATTTGACCCTCTTATTTCTTTACCGATATCTGCTGGAATAACGGCCCTGTTGGGAATTTTGATCTACAAATTTGTGATCAAACGTGTGATCAATGCACCTGGTTTAATGGCGCTCTTGGCTACCTTTGGGCTGAGCCTTTTCATCAGAAACTTTGCACAATTTTTGTGGACACCAAACTATAGATTTGTTGGTGATTCAATTCTATCGGGAAAGAGAATACTTTTTGCAGATCTGATTATAGGATTACCACAGTTGATAGCAGCCTTGGGTAGTATTTTGATGACATTGCTGATAGCCCTGTTCATAAAGAAGACCAAAACAGGAAAAGCCATACAGGCAACTGCACAGAGCAGAGATATTGCGGAATTGATGGGTGTGAATACCGAAAAGGTATATGCGATAACATTTGCTCTGTCGGGAATATGTGTTGGTGTAGCTGGAACGCTTCTTTCGGGAATCTTTCCAGTGTATCCAGAATCCGGTGCCATGTATGGATTACTCGCCTTTGTGATAGTGGCACTTGGAGGTTTTGGAAATATTTGGGGAGCCTTCTATGCGGGCATTCTCATCGGTTTAACAGAAGCTCTTGGAGGTTTTTACTTAGGAACACAGTTTAAATATGCCCTTGCCTTTCTCATATACCTTTTGGTCCTTCAGTTTAGACCTAAGGGTCTATTCGGGTGGTGAATGGGATAATGAGAAATCGTATGCTTTATCTGATTTTTGTAATTATTTTAGTTCTTCCGTTTATTTTTCGCAATGTGAATTTTCAACATATTATGATAATGTTCTTGATCTTTGCCGGACTTGGAGAAGGTTGGAATATAATAACGGGTTTTGCTGGTCAGACTTCTTTTGGTCATGCAGCTTTCTTTGGGATAGGCGCATATACATCAACGATATTGTTTTACAAATTTGGCGCTTCTCCATGGATTGGAATGATCTTAGGTGCTCTATTTGCCGCATTAGTGTCTGCCATTGTTAGTTATCCTTGTTTTCGTTTGAAGGGACATTATTTTGCCATAGCAACATTAGCCGTGGCGGAGATTATAAAGCAACTTTTTGTCAGTTGGGATTATGTTGAGGGAGCAACGGGGATATCAATTCCTGTAAAACCTGATAGTTTTTGGGTCATGCAGTTTCATAAATCAAAGATACCGTATTTTTTGATCGCATATATACTATTTGCGATAAGTGTAATCATTGCGATTTTGATCGAAAGAAACAAAATCGGGTATTATCTAAAAGCGATACGCGAGAGCCATGAAGCCGCAGAAGCACTGGGAATAAATACAACACGATACAAACTCTACGCGATGATGATAAGTTCTGCTATCACAGCTTTGTTTGGAACCCTCTACGCTCAATATATTCTTTACATAGATCCATTCATGGTTTTTGGACTGGATATATCTATGAAAATTGTCTTGCTCACAGTCCTTGGAGGTCTTGGTAACATCTATGGCCCAATCATAGGAGCCGCTATTCTCATACCACTCTCTGAGTACACGCGTGCCTTTCTTGGTGGAACTGGTAAAGGTATAGATTTGATGATTTACGGTGCTTTAATTGTCATAGTTGCATGTTTTGAGCCTCGTGGTGTACTTGGTTTGTTCAAGAGATTCAAAAAGAGAGGTGCACAATATGCCAAAACCACTGCTTGAAATTCAAGGTGTGACGATGAAATTTGGCAGTCTCATTGCGAATGATAATGTTTCTTTTACAGTGAATGAAGGAGAGATAGTCAGTCTGATAGGTCCCAATGGTGCTGGAAAGACAACACTTTTTAATTGTATCAGTGGTTTCTACAAACCTTTTTCTGGAAGAGTTTTGTTTGGTGGAATAGATATAACTGGCAGAAGTACACATGAGATTACTACAATGGGTTTGACAAGAACTTTTCAGATAGTAAAGCCATTAAAGGATATGACAGTCAAAGAAAATGTTTTGACTGGGGCATTTCTTCATGCGTCCAGTAAAAAGGAAGCTGAAAGTATAGCAGATCAAGTTCTAAATATGACTCATCTTTGGGAAAAGAGGGATATGCCGGCTGGAAGTTTAACAATAGCCGACAAGAAAAGACTCGAAGTCGCAAGGGTATTGGCAACAAGACCAAAAATGATAATGCTCGATGAAGCCATGGCTGGATTGAACAAAACAGAAGTGAAGGAGGCAATGGAGCTCTGTGTGAATCTCAACAGAGATGGTATAACACTTTTGATAGTTGAGCATGTTATGGAGGCTATCATGCCCATATCGAATAGAGTCGTAGTTCTCAACGCCGGCAAGAAAATCGCCGAAGGAAGCCCAGAGGAGATAATAAATAACGATGAAGTCATAAAGGCTTATTTGGGGGAGAGATACTATGCTAAAAGTCGACAGGCTAACAGTAGGATATGACAGTGTGCCGGTTATTTTCGACGTTTCTTTTAGCGTTGAAGAAGGAGAATTAGTCTCAATAGTTGGCTCTAATGGTGCGGGTAAATCAACCATTTTGAGAACAATATCTGGTCTCTTGAAACCTTTTTCTGGCACAATTGAGTTCATGGGTAAAAGAATAGATAGACTGCCAGCTCATGAAATAGTAAAACTCGGTATAGCACATGTCCCGGAGGGTAGACATGTCTTTGGAAAAATGTCGGTGAAAGACAATCTACTGATGGGTGCATATACAATAAATGATCAAAATGAGATCCAAAAACTTCTGGATGAAATGTATGAACTATTTCCAAGATTGAAAGAGAGAGAAAATCAAAAAGCTGAGACAATGTCTGGTGGAGAACAACAAATGCTGGCTGTAGCAAGGGCTTTGATGGCAAAACCAAAATTAATCTTGGTTGACGAAATGTCCTTGGGTTTAATGCCTTTGATGGTTGACAAGGTGCTTGAAATTCTCAAAGAAGTGAACAAGAAAAAAGGTGTAACTATACTAATGGTAGAGCAAAAAGTACAAGAGGCTTTGGAAATAGCCGATAGGGGATATATACTTCAAACTGGAAAAATTGTTGCTCATGGTACTGGTAGAGAGTTACTTGAAAGTGATCTTGTGAAAAGAGCGTACCTTGGCATGTAGAATATAAAGTGAGACTGCTTTAGGAGGTGAGAAAAGTGAAAGCCAATATCGGAGTCGTTGGTCTTGCAGTGATGGGTCAAAATCTTGCTCTGAATATCGCGAGAAATGGTTATGCCGTAGCCGTTTATAACAGAACAGCTGAGAGAACCAAAAAATTTGTCGAGGAAAGAGTCAAGGGAGAAAAGATTTTCCCATCCTTTGACATTCAACATTTTGTTGATTCTATTGAAAAGCCAAGAAAGATAATTCTCATGGTAAAGGCTGGATCACCCGTTGATGAAATAATTGAAGAACTGTTGCCATATCTTGAGAAAGGTGACCTACTCATTGATGCCGGTAACTCTCATTATGCAGATACAAATGAAAGGCTCGAAAGACTCTCGCATCATGGGATTCTCTACTTGGGAATGGGTGTCTCAGGTGGAGAATATGGTGCGCTTCATGGACCATCGATAATGCCAGGAGGCAGCCTTGAGGCTTATAAAATGGTACAGGATGTCTTAACAAAAATAGCGGCAAAAACAGAGGATGGTCCCTGTTGTACTTATGTAGGAAATGGCTCAGCAGGACATTTTGTCAAGATGGTGCATAATGGAATAGAATATTCGATAATGCAGTCAATTTCTGAGATATACGATATTATGAGAAAAGTTCTGAAAATGAACAGCGCAGAAATAGGTCGTGTCTTTGAAGAATGGAATAAAGGTGAACTTGGATCGTTTCTCGTAGAAATAACCTACAAGATTATGAATTATATGGATGAGGAAACGAACAGACCTTTGGTTGAACTAATACTCGATAAGGCAGAGCAGAAAGGTACCGGTAAATGGACTGCCCAGGCAGCTCTTGATCTTGGCGTTCCAACACCATCTTTGAATGTTGCTGTCTTTGCAAGAACTATTTCTCATTTTAAGGAACAGAGAATACAGTTATCTAAGATTTTTGGAGAGAAAAAGATGGCTCATGTGGACAAATCAATTGTTAAAGATCTCGAAAAGTCATTGCTTTTTAATATGTTTCTCTCATTTTCTCAAGGTTTGTGGCTTATCCATGAGGCTTCAAATGCATACAATTACAATATAGATTTGCTCGAAGTCTTGAGAATCTGGAAAGGTGGTTGTATTATTAGGGCAAAACTCCTGGACTTTCTCAGGAATATCCTCAAAGATAATCCGCAAAATATCAACTTGCTCGCAAGTGATCTCGCAATGAATTTTGTCAAAGAAAAACTTCCATCGGTTTTGAGAGTGAGTTCAATAGCAAGAGAATCAGGTTTACCAACTCCTGTTTTGAATAATTCTATTGATTATCTATTTAGTCTTACAGAAGAAAATCTGCCTGCAAATTTAATACAAGCACAGAGAGACTTTTTTGGAGCACATACCTTTGAGCGAATTGACAAAGAAGGTACCTTCCATGTCGAATGGCAGGAGCTGGAATAAAAAATAAGGTGAGGCAACCGCCTCACCTTTAAGATCAGAGTTTTTTCATCAGAGATGAGGTGTCGTTGTACAATTCAAGAAAGATTTCATAGTACTTATCATACGTTCTCTTTGCTTCTTGATTTGGTTCAATCGCTTCTTTGAATCTAACCCAGTTTTTAATTACTTCTGGTTTACCAATAACACCGGTGCCGAGACCCGCCAGAAACGCATCACCAAAAGGAGCTTCTACCAAACTTGCCACTTGTCGCATTCTAAAACCTGTTATATCTGCAAAGATTTTCACCCAAAGATTTGATTTTGCAACCCCACCCACGATCCAACACTCATCGTTGAGCTTCAATCCTGCTTTTAGACCTTCTTCCATGTTGTGTCTCAAAGCATAAGCAGCTCCTTCCATTAAAGCTCTGTAAAGATGTGCGCGAGTGTGGAAAAGACTCAATCCAAAGACGACTCCTTTTGCAAATGGGTCCCAAATTGGTGATCTTTCACCCATGAAATATGGGAGTATGACTATACCATCACTGCCTGGTGCAATTTTTTCAGCTTCTTTGTCAAACAATTGAAATGGCGAAGTGTTTATTCTTTCTGCAACCACAGTCTCAGACTCACCAAATTGTTCTTTGAACCATTTTGCAAGTGCCCCTGTCGTTGCAGAGCCACCAAAGGTATAAATGCGCTCAGTATCGTAAACCACATATGGATAACTCACCAAATTAAATGCAAGCTTGCTCCCATCGTGTACCGTTCCCCAGCAGGTAGAAGTGCCTACCATCGCCACATGCTCTCCTTCTTCAAGAGCGCCTGCGGAAAGCTGAGCCACGGGTGCGTCGATACCACCAGCTACAATAGGTGTACCCTCCAGAAGTCCACAAAGTGGAGCTGCTTTAGCGGTAACTCTGCCAACGATGTCAGATGATTTGACGATTCGCTCTGGTAGGTATTGCTTAGGAATTCCAAGTACTTTGCACATATGGTCAGACCAGGTGAGTCTTCGAATATCAAACAGACCACCTATATTGCCTGCCGAAGAATAATCAATTGCCAATTCACCTGTCAATTGATAGATCACATAATCTTTTGGTGTGACAAATTTGTAGATCTTTTTCCAAACTTCAGGTACGTTGTTTTTTATCCACATCATCTTCGGAAATCCAAAATATGAATCAACATAATTTCCAGTTATGCCAAAGATCTCTTCCTTGGGTATGTTTTCCTTAACCCATTCAGTCTCTTTCACAGCCCTTCTATCCATCCAGATTAGACAAGGGTATAGGGCTTCCATGTTTTTATCAACAGGGATACCCGCTCCACCAAACAAACCACTGATGGCTGCTCCAGCGATTTCTTTCTTTGGCACTTTGGATTTCTCAACTACTTCCTTTATGGTTTCAAAAACCGCCTTGACCCATGGATCAGGCCATTGTTCAGCCCAATTGGGTTTGGGTTTTATAACATCATACTCTCTTGAAGCCTCGCAGATGACATTTCCGGATTCATCGACGATCACACTCTTCGTTCCTTGCGTGCCTATATCACTGCCTATCAAATACACAGCTGATACCTCCTTTGATTAGTGGCAATCACAGCAAACGGTTGTGAGTATCTCCCAGCCCATGTATTTTTCAAGTGCCTCCTTAACTGCTTCCATAACAAGGCTCTTATTCACCGCCACGTGATGTTCGAATCCATATTGCGTGATTATGCTCAAGAGTTGTCTTAAATTAGGGATGTGAGCAACTCCATATCCACCAAAAGTTTTCAGATTATCGTTGGTAAATTCTCCTTCGGCTACGACTCCTGCTATAGTTCCTTGAGTGTCGAAAGACGAGAGTCTCAAGAATGTAGCTGGTCCCTTTGCTATCTTACCAACACATGTACCATATGTGTTTTCTTTTCCAACAGTACCAGCGATAATCTGCTGATAAGACATTTCACATTTTTCAAAGAAACAAATTGGGAGATTACTACAATGAAACATGATGGCTTTTTCAGGATCATTTCCAAAGTTGTTGTTCCAGTCCATCAAAGCAGAAGGAGTACCAGATGCAAGTTGCAAGATGTACATAGACAAAGCACCCATGATATCCATCTCACAAGCACTTGGAATGAGTGATTGAGAAAACATGCTCATCACTGCACATGGTACAATACCGTAAATTTCCTCCAAAGCTGTCCAACATTGGAAGGCAAGGGCTTTTATCTTGTTTTGTTCTATCCACTCTCTCATCGTAGCAGCCAACCGTGCCATTTTATCTAAAGCCTCTGAAGGAACTCTCTTGGGTTTAAATGTATCTTTCAATCTCTGCAGCTCTTGAACGACTTCATTTGCCTTTGAATCGAAACTTTTTGCACGCGCTATGATCTCAGAAAGATCGATTGTCTCGACACTTATGCCATATTGTTCTAAAATTTTTTCACTAAACCTCACTGTATTGAAAGCCGCAGGCCTGGCTCCGATCGCCCCTATTCTGAGATTCTTCAATCCTTTGACTATTTTGCACACCGCAAGAAAACGTTCCAAATCTTTTTTGAATTCGGCACTCTCTGGATCTTCAACATGCAAAGTTGTATCTGAAAACTTGATACCATACTGAACAAGGTTGTTGCACAAAGAGATCTTTCCGCAGAATGAATCTCTTCTGTTTTTGACATCGAGTTTTTCCAATTCATCTGGAAAACCATGAACCAAAACGGGTACATTCAACCCAGAAAATCTCAATGCTGCCGCGGCAGAACGTTCATCACCGAAGTTTGGAAGCGTCACGATGATACCATCGATTTCATCGGCGTTATCTTTAAACAACTTTGCACACTTTTCCGCATCTTCGAGATTCTCCACAGCTCCGTATTTGGTTTGCTCAGGTGATAGTGTCACTACTGTTACACCATTTTTCTCAAGTACGGTGAGTATTCTTTTGCGCCCTTCTTCCACCAATGAACCAGGGAAAAAGCCTCTGTTACCAACTATCAAGCCGATTGTCATTTGTTTCTCCATAGTTATTCCCTCCTAAGAATTTGTTTGTATTTATTTTACGACTCTTTTATTTATTATAAGCATTACCAAATGTGTCAATATCAAAAACTCAAATGTTGTACACTTTGCTCATTTTTTCATAACAACTATTCAAGTTGTATCTCTAATGTTGTACAAGAAGAAGCGTCTAATTTTAATTTGAATTCTGTATCGACATTAATCGATCGACTGGTAATATCAACCACATTTGGTTTTGCCAGAGTATTTTGTGCGTTTACATCTGGTCCAGTGAGAACATAAAGTGTTCCGATTTTCTTGCCCATTCCTTCTATTCTAACATTTATCATGAGTTCTTCTTTCTTATAATTGACAGTTGAAATGTACAATTTCTTTCCATCTTGAGAAATGGTCGCAGCACCATCAATGTAGGGAACCTCTGACAATGAAAACGGTGTCTTGTTGAAAAACATCTTGCCATCGATATCATATCTCTCCGTCTCGATATTCGTTTCCACGAGTTTTTCACCAGAGTGATTCACAATGAGTTCGAAAGCCTTATAAACCGGTGTGAGATAAAGCCCATTTTTCTCAGTGTGGATTGCTCCAAGTGCATTGACTAATTGTGCGAGGTTTGCTATCGGTACAATATCACTCATCTTCTGAAGAAGAATCAAGACACCACAAGCAAATATCCCATCTTTCAAAGTGTATGGTTCTTCCAATTTGTTGTCCATTACCCTATGCCATACATTCCATTCATCCAGAACTATTTTGACATTCCTTTTGCAAACCATATCAATCAATTTCTTGACACCGATAAGTCTTTCTTTGAGCAGATAGACAGTAGATACCGTTTCATAATAATCTTCAGAGCCCGTGTAGAAATGATATGAGATGTAATCCGTTATGTCACCAGTTGCTTTGAGAATCTTCACATTCCAATCTGCATCATCACAACCGATTACCACAGTTTCTATGGAAGGATCGAAAACTTTCATCCATTTTACGTATTCTCTTGCATTCTTTGCGTATTCTTCGGCGGTCATGTGACCAACTTGCCATTCCCCATACATTTCATTTCCTATACCCCAGAATTTCACATGGTATGGCTCCGGATGACCGTAATTTCTTCTCAACTTGGCAAAATAGGTATTTCCATTCCCATTACAATATTCCAACCAATGCAATGCCTCATCGAGATTACCTGTACCCATATTCAAGCATATATATGGTTCAGCTCCTATTTCCCTACAATATTCAATGAATTCATCTGTACCGAATCTATTGGATTCCTCCTGTTGCCAAGCAAGGTCAAATCTGGCAGGTCTTTGATCTTTGGGACCTATTCCATCTTGCCAGTGATAATTGGACACAAAGTTACCACCCGGCCATCTGAGAACAGGGACTCTGATCTTTTTTATAGCACTGAGTACATCTTTTCTGAAACCTCTTTCATCAGAGAGAGGAGAATCCTCTTCGTATAAACCACCATAAACACACCTTCCAAGATGTTCTGTGAAATGTCCATAGATATACTTACTGACTTGCTTCAAAATCTTTTTTGGATTAACATGGATACTGAACGTCATGACAACTCACCCCTTTCTGAGTTAAACTCAAATATCGTTACTTGTACAACCAGCAGGCAACTTCATGTCTACCAGAACCAACTTTGATCATGTTGGGCTTTGAATTCTCACACGAGTCGCCTTTGTAGGGACATCTTGAGTGGAATCTACAACCTGATGGAGGATTGACCAAACTGACTACTGCTCCAGGTATAGGTTTTTTTTCGCTCTTGTCGCCTATCCTTGGAATTGAAGAAAGCAGAAATTTCGTATACGGATGCAGAGGGTTAGAAAATACTTCATCCACAAGACCATATTCCACAATACATCCGCAATACATTACAGCCACAACATTTGCCAAACCTGGTATCAAAGATATATCATGAGTAATAAACACAAAACTGATTTGTTTTGATTTATGAAGAAAACTGAGAAGTCCGAGAATGTCGCGTTGAGTGACAACATCAAGAGCAGATGTAGGTTCATCGGCGATTATTATCTGAGGGCTCAAAAAAGTTGCCAATGCCATTACAACTCTCTGCTTCATACCACCCGAAAGTTCAAAAGGATACATTTGAAGAACTTGACCAGATAAATTAACTAACCCTATATGTTTTTCTATTTCCTCGATTTCAAATGGTATATCATGCGATGATAAAAGATCACGAAAGATTTGACCCACTTTTCTTATAGGATTTAAAGCACTCAGCGAGCCCTGAGGAATGTAAGAAATCTTTTTCCACCACATTTTTGGAAGAGTATTACGAGTGGGAGAAATCTCATATTCGCAATCCTCATAGTTATAACGCACATTCCCGGCAACTATCGATAACGCCGGATCCAACGCGCCATATAACACCTTAGCGAGAGTCGTTTTACCGCATCCAGATTCACCTACTATAGCCAGAAAGTCATATTCTTCTATGTTCAAAGACACACCATCCACAGCTTTGATATTTTTAAGGGATCCATTTTGCTCGATTACATAATATGCTTTTAAGTCATTTACCTGTACACGAGTCATCGGCTGACCTCCCCGGCACCAACCGCCCTCAAACGTGGATTGATGAAAGACGTTATACTGGTGAAAAGAAGGTACAAAGAGGTGAATAGCAAAACTATAAAAACGATTGGAAATAGTATCCACCACCATGCACCAGTAACCATCGCCTGTTGTTGTATAGCCCAGTAAGTTACAGTCCCCATCGTTGGAATATCTAAAGGAGCTAATCCTAAGATAGATAGGGTTATTTCTAAACCCAAAGACCAAAGCATGTTGTTAATTGTAGTTGCAAGTATGATTGGAAGTATGTGAGGAAAATATTCCGAGAAAATCAGACCAAAAATGCTCCTACCAGAAAACACCGCAGTAACCGTGTATTTTTGCTCTCTTAAACTCAATACTTGAGATCTTATGAGCCTTGCATCCCATGGCCAGCCAAACAATGCTAAAACAATTGCCAAAGTAGAAAAGCTCATACTGCGTGCAATTAAGCGCAAAAAAACCAATATTGGAAAAATTGGCAAAACAACAAATGTGTCACACAACAACATCAATATGTTGTCAACCACATTTCCGCCTTTATATCCAGCTATAACACCTATGATTATCGCCAGTACACGGGATAAAAGGGCAACCTCCAGACCAAATACCAATGAATTCCCCAAGGCAAAGGTGAGTAACCAAAATAAGTCTTGACCTCTGCCGTTAGTACCAAAAAGATGTTTCAAAGAAGGTGGACGGCAGATGGGAGCATAATAGCTTGAGCGGGGATCATATGGTGAAAAAAACGATAACACCACAAAAATCAGCAAAAATGCGAAAATGATTATACCAAATTTAAATCTCCTATCATTTTTGAACATCTTCTTGACAACACCGATGAATGAATTCATCTCTCTTGTTCTCCTTCCCGTTAATCATGTGTTTTTATCCAGATACATATTGAATCCTGGGATCTATAAAAGGCAGCAAAAGATCCACAAATAAAGTTGCAAATGCCACAGCCACTATTGAAAATAGTGTTGTTCCCATGACCAAATTGTAGTCAGATTGCATTATAGCTGTATAAATTAAAGTCCCTAAACCGGGATAATTGAATACGATTTCTGTTATTATCGTGCCATTGAAGATAAACCCAAGTTGTAAAGCAAGACCAGTTAATTGTGCGGGCATTGCAAGTCTTATGACATAACTTTTAAGTATAATTGAGTCTTTCAGTCCCATTTGATGTGCAAAAGTTACAAAGTACTCACCTGTGATATTCGATACAAGGTTACGCATATTCAAAAACCATGCACCTATACCGATTATTATCAACGAGAGTGCTGGTAAAAAACCGTATCTTATGACGCTCTTGACAAAAGCCCAATTCAAAGTCGGCGTCAATCCGATTTGGTATGCACCACCAGTTGGGAACCAATGTAGTACATAGGCAAACAGTATGAGCAAAAGTAAAGCAAGGATATAATATGGGACAGGTCTCACGGCATTTGAAACAATTTCAAGAATTCTTACCCACAATCCCTTATTCCTGTAACCGGCAATCCCTCCAAGAATCGTTCCGCAAACCCAAGATATCAACGCTGTCAAAGCAAGTAAACCAACAGTCCACGGGAGGGATCGAGCTATAAGCGTTATAACAGGTGTTGGAAAAGAGGCAAATGAAGGCCCTAAATTTCCTTTTAATAATTCTCTCCAGAATGTTATATATTGCCTGAAGATGGAGCCTTCCAAACCATAAAGTTTCAGTAAGGCTTGTCTCATTTTTTCGATACTATCTGCTGGTAGATAAGCACCTGCCATTTGCAATCGCCTGATTGCCATTTCTGCAGGATTTGCACCTGGAACGAGTCGTGGGATCAAGAAGATAATCGAAACACCTATGAAGATCACAAGCAAACTTATTGATAATCTTGTTATGAAATATTTCAGTATGAATTTCAAAAAATCTTTCACACGATCTCCTCCCGTGGACTTCTAACAAGTTATCTAATTAAAACCTGTAACTATTTCCTTCCCGTTGGCTGCAATTTTATAAACATGAATCTCGTATTTCCCCAGTTTGGTACTGGATCTGTGTAAGGATCCTCTGCTGTTGGATAACCAGTCCAGTAATATCCGTCACAAACTGTGAATACGTTATAAGAGAAGACAGGAATTATGGGCATATCTTCTACACAAGTCTTCACATATTCCAAACCCAGATCGATCATTTTATCTGTGTCTTTAAAGAAGTCGGTTTGTCTCAACGAATCTATAATTTTGTCAATTTTATCACTCTTGTATCTCATGGGGTTCTTGGCTACGACAGTCTGACCAGTTGGTCTATAATAATCGGAATGCCAAGACTCTAAGAACCAGAATAAATCAGGATGACCACCCCATGTTTCGATACACCATGCCCAATATATGGTATCTTTGTCTTCTCCATAATTCATCCTTGTCCACAACATGGATGGTTCTACGGCTTCTATTTGAGCATCTATGCCAAATTTGCGCCATTGTTCAGCAACTGCTGCTGCTGCTCTTGTCATAACAGATCTCGTCGCAGCCTCACAGAGTATAGAGATCTTCCAAGGTTTACCATCAGGTAATAACCACTTTCCCTTTTCTTTTTTGAACCCTACGCTCTTTAAAAGTTTTTCAGCTACATCAGGTGAATATTTCCACCATCCATATCCAACCATTTTCCTGATTTCTGAGGGATCTTCTGGAACTTTATAGCCATAGGCATACTTAACGGCATCGGCTATCTTCGTAGGTATAGTCGGATCATATGGTTTGAATGTCTCAGATCCTACCTTAATTGTGAAATCTTTCAACCATGGTTCTATCTTGTCGAAGTACCATTCTGGATCCTTACCTGTTGGTGGAACATGGATTGGTGATATAGTTGCGCATCCGTTGTATGATTGCAATACGACTTGAACAATATCAATGGCAAGTGTGAGAGCCCAGCGGACTTCTTTCAAATTGTATGGGAACTGCTCATGATTCATAATCAAAGATGGTAGTGTTGGGTCTGGATGTGCCCATGGCCAACCATCAAACCAAGTGACGCAATATGGATTGTTTTGATGAAGGGTTATCGCTCCTTCCGGTGGTAAATCATGGATTATATCGAGTTCATGAGCCATCTGATCCATAACCTTTTTCTCAGGAGAAGCTATTCCTTTGTACAGAACGTATTTTGGACCAGGTTTCTTTCCAAATACCACACCAAGATCTGACCTTTCCCAATCTTGTCTCAATTCCCACAGGAACCAGTAACCATTCGGATCGTATGATTTCAAAACATATGGACCAGTTCCTACCGGTGGGTAGAAATCAAAGGCGACAGGATCTTGGACTTTTTCAAAGATGTGTTTGGGCATGATATAGCACGCAGACCATCTCACAGTAAAAATTGTGTGAAATCTTCCATTTGACTTTACGAGCTTGAATAAGACTGTGTAGTCATCGATCTTTTTCACTTCTTGGACATTGACCTGCATATATGCTCCCCAAGTCATTTCGGGATGATTTTTCAGTGTTTCGACTGTGAATATTAAATCGTCTGCAGTGAACGGTACACCATCGCTCCAATAAATCCCTTTTCTCAATTTCACAGTCATCTCTGTTTTGTTATCGTTGTACACAGGTGCGTCGGCTGCCAAAAGATTGATCCATGTGTTTCCTTCAATTCCAGCATCTGGATCTATGTACCATAGTGCTCCTAAACACAACTGCTGGATACCTGTTGACCAGCTTGAAACGCCGCCTCCCCAGAGATTGAATCTTGTAGGATTCAGAGAACGACCCGATGGATCTTCAATGATGATAACCTCATTTCTAGGAATTCCAGGAAGAACTTCTTGTGCAAAACTGATTATCCCCGCGATTGCCAGAACAACCACAACTACCCACTTGATGTACCTCACACTACACCCCTCCCTTTTGATAAAGCCAACACCTGACTACCGTGTTGTCGACGGTAAAGTTAGGTGGGGCTTTTTTGTCACATATATCTTTCTTTTGAGGACATCTAAGAATGAACTTACAGAGTTGTTCTGAATATTCTCGTGGAGATTCAACACTTCGATTAACCAATTTATATGTTTTTTTCTCTTTATCCAGCAAATCTGGCACTGATTCTTTCAGTAATTGTGTATAAGGATGCAACGGAGTCATTAGGAGCTTCTCTGCTGGTCCTGCCTCCACAATGTTTCCTTTTAGAATAACTGCGATGTAGTCACTTATGTAATACGCCGTAGCAAGGTCGTGAGTTATATAGAAAACATGGAGAAGTTTCTCATCGCGTAATTTTCTGAATAGATTCAAGATCGATATTCTTAAAGAAACGTCCAGCATTGAAACAGGCTCATCGGCTACAAGAATCTTTGGATTTACAAGAAGAGACCTGGCTATGGACAATCTTTGTAACTGTCCACCAGAGAGTTCATGTGGATATCTTCCCTTAATATCCTCAATAGTCAATCCAACTGCATTCAAAGATTTCTCAAACAAGGAAAGACCTTTGACTTTATTTTTGGAATTTATCATCTTTTTCAACATTATCTGAAAATAAGTCTCCAGTTTTTTTAAAGGATTGAACGTCTCGAAGGGATCTTGAAAAACAGGTTGAATCTGTTTTATGAATTCTGATTTGGGATAATTCTCTATGTTCTTACCCATGAACCAGATTGTACCCTTCGTTGGCTTAATAGTCCTCAACAAAAGATTTGCTATTGTGGTCTTCCCACTACCGCTCTCTCCGACCAAAGTGAAAACAATAGGATCATTTTCTATTTTGAAATTTGCATCCCAAACAGCGTGTATCTTATTTCTTGAAAAAAAATGTCCCAGGCGAAAAGTTTTATGCACACCTTCAAAGCGAAGTAAAACATTGTCCACTGTTGAATGCCCCCCATTTGTAACATACGTACTATATTCCCAATAACAAAAAATCTACTTCTAATAGGAAAAGATTTGAATATTCAGATAACTCAAAAATATTTCTTTTGTACATACATATACACACTATTATCATTATACTAATTGATCAACCCAGTCAAGTCCAATGAAAAGTCATAAATCACAGTTAATAGAATGTAGATACATAAAACCACAAAATGCTCATATCTTCTTTCATTTTCTCTGTTTTTCTCGTTATTTTATATCAGGTTAACAAATCTATCAGAAATGACAATCTCTTCAGATTGACATGTTATTTTTTCAATTGTCTTTGATTCTTTCGCGGTTAAAACATAGAGTTTAGTCATTCTTGGTCACTTTTATCCAAAACAATCACAAAATCGTTTGGTTTATTCTTGGATACATTTATGTCGAGAGTCCTTTCTTGATGAGCGTATTTAATATTTATTCGATATAATCCTGGGAATCCTGTGAAGATAACTATGCCATTTGTATCTGTTTGGGTGCTAATCGATGTCTTCCATTCCTTGTGAATGAGATCTTTTAAAACATAGTAGATGGGTTTCAATGTCAAATCATCTCTGAGAAAACCACTCCCAACTTGCCAGGCTCTGTAGAAATTCCAGTATACAATTGCTTCAACGGTAGGATGGCTGAAAAAGACTGTATAAAATATCTTAGCAATCTCTGCTTGAAGTTGTTCAGCAGTATTGACGTCTACATTGAAAGCCTCTATCACTGCGGATAAAGGAATTTGAAATTCTGTGATGTGTATCGGTTTACCGAGTTCTGCGATCTCATCTAACGCACTGTAGATTTTATCCAAGTTGGTAAGTTGATTTTTTATATCATTTGCATTAAAGATATGCGCTTCAACTCCAATGATATCAACTGGAACTTTTTCATCTATCAATTTACGAACAAGGGTAATGAATTTTTGACGTGTATCGTTGTTGGTTAATAATCCAAATTCGTTGAGTATAAGTTCGGCGTCTGGATCGACTTGCTTTGCAAGTTTATAACTCTCAGCAATATAGTTTTTACCAAGATTGTCAAACCACCTTTGAACAATCGGTTCATTTACGACGTCCCACATGTGTATTTCATTTTTGAATTCATTTACCTCTCGAACAATTCTCTTGTGTAGTAATTCTTCAACCTCTTTCCATTCATCATTTGCTCCTTTTGCTCGCACCCAGCCAGGTACACCTACACCGGGTGCGTTTCCCCAAACCAAAGTATGACCTTTCACAACGATATTATTATCATTGAGCCATTGAACTATCTTTTTCGTTGCATCAATCAGAGGTAAAAATCCCTCAGCTGGTTCATAATCAGCCCAGTAGAATGCCGGGACAGTTGCGCAATTGAACAATTCTATGTAGTATTTCTTGTAGACTTCTAAATCATTTTCTGAGATTGGTCTTGTTCCAAACCTCGAACCTCTCCTATAAAAATAAGGAGCATACGCAAAAATGAGGTATTCTGGGGCGTTCCCAAATAGAAATTCATGTGATAATTGATTACATTCCAGGTAAGCATTTTTCAAAACTTTACTTGATGAGTCAATAACTGTGATGCTCACAGGAACTTTTCTGTTTTTCTCGATTAACTTTTGATATATCTGAAGATCCACGTTAAGTAATATCTCTTGAGCATTCACAACAGTTTCTTCAAATAGCACAAGAGTCAGTGCAGCCAAAAAGAACCAAAGTACTCCCGAGAATTTCATAAAATCCACCTCATTTGCCAATAGAACTGAGCGATACACCTCGCATGAGATATCTGTGAAATACGACAAAGATAATCAGCACAGGTGCAACTGATATGAATGCAGCAGCCATAGATGGACCTATACCTCTATAAGGATCACCCCATCCTGCACTGAATCTAACAAGTGCTATTGGCAAAGTGAACTTACTCGACGATGTGAGTACTATCAAAGGCCATAGAAAACTATTCCAGGAACCTAAGAATGTCATTATGCCAAGTGTTACGAGTGCTGGTCTTATCAGTGGCACGATGATATTTGTCAGAATGCGAAAACGAGAACAACCGTCAATAACGGCTGCTTCTTCAAGTTCTCTTGGTATCCCAAGCATATATTGTCGAAGCATGAAAACACCAAAGGTTCCACCAAGTCCCGGCAATATCAGGGCAGAAAATGTGTTCATCAAGTGTAATCGATTGATTATGAAAAAATTTGGTACCAAAAACAACACAGATGGAAATGCCAATATCGCAACATATGACCAGAAAATAATCTTTTGTCCAGGAAACTTGAGTCTTGCAAGGGCATAGGCAGCAGGTATTGAAACTAATAGACCAGCGATTGTTGCTACTACAGCAACAACAAGACTGTTCCAGACAGATCTCCCAACATTTATACCTCCAGCTGCTTTTGCAACAGCTTTGTAATTATCAAAAGTGATCGGATTTGGTATCCATCGTGGGGGATTTTCTGTAATAGCGGTTGTTGTTGGTTTGAGTGAAGTGGTCAACATCCAAAAAATTGGAACGAACCACAGTATGCCAATAAGCCAAACAACCACGGAATATATAATCTTCCTAATGGTAGAACGTCGAATCTTCTTTTTGTGGTTCACCCTATTCCACCTCCGCTGATCTGACAGACTGCGTCAAGAGTGCCAGTTGAATTAAGCCAAAAATTATCACAATCATGAAGATGTACCAAGATATAGCCGCGGCACGACCGAGTTGTTGTCTTTCAAAACCGACTAAGTACAAATAGTAAACCATTGTTCGAGTGCTACCAGCCGGTCCTCCCGCGGTTAGAATATAGACTTGATCAAACAATCCGAAGGCCAGCAACACATGTCTCGCCACGTCAAAAAACATGACATTTCGTATCCATGGTAACGTGACATTCACAAACCTTTTCCATGGTCCTGCACCATCTATCTTGGCAGCCTCGTATTGCTCAGGGGGGATTCTTTGTAAAGCACCAATGTACAAAAGGACACTGAATCCAACTATCCACCAAGCTGTGATGATTATGATCCAAGTCCATGCCAAAGTCGCGCTCTTAAACCATGACATGGGATCGTTTATCAAACCGATCTTTTGTAAATAATAATTGGCCAAGGCAGCAGGTTGAGAGCCAAGTATCCAATCCCATGAAAACAGGATACCTATTGAACCAAAGAAGGCAGGCGAGACAAACGCAACAAGAGGCCATAGTTTCCCATACATTTTTTGATTTAAGATAAGCGCCAACATTATTCCCAACGCAACCGTTGTGGGCACACTGATTACTGCAAAGATTACTGTATTTTTTACCGTGTCCCAAAACCTCGAATCTTTCCAAACACGTACGAAATTCTCTAATCCAAGAAAACGTGGCTCTCCAAGAAGACGCCAATCGTGAAAACTCATAATCATACCGTATATCAACGGTGCAGCCACAAATAGAGCAAAAAAGAAAAGATGAGGGAGGAGAAACAGATAAGCTCCAACCCCCTTGCGAACATGTTTAGGCAAAGAAGATTTCATCGAATCTCATCTCCTCCCTACGTTTTTTCATTTTTTAACGCTTGACCAATAATCCTCGAGTATATCTCTAACCTCTTCTGCTGCTTGTTCCATAGCCTTTTCTGGAGTCACACGGCGTGTTATCAAAACATCTTCCAAATGAACAGCCACAGCATCAACAACTTCAGACAACAGTGGGAACATCTGGAATGTTTTCACGTATGGTAATTGTTGTGCCACAGCATAAATGTGCGGTAGTTTTTCTTTCAATTCTTGGCTCTGCGCAATTGATATTCTTGCCGGTGTTTGTCCTGCCGCATACCATTCAATTGCATGATCCCACAGATATTTAACCCATTTCATAGCAGCATCGAGAACCTTTGGATCTTCAACCATGACTCTTGTTAAGGCAAGAACATGAGATCCGCCGAAAACAGCCTTGTGAGTACCGAGTTGTGGAGCAGGCGCAGCACCAAAGTTTTCACCAAGAGCCTCTTTAAAAGCAGCTGCTGTCCAAATTCCAGTGATCAGAAATGTCGATTGACCACCAAGAAATACTGGACCTGGATCAACGCTGGCTTTTGGCAAATAACCTTTATCTTGAAGTTCCATCATAAATCTGAGTGCTTTAGCACCAGCTTCCATGAATGCCGGTTCCTTGAAATCTGGTGTTAAGAGGTCTCCACCAAATTGCCACAGATAGTGTACCCATATCCAGCTCCATGATGGGTTTTCATAGTAAGGAGTAACACCTTGTGGTGTAATCTTTTTGAGAGCTTCCAATGCAGCTAAAAATTCTTCTCTGTTTGTTGGTGGTTTATTCGGATCCAGACCGGCTTTGGCAAAATTGCCACGATTGTACGCCAAGTAAAATATCCAACAATCGAGTGGTATTCCGTAGATCTTTCCATTTTCCACCAAGCCTTCGATCAAACCTGGATAGATATCATTCACATCAATACCATATTGGTTGAGTTCTTGAGCAGTGAATGTTTTCAACAAATCCTTGAAGGCGGGTAACACATATTTTCTAGTGAACAAGACCTGTGGTGCTTGTCTTGTCGAAACTCCCGTTGACAATTTCATTTTGTACTCAAGATCATTTACCAAAACCAGATGAACGACTTCAACATCTGGGTTTTCAGCATTGAACTTCTGGATAATTCTGTCCATATATGCGCCATCTTCACCTGCAAGAGGCGTCATGAATGTCAAAGTGATCTTGGCGTTCACAATTGATATAACAAACAACAACATAATAACTGTCAAAATCATTTTCCTAAAATTCATAACCTTCACCTCCCCCAAACTTTCCACGTGATATTTGCTTAAAGGTAAATTTTCGTTTTTGAGAAATGTAGTTAGGTGTCTAAGTAAAACAGAAAGCTGGTAATAAAATCATCATAATCACCCCCAATTTTAAGAGTGAACCTCCGGGTTTCTGGGCACAGAGCTTTTTCAGTTAGACAGCTCATATTTGTACTTACGTAAAGAGGCATTTTTATCATGATTTTATATATGTGATATGAAAGGGGCATTCATTACTAGAGAAGTGATATGTACGTACATATTATGAAGTAACAAAATATGCAAAGTCAAGGTTAATAATTAGGAACTTTTCCTCATTTGATGGCCTTTGAAGGGATGATAACAGAATTTTGCTGATTTTTATGGATTTTCTCTGATTTTCTCTATATCTCTTTCAAGTTTATTTTTGGATCAATTCTATCCACCTATTTTCACATATAATCCTTGCGATTGTAGTTCGGTTTTTATTTTATGAACGATCTGGGCAAGATCATCTGTGGAGGCATTTTTTGTTTTTCTCCACAGTGCTTGATATTTTTCTGAAACATCGTGATATGGCAGTAAGTCTACTTCCAGATCGCCATCCAAAGATTTCACAAATTTTGTGAGTTCTTCAATATCCTGCTGTGAATCATTCACTTTGGGTATTACTGGCACACGTATTATGACCTCTTTTTTCTTTGAGATTAGAAATCTCAGATTTTTCTTTATAATGTCATTCTCAACACCTGTATTTTGTACGTGTTTTGTCTTATCAATGATTTTTATATCGTAAAGAAACAGATCAACGTATGGCAAAATCTTTTCTAAGTCTTCTGTGTTCGCGTAACCAGAGGTGTCAATTGTTACATGAATATGACGTGATTTGATTTTGGGAAGAACTTCAAGTAAAAAATCGATCTGAAAAAGCGGCTCGCCACCAGAAAAGGTGACGCCGCCACCAGATTGATCAAAGTACATAGTATCTTTTTCAAGTTCTTCCAGGATATCTCCGGGTTCCATGTATTTTCCTATCAATTTCAAAGCATCTGTCGGACAAATTTGTGCACATCTACCACAAAATGAACATTGATCTTTATTCAATATGAGTTTAGTCTCTTCAAAGTTCAAAGCCTTATTTGGACAAGTTGTAACACAAGATTGGCAATGAATGCATTTATATCTTGTCCACATCAACTCAGCAAATGGGGATATACCTTCTGGATTGTGACACCACCAGCAAGATAAAGGACAACCCTTCATGAAAATCGTTGTTCTTATACCAGGACCATCATGAATGGCGAATCTCTGTATGTTAAATATCAATCCATGCATATCAAAATTCTCCTTGTTCTGTTCTGGCGATTATCTCATCTTGTAATCCTTTCGGAAGGCTCACAAAATAATCACTGTACCCTGCAACCCTTACCATCAAATCTTCAAAATCATTTGGTCGCTTTTGTGCTTCTTTTAATAATTCCGAAGAGACCACATTGAATTGCACGTGATGTCCACCCATTCTGAAATATGTCCTTATTAATTTACCGAGTTTTTCCAAATTATCTTTCTTCTTGACTAAATCAGGCGTGAGTTTCTGATTCAACAAAGCCCCACCAGTTTTATCCCAATCACACTTACAAACAGATCTGAAAACAGCAGCTACACCTTTTTTGTCGACGCCTTGAACCGGTGAGATACCCTCTGAAACCGGTGTACCAGCTTTTCTGCCATCTGGTGTGGCACCTGTGACACTTCCAAAATAAACATGAACTGTCGTTGGTAAAAAGTAACATCTTTTAGATGCCTTTCTGATGGGCGAAGCAGGATAAGATTCAACCATATAAACAATTTGATCAACAAACTTTTTGGCAATGTTATCAACGTAATCATCGTCATTCCCAAATTTTGGAGTTTTATTCAAAAATACCTGCCTCATGTATTCATAACCTTCAAAGTTCTGTCTCAGGGCTTTCATCAACTCTGAGTAGCTGAATAGTCTTTTTTCAAAAATATTCCACTTCATAGACGCAAGACAATCCACAACTGTACCAAGTCCAACCAACTGGATGTACTGAGTATTATAGCGAGTTCCACCAGCGTTGTAATCCTTTGCATTTTCTACACAATCCTCAATCCACAAAGATAGAAATGGAACAGGTAAGTATTTCGCATACAAAGCCTCAATGATATCGTTGCCTTTCATTTTAATATCTAAAAAATACTTCAGTTGAGTCATGAAAGATTCCCAGAGTTCTTCAAAACTACTCGGCTCTTTAGTCTCAACTCCAATGCGTTTACCAGTTCTTGGATCTACTCCACCATTGAGTGTTATTTCAAATATCTTAGGCAAATTCAAATATCCAGTAAGAATATACGCTTCTTTTCCAAGAGCTCCTGTTTCAACACAACCACTAACACCTGATTCTCTTGCGTCTTCAAGTGTTTTCCCTTGCCGCAACATTTTAACAATGATTCTATCGTAATTAAACAAAGGTGGCTCACCAAAACCAGGTGAGAGAACTTCTAAAGCCTTTAAAAGAAAATCATCTGGATTTTTGTCGCTGAGTAAAACTGCTGTGTTTGGTTGTAATGTTCTCATTTCATTGAGCACTTCAAGTATTAGATATGACAACTCATTCACTGCATTTGAGCCATCTGTTTTCAGACCGCCAATGTTGATTTTAGAAAAATCGTTGTATGTAAAACTTTCTTCCGCTGTTATCTTTACCTTTGGCACTGAAGGCTGGTTGTTGAATTTAAGCCAGAAAGCTTGCAGAAGCTCTTTTGCTCTTTCGCGCGTCAATCTACCTGAATTCATATCTCTTTCAAAAAGTTTGTATATATGCTGATCCAACCTTCCGGGTGTGAAGGAATCCCATGGGTTCGTTTCATATGTTATTCCAACATGAATGAACCAATAATGTTGAAGTGCTTCCCAGAAATTTTCCGGAGCATGTGCAGGGACCTTTTCACAGATCTTAGACATTTCTAAGAGTTCTTCTTTCCTTCCTTTATTCACTTCATTCTCAGCAAGTTCTTTGAGTTTTTGTGAATATCGCTTAGCATATATTAATATTCCATCAGCGGCTATATCCATGGCTTTTAGTTCTTCTATCTTTTCAAGATAATCTGGGTCAGAAATGTTCAGTTTTTCAATTTGTTCTTTTATCTTCCTTTTTATATCAAGAACTCCTACCTTGAAGATTTTGCCACCTCCAGAAGTGTGACCTGGTGCCCGTTGCTCCATGAACTCCGTCCAAATGCCAGCTTCATATGCATCTTTCCATTCCTGAGTCATGTTTTCAAAAATAATATCTCTCATCGCCTGTCCTTGCCAGAAGGGTATTATTTCTTCTTCGTATACCTTACGTGTCTGATTGTCGACCTGAAACGGCATATTTTTTCTTGTTGCCAGTGTCTTGAGATCTTCCAAGGTATGAACGCATATTTCTGGATAAGTGGGAACTTCTTTTGGTCCTGTCCCTCTGATGCCAACTATTAACTGTCCATCTTCAACTGGAAGGCTGCAATTTTCCATGAGATATTTGAAAGCCATTGCGCGCAGCACTGGATAGGAAACGTTCTTAGGTGCTTTGGTTTTGTAGAAATCTGTTATCAATTTTGCGCGCTCAACAGATATCTTTTCTTTGGATTTTATACTCTCTTCTCTCAGTTTTTTGACTCGATCATTCATAGGTTTTATACTCAAACGTCTTTGCTCGATTTCTTCATAAATCTTTGTTTCCAAAATGATCACCTCCTATGAAAAATTTTCAGAGACTGATGAGATCCTCGCTCAAAGCTGTTATTTTTTCAAAACAACTATCGCGAACAATTACATCATTTTCAATCCTTATACCAAATCTTCCTGGTATATAAATACCTGGTTCCACAGTGATCACAGCTCCTGATGGTAATGGTTCATCAAACAGTGGTCCCATTCTCGGTGATTCATGAACTTCAAGTCCTATTCCATGTCCCAAGCCATATTTGAAACAGTATTGGGCATACTTACTTTGAAGAATAACCTGTCTTGCTACCTGATCGATATGCTTCGCAATTACTCCAGCTTTACCTTCATTTGTAGCCTTTTGGAGTGATTCATTCACAAGATTATAACACTCTATTATTTCTTTGGAAGGTTTACCCAAAAATACCATTCTTGTTATATCACAACAATAACCATCTACTCGAGCGCCGAAATCAAATAGAATCAATTCGCCATTTCTCAGTTTTTTTTCTGCTGGTTTTACATGTGGTTTTGAAGTACTTGCTCCAGAACCAACAAGAGTCTCAAATCCAACCTGAGCACCGAGTTTCTTGATTCTGTACTCCAGTTCAGCGCATATTTCAATTTCCGATACGCCCTCTTTTATAAAATTGAGTGTCTCTAAGAAGGCTTTTTCAGCTATCCTACTTGCAGCATGTATCTTTTCTATTTCTTCCTCGGTTTTTATTGAGCGCATACTATAGAGCATTCCATCAATTGGTACGAATCTAACGTTCAATTTCTCGTTTAATTCATTATAAGTCTTACAATCAAGTCTTTCAGCCTCAAAACCTATCACTTTTGCGGATAATTTATCCAAAAAATCCGCGACAGTTTTGATCAGTTTACCCTCGGTATGTTTAATTAGAACAAAATCACTTTCCTGTTCCGCTTGTTCAAAATATCTTGAATCAGTGATTATGTAATTACAATCATCGCGAATTATCAAGATACTACACGAACCTCTAAAACCAGATAAATAAAAGGTATTAGCAGTTGACGAGCTCTCATAATTCCAAATCATCACTGTGTCGATATCTTTACATACAGAAGATCTAAGAGAATCTAACAATTTTTGTGCTCTGTTCATACATGTTTCTCCCTTCTATATCAATCTTATCCAAACAACCATTGGCTTTGGATCTCTGTTAGCCCACAAACAATATGGAACGAGTTTGAATTCAACGGGTTTATCGACTTTCAACTTTCTCATCGGTACATAGAGTTTCCCCTTCCAGTCATCCATATCACAGGCAAACCCTTTTCCGGAAATTGAGACGATCTTGCCCAAATTGGTAATATTCCCGTACTCGGCATGTAAGTCTGGTTTCTCATGATTCAATCTCAAGGCACGGACCTCGAAATTGTTATCTACACCTTCTGCACAATAAACAACAGGTCCTCTCTTGACAGCGGCTCTGCCCCTGTTTTCTTCCACAAATGGATGACTTCGAATCATTTCAACAGGCATTGAGAAGAATAAATCTATAGAGTCTCCTTTTCCCCAAGCCTTTTTCAGTTCAATAAAACCGTTCTTGGGCTTAGCATTTATCGTTTCGCCGTTCAGTTTAATCGAGAAATCTTCAGCCCAGCCAGGTATCCTCAAGCAGATTGATATTTCTTTTGTGACTTCACACTTATCAAAATGTATGTTCACTTCCTCAGACCATGGATAATCTGTTTCCATTATCATTTTTATGTTTCCAAAGCGCGTACTGATATTTGCTTTATTCCTTTCGTAAAAATTGACAAAGATTTTTGATTCATCTTTTGACACCGAATACATATACCCAGGTAACGAAGTAATGAGTCTTGCGATATTCGGAGGACAACAAGCACATTCAAACCATTCTTTTCTCCTATGAGTACCATCGTTCTCCAATGGGTTATCGTAGAAATAATGCTTTCCATCCAAAGAAATACCCGAAAGTAGTCCGTTGTAAAGTACCTGTTCCATGGTGTCTACGTATTTACCATCACCAGTTGCCAGAAACATCCTATAATTCCACATAAAACTTGCAATCGCCGCGCAGGTTTCTGTGTATGCTCTCTTATTCGGCAATTCATATTCTTTGCCGAAGGCTTCCCACTCAGATCGGGACCCACATCCGCCAGTGATATGCATTTTCTTTTGAACAAGATCATTCCACAATCTTTCAAGAGCTTGCCAGAGATCTTTTGCACCGGTTTCAAGATAAACATCGGCGGCTCCACAGCATAAATACAACATTCTAACAGCATGACCGACCAATTCTTCAAGTTCAATAAAAGGTTTATGATCAACAAAATATTCTGGTGTTATTCCAGGATACTTTGAGCTACTTGCATAACCTCTTCCACGCGCGCGTACAAAATAATCTGCAAGCTTCAGATATCTGAGATCATCTGTTTCCCTGTACAATTCAACAAGAGCCATCTCAACCTCTGGATGGCCATCGAGCTCTGGTCTCTTATTTGGTCCGAAGAGGCTGTCTATGTGGTTTGCAAATTTTTTGGCTATCTTGAATAGTGAATCATTGCCTGTGACTCTTTTGTGTGCAACAGCAGCTTGGATCAAATGGCCTGCGCAGTACATTTCATGAGACCAGCCAAGTTCTGTCCATCTTTCGTTTCTTTTATCTTTGGGATAATAGCTATCTACATAACCATCATCATCCTGAGCATCTCTGATTTCCTCGATAGCTGTATCAAGGACTTTCTCAAGTCTCACATCTTTTCTTGTTGCAAAAAGATACGAAACTGCTTCAGCCCATTTGTGTACATCAGTGTCGTTGAAGCGAAACCCCTGGAAAGTACCTTTCTTTTTACCAGATGCAAATCTCAAATTGTCTATCCTTCCTGTTTTTTCGAGCATTTCATACATACTCGGCAGAGTTACATTAGCTGCTCTTTCAAGATAACCACCAAGAAAGCCAGATATCTGAACATCAGATATCTCTACACCCCTCAAAACTGCATACGGACTTTTCCGTGTGTCAACAGGTACTTTATTTTGCATATTTACTCTCCCTCCCTCACAATTATTTCATTCCAGTCATCACTATACCGCGCTGGAAATAATTTTGTCCGATGAAATATATCAGGATAGGCGGAATCATTATCACTGAAGAAGCTGCCATTAACAGATTCCACTTTGTACTGTAAGCACCACGGAATATTGTCAAACCAACTGCCAATGTGTATTTGTTTGCGTCATTTAAATAGATGATCGGTCCCATTAAATCTCCCCAGACTCCTAAGAAAGTGAAAACAGCTACAGTTATTAATGCCGGTTTTGAAAGTGGTACAACTATTTTCCACAGAACTTGCCAGGGTGTTGCACCATCAAGGTAAGCTGCTTCATCGAGTTCTATTGGTAATCCCGCAAAGAACTGTCTTAACATAAAGATGTAATAGGCGCTACCACCAAACCAAGCAGGGACTGTTAAGGGTAGATAAGTATTCACAAAACCAAGTGATTTCCACAGGATAAACGTTGGAATTAATGTAACTGCATAAGGTATCATTAAAGAAGTCAAAATCACAAAAAATAACAAATCTCTACCACGCCAACGTAATCTGGAAAACGCAAAGGCTGCCATTGGAGCTGTCAACAAAGTACCAGCTTCTACAAAGAACAACACGATCAATGTGTTGAGCAGATATCTGAAGAATGGCATTGCTGTCAAGGCTTGCGGATAGTTCTGCCATCTGAACGGTTTAGGGATCCACTCAAGTGGCATTCTGAAGATTTGACCAGAAGACATCAAGGAACTCCTGATAAGCCAAATGAAAGGCAATAAATATACTACTGAACCAAGTACCAATATGATGAAAGTAACAGCCTTACCTGTGAGAAGGTTTGTTTTTCTTGCCACTTCATACACCCCCAAGATTCATTTTCTCAGAGCTTCGTAATAAACCCAGTATCGAGATGTTCTGAATATAATAACGGTCAGACATATTATTATTGCAAAGATAATCACCGACAATGCACACGCATACCCCATCTTTCCATACTGAAATCCATTGAGAAAGATATAGTATGTGTAAAACATACTCGCATAATTTGGCCCACCACTGGTCATGATGTACGCTTGCGTAAATCCACCTTGCAATGCACCTATGATACCCATGAGTAAATTAAAGAATATGGTAGGTGTCATCATGGGGATTGTGACATGGCAAAGCCTGTGCCACCATGTTGCGCCGTCAAGCATAGCCGCTTCATAGAGATATTCTGGTATACCCTGTAAACCTGCAAGAAAAATAGTTATTGTATAACCCACAGTCCAGGTACTCATTACAATAAACGCGGGTATCACTTGTTTCTCGTCGTATATCCATTTCAATGCCGGTAGACCTATCGATTTGAAAATATAATTTAGTAAACCAAACTGAGGATGATACAAAGTCAACCACACCATTGCAACTGCAACAGATGGTGTAATCGATGGTATAAAGAAAAATGTTCTAAAAAGTGATCTCCCTGGAACCTTCACATTTAATAACAATGCCCAGAAAAAGCTGACAACCAAACTGGCTACTACACTCCCAATTGCGTAATAAAAAGTGACAAAAAGTGATTTTCTGAATATGAAATCGTTGAAAAGTTTTGTGTAGTTTTCCCATCCTATCCATTGAGGTTTTCCTGCGAGTGACCAGTTTGTGAAGCTCATGAATATCGCAGCAATTGTCGGTCCAAGTACCCACAGAAAATATCCAAGAATTCCCGGTAAAGCGAGCATAATACCCCATTTTGTCTCAAATTTTCTCAAATTTCTTCACACCCCTTCCATATAAAACAGAGGGGGAATATCCCCCTCTGAATAAAAACAAAATGATTACTTATCATACCTTCCGGCCAAGAGTGGTCTAATCTTTTCAGCAGCTTCTTTACAGACCTTAGCGATATCTTCTTGTCCATAGAAAATTCTGCTCATTTCTTGAACAACTATTGTATTGATTTCTGCGACATTCTTCAAATATGCATTTGGATATGGTTTTGCATACTTGTAATAATTCACAACTGCATCTTTGTATTCTTTAGGATGTACCTGTGGATTCAGCCACTTATTGATGTATTCTTCCTTTGTGTACCAGTCAAGTGTAGTTGGTTGCCACAAACCGCTTCTGACCACTTCTGCAACTTGATCTGGGTTCTGAATGAATTTATAAAACTCCCACGCGGCTTGTAACACTTCTGGGTCATTTTTGACAGCATCTTTGAATATACCAATCGGTGCCCCTTCCACTCCGGTGACAGGAGTCTTCATGTATGGAAGTGGCGCTACACCAAATCTCATACCTTCTTCTTTGGCTATCTGTGCAGCTTCTTGCATCGCCCATTGACCATCAAGGACCATGGCGACTTGACCAGTTTGTAAAGCGACATTCAGACTCGGAAAGGCATCTGCTGCAGCTGGTGCTATGGCAGCATAATCTTTATAAATCAAATTGTATATTTTCTGAATAGCTTCAATAGTTGCAGGGGAATCTAACATAACCTGTTTTCCATCTTCACTCACTATATCTCCGCCGTTAGACCATAAGAGAGGATACAAAACCCACGGACTTGTTCCTCCACCACCGATTGCTGCACCATACTGAACGATATTCTTTGGGTCAAATCCTGGGTCAGTAGGTCTTCTACCTTTGTTGTCAAATGTCAACTTCTTGGCGGTCTCAACAAATTTGTCCCATGTCCATTCCTCTGGTTTTGTTGGTGGATATGGAACTTTTGCCTTGTCAAACAAATCTTTGTTGTAGTATGTGATCATAAATTCTGCGGCAAAACTCACACCTGCTAATTTTTTGCCGCCATCGAACTTCCAGTACAGCTGAGGTAATTTATTCACAATTATTGGATCTGGATCCTTCTGGAGTAATTCATTCAGATCTACTAGAATTCCCTGTGCTGCCCATCCAAGTGCACGACTTTCTACAAGATATGCCAAGTGCGGTGGTTCACCAGAAGCAATCATCGCCGAGAGTTTCTCCAAATACTGTGGAATGTGCATCGGTATGACTTTGATATTAGGATGAAGTTGGTTGAATTTTTCACAGGCTTGCGTCACGATTTTTGCCTCGAGTTCATCTCCCCAAAAGGCAAACTTCAATTCAATAACCTTTGCCGAGACCAGTATCGTGAAAATTAACATAACTATCATGACAAACCTCAACTTCACATTACCCACCTACCTTTCAATTTGAAATGGAATAAATAGTAACACCGATTACTTATCATACCTTCCGACGAGTAGTGGTTTTAATTTTTCAGCGGCTTCATTGCACACTTTTTGGATATCTTCATTTCCATAGAAGATTCTTGTCATTTCCTGACCAAAAATCGTGTTGATCTCCGCGGAATTTTTCAAATATGCCACTGGGTATTTTCTTGCATAAGGATAATAGTCAATAACAGCTGCCTTGTACTCAGATGGATGTATTTTTGGATCCATCCATTTTTTGATATATTCTTCTTTCGTATACCACTCGATAGTCGTGGGTTGCCACAAACCGCATCTTATAAGCGGTAAAACATTCTCAGGGTCTTGAATGAACTTATGAAACTCCAAAGCTGCTTGAAGGACTTCAGGACTTTTCACGGCATCTTTGAAGATAACTATGGGAGTACCGATTACACCAGTAACAGGCTTCTTGAAATATGGGAGTGGCGCTAAACCGAGTTTGAGTGACCCTTCTTTAACCATTTCTCCTGCTTCTTGCATTGACCATTGTCCATCGATCACCATTGCTACCTGGCCAGTTTGTAAAGCTATGTTTGTGCTTGGAAACGCATCGGACACAGTTGGTGGGGCAGCAGCATGATCTTTATAGATAAGATCATAAATCTTTTGAAGAGCTTCCATAGTTTCGGGAGAGTTTATCATCGGTTTTGTTCCAGTCTCATCTGCGATGTCTCCACCATTGGACCAAATCAATGGTATCAACGGGCACCACCATAATGGTATAACTGCTCCATACTGTACAATATTATCGGGGTCAAATCCTGGGTCAGTAGGTCTTCTACCTTTGTTGTCAAATGTCAACTTCTTGGCAGTCTCAACAAATTTGTCCCATGTCCATTCCTCTGGTTTTGTTGGTGGATATGGAACTTTTGCCTTGTCAAACAAATCTTTGTTGTAGTATGTGATCATAAATTCTGCGGCAACCGTGATACCTGCTATTTTCTTTCCCTGATCGTATTTCCAGTATAACTCTGTTAGTTTGTTTGAAAGAAGGGTGTCCTGTTTAATTGCTTCTGTTAAATCGTAAAGAATACCCTTAGAAGCCCAGTCCAAAACATTTGGCTCGTATAAATATCCTATGTGTGGTGGTGTACCACCTGCGATCATAGCCGTGAGTTTTTCAATATAGTTTGCGGGAATGTGCATTGGTACTACTTTAATATTAGGGTGCGATTTATTGAATTTTGTACAAGCTTCGTTGACAACCTGTGCTTCAAGATCAGTTCCCCAGAAGGTAAACGTTAATTCGATAACCTTAGCCCCGAATATTCCAGTCGCAAGTGCTAATAACATAACAAAGATGAAAAGATTTCTCAGAACTCTCATGGATTTTATCCCTCCTCTCTGTGTTCTAACATTCCCCTCACTACACTTTTGAGTCTGTATAAAATGTACATATCAAAATAAATAGTTGAAAAATATGCAAAAGAACCTAAAAATCCGCGCGGATCTTGAGAGAATACGTACGTACATATATGACTCTACATTAATACTGTTTTACCAGTCAAATCCAGTATAAAATGGATTTTAGTAAAAATAATTCAAAATAAGCGATTCTTTATTGATATGATCCAGGTTACTTGTTTTTACTCGTGATTGCTTTAGTTTTTACTATACGTTAATGTGAAAAGGACTGATTGTAGTTATTTTTGAATAGTTCAAATTGAGCCTATTTTACCGCACCGAGAGTTAATCCTCTAATCAAATAGCGTTGCGTTATAAGGGCAAAGATTATAACTGGTAACATTGTAACCAATCCTGCAGCGGAGAGAGGTCCCCAGGCAACTCGCCAGCCAGTTATGTATCTGCCAAGGTAAACGGGTAAGGTTTGGGCTGAAGCGTTACTTGTCAGTACGAGTGCGAGCAAGAATTCTCCCCAGCTCTGTATGAAAGCCAAAATTGCCGCGGCGGCAAGACCGGGTGCGCTCAAAGGTAAGACTACCTGCAGAAATGCTTTTGTTCGCGATGCTCCATCTATGTAAGCAGCCTCTTCAATTTCCTGAGGGATTTCGTTGAAGAAGGATATCAACAACCAGATTGAAAGAGCAGTAGTTGGTACAAGATAAGGAAGGATGAGTGCCCACCAAGTGTTCAGGAGTGAAATCTTTGAAAAGATAACATACAGGGGTATAGCACTCGCTATAGGCGGTAAGAATCTCATTGAAATGAACCAACCAGCAAGGCCTGTACCACCTATCTTTGTTCTGGAAATTGCATAGGCAGCAAATGCTGCAATAATAGTTGATACTAAAGAAGTTGTAGTGGCAACTACAACGCTGTTACGCAGAAAAGGAATTATACCTGCTATTGATGTTGTTGTAGTACCAAAAGTAGTTGAACCAGTGCCAAGGAAATTCGACAATGTGAATTTCGATGGCCAGAATGTAGGGGGTGCTGTGAACCATTCAGATTCTTGCTTAAATGCAGTTATAACAAGCCAGTATATGGGAAACAGAAAAATTGCAAGAACAATCAATGCCACACAAAATCTTACAACTTGGATAATTCTTTTTCGACTCACACCGATCACTCCTTGGAAAGTCCAAGTTCTCTACCTATGTTCAGAATTTTTGTTAAAGTATTTATCAAAATACCACTGACAATGACAAGAATTACGCAAAGCGCTGAACCGTATCCTATGTTCCAACCATACGAGACAGTTACTTTGTAAGCGTAAAAACTCCACGTTGAAGTTGCCGAACCCGGACCACCATAGGTTGTCATATAAACACTATCAAAAGTTCTCAAAACATCTATCACTCTCAGTAATAAAGTTACATAAAGTATGGGCCTTAGGAGTGGTAGTTCAATGTGTAAAAACAACCTCCATCCACTTGCACCATCAACTTTTCCAGCGTCAAGTATGTCTTTTGGCAGGGCTTGCAAAGCGGCGTACAATATAAGAAATACAAAAGGTGTCCACTGCCAGATTTCGACGATCATCACTGCTGTGCGAGCGCTGTTGATTTTGCCAAACCATTCGATTGGTTGTAGCCCAAAGAGACTTAGAAAGTAGTTTATAGGACCAAATATGAAGTTGAACAACATTTTCCAACCAAAACCTCCGACTGCCGCAGGTACCATCATGGGAATCAAGAACAATGATCTCAAAGTTTTCTCGGCAAATAAGCCGCGAATCAAGTAAGAAAGCCCCAGACCCAGAACCATCTCTACTGGAACAGCTATCAAAACCATTAAAGCAGTGAATTCTATTGAAGAAAGAGCGAGTTGATCACGGATAATGTCTGTGTAATTTTTAAACCCGATGAATTGACCTGTGCCAGCTTTTGAAAGATCAAGATTTGTGAAGGAATTGTAGATCATATATACAAAGGGATAAATAGTCATAACGAGAAAAAGAATAATAGCTGGCAATACCATGAACAGACCAGTTTTTCTGCGCGCTGTCATCAACTTCGTCCCCTCCTTGAAAGGAAAAAGAATATAAAGGGTAGGCACTTGCTGCCTACCCCAAGTTCACATTCACTTTGCAAGGACTTTTTCCCACTCGGCTGCCAGCTTATTTAGTGTGTCAAGCGTTAGAGGAAGTTCACCAGAAAGGATTTTTGCAAAATTAATGTTACTGATATCCTCAAGTCTTGGTTCTTCTGGTATTCTGGGCCTGAATGTTTCATCGGCATAAATCGATGGAAGAACTTTTACCCATGGTATAGCCTTTTGTGCTTCTATATCTTCAAGGGTGGATTTTCTCACAGGAGCGATTGCGAATCTGATGAGCTTTTCTTTATCTGCCCATTTTGATGTGGCAAACTGAATGAATTTGAAAGCGGCTCTTTGTTTTTCAGGTGAGATGAATTTATTTATGCCAAGAGCCCAGTTACCAGCCACAGAACGTCCTGGCATTGGTGCGATACCGATCTTTTCATCTGCTGGCTGCAATGCTGGTGAAGATTTAAATTGTAGATATGGATTAGTCCATTGTGGTACCATCGCAACTACACCTTTTGCAAAGTACTCAAGTGTTTCTCCATAATCTGATCCAAGTGGGTCCGGTGAATACGGCATGAGAGCCTTCATATCTTCAAATGCTTTTAAGCCTAAATCACTTGCAAACGCAGGTTTTTTGTCGGCAGTGAAATAATCTCCATAGTCAAGATCGACTGGTCCAAAACGATTTAAACCTTCGACACTTCTTCTGTACGGTCCAAAGAAAATCAAATACATATAGAACATTGTATGTGTTGTTGGGAACATCAAGGCTATACCATATTGTGTTGGAGAATTTTTGTTATAAGATTTTGTGAAAAATCTTGCAACGTCCACAGCTTCTGCCCAAGTGGTTGGAACTCTTAACGGTCTGCCAAACATTTTTTCAAACTCTTCTTTGTACTTTGGGTTTTCAAAGAGATCTTTTCGGTAGTAAAACAACATAGTGTTGTTGAAATACGGAAAGCCAACGAGCTTACCATCCCAAATGCCCAGATTCTTCGCGAGTGGCAATAAATCATCCATATCATAATTTGGATCCACGAGATCTGGATTTTGCTTAATGAATTCAAACAGATCTACACAACCTTGGCTGACTGCCCCTGCTGTCATGACATCCCAGTTGAAGACGTCAAAGGCACCGGATTTTGCACTTATATCTGCGAGAATTCTTGGATACAGTACTTCCCAAGACAGTGTGGTGACTTCAACTTTGATATCTGGGTTTTTCTTCATGAATTCTTCTGCCAACCATTTTAATGAATCGGCATTATCGGAACATGCAACTACACTTACGGTGATCTCTGCAAAGACAAGTGCACTCAACACTATCAAGATAAAAAGCAAAACTTTTTTCATGATAACACCTCCCCCTTAGATTTTTTGTGTTCAACACAATGAAATGATTGATCAACTATTTCCACTGAAGAACACAACAAAAATCGCGGCGTTTAGAAGAGTGTTATTTGTACGTACATTATCATGACAATTATACACAGCTGCAAGATTATGCTCAAATGCTAAAAACAGATGTGTATGACATAAAAAGGCAAAACATTAGTAGATATTTTATTATTTCGTTTGATTTCTTTCATTTTCTCTATTTCTCTTGAATAATCTTCTGATCGAACAAGAAAATGTCACACAAATGTTCTTAATTGTGTTGTATATTTGAACTGAATTCATCAAATTGACGACTTATCTTTCATATCAGGAAAATCTCAACGGGAATTTTGCTGTTTTCAGAAAAGGCAAATGAAAACACAGAAACTCTTCTCTATAAGTTATTTGCCTGTCCATATTTTGTGTGGTATTGTTTGTTCAATCTGTCAACTTCGGAAGGGTCTAAAGGTTCTACATGATGATTTGCCATTGCAAAATAACTCATCTTTGATATTTCTTCCAGAAACACCGCCTTTTTCACGGCGTCATCTAAGGATTTACCCACCACTATTACTCCATGTTTTCTGAGTAAAACTGTTCCAGATTTTCCGATCACTTTTAGCACAGCTTTACCAATTGCTTCAGATCCCACTGGGGCATATTCTGTAACTGGGATCTCTTCGCCAAAAACATCTGCGTGCGCTGTGCACAAAACTGGTATGCATTTTTCGCGTACTGCAAAAACAGTTGCAAAGGTAGAATGTGTGTGTATGATGGATTTTGCCCATTCTATATTTCTGTATAAATACAAGTGGGTTGCAGTATCAACAGATGGTTTCATATTTCCTTCTATGACATTGCCATACAGATCTACAATAATCATGTCAGAAGGCTTCAAAACTGAATATGCCACACCAGAAGGCTTGATTATCACATGATCTTTAATTCTCAAACTCACATTTCCACTTGTATAAGCAACTAAATCATATTTTTCAAGTGTCAAATGAGCTTCGTAAAGTAACTGCTTTTCCATTTCATACATATGATCACCCCATTCAAGTGGTCTTAGGACTACAAACAGAACTTCTTTCTATCAATTCAGGTTGCATTACATACCTTTCGGACTTCTGACCATGCAGCATTCCCAACAAGATTTCCACGGCTTTTCTTCCCACATCTTCCTTTGGATGGGCAAAGGTTGTGAGCATTTCTCTGAAATCACCTATGGGTGCATCATCGAAACCAATCACGGATATGTCATCTGGTATGTTCAACCCAAGTCTTTTTGCCACCAATTGAACTTGCAAGGCTGTGGCATCGTTATAACAAAAAATGGCCGTTGGTCGCAACTGTTTAGGCATATTCAGAAGTTCATATGCACTTTGCATCGGAGCTCCAGTAAATTCAGAGACGTTGAATGATTTCTCATAAATTTTTTCAAAACCAAGTTGTTTTGCGCAATCGATAAAACTTGAAGCTCTCACAACACTCGGTAGATGTATAGACTTGTAAAGAACTGCAACTCTTTTATGGCCGAATTGGTGAAAAATTTCAGCGGCTTTTGCACCACCATATGCATCATCCAGAGTGACACTACCTGCACCATCTATTTTCCAATTACTGTGGACCAAGACAACCTTTATACCTTCTTTTACCAGTGTCTCCACATAATCTTTGTTCGATCTTTTCGTTGCACTGCACACTGGATCTATTATCAAACCAGTTACGCCAGATTCTACCCATTCTGTTATTATTTGTCTTTCTTTATTTGGATCTTCCGAAGCGTTTCCTAACAACATTTTGTATCCATTTCTAAACAAGTAGTCCTCTGCCCCAAGAACAACATAGGGAAAGATATAACTGGTTATTTGTTGAACGATTATTCCCACAGTTTGATTTTCTCTTTCAGCATTTACAAATGTTCCAACGCCAGGTTTTCGAACGATGAATCCCTTCACAGCAAGTCTATCGAGGGCCTTTCTCACAGTTTCTCTACTTGCGTCAAATTTCTCCATCAGTTCTTTTTCCGTTGGCAACTTGACACCTAAAGAATATCTTCCTGATTTAAGTTCCTTTATTAAGGACTGTTCAATTAGTTTGTATTTTGGGACTATGGCTTTCACCTCCAAGCAAAGGTACGTACATTATTTTACGCTCATTTCAAAGGCAAGTCAAGTTTACAAATATTTTTAAATATTCTCAATGATTTCTTTGAGCTATGCAAAAAATCGATATTCATTGATACACAAATTGAGTGTAGAATTTGCAAGGAGGGATTAATTAGAACTATGAGAGAGGTAGTCTCAGGAATATTGATTGGTTTAGCAAATCTTGTACCTGGAATCAGCGGTGGGACGATCGCCGTTGTACTTGGAATCTATGAAAAATTGATAAGAACTATTGCTGATACGGTTAGATTCAAGTTGAATAAAGAACAATTTAGATTTATCATAATGGTCGGCATAGGGCTTTTAAGCGCACTCTTAATGGGTTCAAAACTGATGAGCTTGGCATTGGATAAAGCTACGGGGTTTACCTATGCCGCATTTTTTGGGCTTGTTCTTGGTACGATTCCTTTTTTGTTCAAGAGCCTTGGTAAAATTAAATTCGGTTATATCTTTGTTGGAATTTTTCTTTTTGTCTTTGTTGAAAATATCAAATTTTCATTCAAGGTGTCTGGTATCTTTCTACCAATTGCAGGTTTTGTTGCGGCATTTGCTATGGTTATGCCAGGTTTGAGTGGTTCTCTTGTTATGCTCATCTTTGGGGTATATAAAGATATAATAAACGCAGTTAGCGCTCTGAATTTTGCTGTTCTAATTCCGTTTGGTGTAGGTGTTGTATTTGGTATAGCTGCTTGCACATTGTTTATGAAATATCTGTATGAGAGATTTCCTAATCAAACCAAAAATTTCGTTTTCGGCTTGGTAGTAGCATCGCTTTTGAAGATACAACCGTTTGATAAACAGACCTTCAGTTTTTATGGATATTTTTTATTGTCTGGTGTGATTCTTTTTAGTTTTCTTTTTTCTTTGTGGTTTACTAAGTATGCAAAGCAATTATGAATTGAAAACGATCTTGGTGTTATAGTATAATGTAGTTTTGAAGGGAGGGATTGAATGAAATTAACCAAATGTATTATGATCTTTTTACTTTTAGTGGTTAGTTTTGTTTATGCAAAAACTGTAACCCTTGGAACCAGTGCTGATTTTCCACCTTTTGAGTATATCGAAAACGGACAATTTGTGGGTTTTGATATGGATTTGATGCGTGAAATTGCAAAATTGGCTGATTTCGAACTGAAGTTTGTTGATATGAGTTTTGATTCTTTAATACCAGCATTGAGAGCAGGCCAGGTTGATGTAGTTGCTGCAGCCATGACGATAACCGATGAACGTAAACAAGTAGTGGATTTTTCAATACCATACTGGACAGCAGATCAGAGTATCATTGTGAAAGCTGACAGTGATTTGACAATAACCATCTTGTATCAGAAAGGTAGAATAGGTGTTCAAACTGGTACAACTGGAGATTTGTGGTGTACTGATAATTTAGTAGGTAAAGGTTTACTTCCAGAGAAAAATCTCAAGAGATATGATACTTTTGTACTCGCTCTCAGTGATCTTTTGAACGGGAACATAGACGCGATTGTTTTAGATTCCCCAGTTGCTAACAGGTTTGCAGTTATAAGACCCGTCAAGGTTGTGGGTATCATTGTTACGGGGGAACAGTATGGAATAGCTGTAAAGAAGGGGAATAAAGAATTACTGGACAAAATCAACAGTGCTATCAAGATTTTGAATGAAACAGGAAAAATGGCAGAATTGATTGACAAGTATTTTTAGCAAGTGGGGGGTTGAACAGTAGAAAAACTATCATTAATCGTCAGCTCTTTACCTGTTCTTCTCAAGGGCACATTGGTCACTGTTGAATTGACAATTCTTGGTCTTGGACTTGGTTTTGTGATCGCGGTACCAGTGAGTTTTGCTCAAGTTTATGGTGGCCGTGTTGCCCGTTTTGTTTGTTCTCTTTATGAAAGAACGTTCAGAAGTATCCCTCTTCTTGTCCTATTGATGTTGATTTTCTACGGACTCCCAGAGATTGGAATCAAATTTGCCCCATTCGTATCGTGTGTCCTCGGTCTGGGTATAAGAAGCTCTGCCTATCAATCTCAGATTTTCAGAGGGGCTATTCTCTCTGTTGGAAAGGGTCAGACGTTAGCCGCTCTATCGATTGGAATGACGCCATTTGAAAGTTTCAGATACATAGTTTTTCCACAGGCGCTGAGGTTCTCCATCGCTCCTTGGACGAATGAATTCACAGTGGTTCTGAAAGATTCATCTATGGCTTATGCGCTTGGGGTAGTTGAATTGTTAAGACAGGGGAGTTACATCATCTCGACAACCTATGAACCAATGATTATCTTTCTCACCTGTGCAGCTATATATCTTGTAATGACTATTTCAGCAAACAAATTAATGGGATATATAGAAAAGAAAATGCAAATACCTGGTTTTGAGACCAAGGAGGTTTCACATTGATCCAGATCATTTTAAAGATTGAAGATCTCAAGAAAAGTTATGGCAAGAATGAGATTTTAAAAGGTATCTCACTCGAACTCAAAAAGGGTGAAACAAAGGTCATAATAGGGCCAAGTGGTACAGGCAAGAGTACATTGCTTGCTTGTATAAACAGATTGGTCGAGCCAGATTATGGAAGAATTTGGCTCGAAGGTGAGGAAATAACTTCACACAATGCACATAAAATGAGACAAAAAATAGGATATGTTTTTCAGGATTTCAACTTGTTCAATCACTTAACAGCTCTTGATAATGTGAGAATTGGTTTAATAAAAGTTCAGAAGTTACCAAAAGAAGAAGCGACACAGATCGCGTTAGAACAATTATCTAAGGTAGGCCTCTCACAAAAAGCAGAACTTTATCCTTCGCAACTATCTGGTGGACAAAAACAGCGCGTAGCAATCGCAAGAGCGCTTGCAATGAGGCCAAAATTAATGCTCTTTGACGAACCAACATCTGCACTTGATCCTGAACTCATCGGGGAAGTTCTCTCGGTGATGACCGACCTTGCAAAATCGGGTATGACCATGTTGGTTGTTACACACGAACTTGGATTTGCAAGGACAGTTGCAGACGAAATCATTTTTATGGAAAATGGAATCATCGTCGAACAAGGTCCACCATCTTCAATATTCACCAATCCTCAAAAAGACAGAACAAGGCAATTTCTCAGAAAACTCACAGAGTTGTATGGAGAGGAAAAGATCAAATGAGTTTTTGGCAGATAATACTCGTTTCGATGCCAAAACTTCTCAATGGTTTGGTTGTAACTCTATATATGACTGTTTTCACAGCAGTCATTGGTCTTATTTTGGGAACTGTATTATGTCTATGTAAAGTCTATGGGAACAGATTTGTGAGTCTAATTAGCACAGGATTTATTGAATTAATACGTGGAACACCGATGTTGGTTCAACTTTTCATACTTTACTATGGGTTGCCAGTCTATGGAATTCGCTTAACACCGCTTTTAGCGGCGTTGATAGGCTTTTCTATAAACAGCGCAGCTTATCAAGCGGAATACTTAAGGGGCTCAATTCAATCAATCGGCTCAGGCCAGATGAAGGCAGCGCTATCTATAGGAATGAGAAAATGGCAAGCAGTTAGATTCATAATCCTTCCACAAGCACTCAGGCGAGTCATCCCAGCCTGGACCAATGAGTTCATTTATTTATTGAAATATACCTCGATGGCTTATATAATCGGTGCACCAGAGATGATGGCACAAGCAAAGTTTATAGCCAGCAGAAACTTTGAATTTTTCAAAGTCTATTTGCTCACCGCTCTTATTTATCTGTCAATCGTCTGGATTATGTCTTTTGTCTTCTCGAATCTTGAGAAAAAACTGCGAATACCGGGAACGATCATTACCGAAAGATAGATCATTCAAGTACCTGTTTTAGTACATGTGGTTCTATTCTGAAAGGTGAGCCTTTCCCTTGCAAGAAATGGTGTTTCTCCAAAAGGTGTATTGACAACTCACTGAAATCGATTTGGGCATTGTTCACTGTATTTCTTACATGAACTAACCTTTTTCTGAAAATTCCATCTTTGAATGGACATGGAATAAAACCGCGCGCCTCATAAATAGTCGCTTCCCATTTATCGTCGATCAACACAGTTTCTCCGAGCCCTTTTATTGCTTTGCTCATCATTTTTTTCATCCATGCTGCAACTTTTTCAAAATCCAATCCCAACTGACTCATTATTCGCTCGTCTTCTTCAATTATTTGAACTAAATTGCGTGTATCATCGCCAAGAAAACCAACAGAACTTATCACACCTGGTTTCATATTTTTTTGAGCTTCGACATACTCCGGGGACATTTTCATTCAACCACCCCATCAAGCGAATTTGTCATAATAGATCTTTTCTTCTGGAATACCATTGGTCTTCATCACTTGAATACAGGCATTGATCATACCTGGACTACCGCATAGATATCCTTCTTTTGGTTTAGATTTTTCTATTTTATTTTTGAGATATTTATCCAAGACATCTGTTATCAATCCAGTTTCACCATTCCAGTTATCTTCAGGAAGAGGATTCGAGAGAGCTGGTACAAAGTGGAAATTATTCCATTTCTTTTCTAAATCTTTGAACATATCAACATAGAAAAGATCTTTCAACGATCTTGCTCCAAAGAAATACCATATCTCTCGATTGCTAGTACCTTTTTCATACAAGTCGAAGATTATTGACTTTATTGGTGCCATCCCAGAACCACCAGCAACACAGATCATTGTAGCATCGGTTTCACGAACGTAAAATTCCCCAAATGGTCCTGTGAATTCGATTATCTCTTTCTCTTTCATGTAATTGTGTACATAAGTGGTTGCCGCACCACCAGGTACAAGTCTTATCAGGAGCTCTATTTTATTTTTTTGACTTGGAACAGAAGAGATCGAATATGCCCTCTGAGTGATCTGATCGATCTTGCCATATGGTGGTATCGATAATTGAACATACTGTCCTGCCTTGAAATCAATCGTCTGTGGTTCTATAAGTTGTAGTGTCAATTCTTTTATATCGTAGGTAACATTCTTTATCTTTTCAACAATGGCTTTGAATTTTTTAGCATAAAGAAGTTCATCTGGAATCTCTATTTCAAGATTCTTCTTGACCTTGACTTGACAAGAAAGTCTGATATTTTCCTTCATTTGTTCTTTTGAAATATAAGGTGTCTCAGTGGGAAGATACGCTCCAACATCGGTCAAAACCTTCACCTTGCACACCCCACAACTACCTCTTCCCCCACAAGCCGAGGGTATGAATATTCCCTGGGATGCCAAAGTAAAAAGGAGCGGCGAACCACCCTTGACTTCGATGGTCTTTCTTTTGTTAATAGTGATTTTAACCAACCCATAGTTATTGACAAAGGAATCGATCAATACTATAGCACCTGCTAAGAGCGCACTAATTGCGGAAGTAATTAATGTCGTTATCAAAACGAGTGACATCTTTTCACCTCACTGAACTCGTATCATCCCAGAGAAGCCTATGAATGCCATTGCCATGATTCCAATTGTTATGAATGTAAGACCTGTTCCCTTCAAACCTGCTGGTGCCGGTGCATTGTCTATTTTCTTTCTTATCGCAGCCAAAAGAATTATTGCAAGCCACCAACCAAGTCCTGAACCAAGTCCATAAAATAGAGATTGAAGCAATGAATAATTTCTCAGTTGCATAAAAAGTGTCACACCAAGTATTGCACAGTTCACAGTGATCAATGGCAAAAAGATCCCTAATGTCATGTACAGTGAGGGTGAAATTCTATCGATCACCATCTCCAAAATTTGTACCACAGCAGCTATGACAATTATAAAGATTATGTATCTCAAATAATCCAAACCAAAAGGTACTATGATGTAGTGATAAACAAACCAATTGAGAACAGTTGTAACTGTCATTACAAAAGTGACTGCCATGCCAAGACCATTTGACGAATTCAAATCTTTTGATATTGAAATATAAGAGCACATACCTAAGAAATTTGTCAACAAAATATTACTCGTGAAAACTGAAGCGAAAAAAAGAACAACTGGATTGATATTCATTTCTTTCCACCTGCCTTGAGAGACATTGACTTTGCCACCCACATGAGCAATGCGACTATGAAAAAGGCGCTCGGTGCCATAACCATGATAGTCCATGGTGTGAAACTCTTTGGCATAATACGGATGTTGAAAATCGTTCCAAAGCCAAGCAATTCACGAATGAATGCCACAATCACCAAAACTAATGCATAACCAGCTCCAGCTGTAAGACCATCCCAAAGAGAAATCAATGGAGTATTTGCTTGAGCAAATGCTTCAGCTCGGCCCATGATTATACAGTTGGTGATAATCAGCCCAACATATGGTCCAAGTGCTTTACTTACATCGGGTAAGTAAGCCCTCAGTATGATATCGACAATTATCACATAAAATGCAATTATAAGGGTTTCAACCATCATCCTAACTTTACGGGGTATATATTTTTTTAAAAAAGAAACTGTCAAATTAGACAACCCAGTAACCAAGGTAACACCGATCGCCATTATCATGGTATTTCTTAAATTATTCGTTACTGCAAGAGTTGAACAAATACCAAGAACTTGAATCAGTATTTGGTTCTCTTTTATCAAATTGTTTTTGGAGATCTTTGTGAATTCATTCATTGTCGCACCCCCAAAATATCACGTAGAATGCTCAAATGGTCATTGATTATCCTCTCCAAGGACTTGGATGTCTGTGTTGCACCGGTGATAGCATCTACCTTGCCATTTTCATGATCATAGTCGCCAGTACCACCAATCTGGATTGTTATTGTTCCGTTGACCAATTTTTCGGACCGAAATTGATTTTTAAACCATTCTTCTTCAATGCGACCACCGAGTCCTGGTGTCTCGGCTTGTGAGATGAATTCTATTCCTACAATTTTCTCGACATTTTCATCTGTTGAGATAAAACCTGATATATTACTCCACAAACCACTGCCATTGAAGACAATACCATAAAGAGTTTGTGCATCGGAGGTTATATAGTAGAGATCAACATTGTTAATTCTTTTGGTTTTCACATATTTTTCAAAATTTGACAATGCCTCTTGGTCATTTTTATACTCGACACCGAAAGCCTTCAGGATCGCTTTGATTTTGAATAAACGTTCATTATCTTGAATTCTTTGAATTGTCGATGCGTTGAGCAAAGACAGTAACAATACAAAAACAAAAGTTGTGATGAAACTGAATAATATTGTGTAGAACTTACCTTCTTTGTTCACTGTTTCACCTTCTTTGATGATATTTCATCAAGAAGTGAGGCAAATGTATTACCAATCAAAACACCAAAGCTCGTTCCTTCCGAAAACAGAGAGAAGTTTCTTATCAATACAGTGCAAACACCAATGATGACTCCATAGATCCACTGGGAAATCTTTTTCTTTGGCGCTGTGACAGGATCTGTAGCCATGAAAACAGTCACGAAAAGAAAACTTCCAGACAAGAGCATTGCGAAAGGCGAAGGACCTATCCCAGTCATTTTCAAAAGGACCGTTAAGATTGTTGCAGAAGAAAAGGTGGAAATGATTATTCGAAAACTTGCAGTTTTAGTAAGTACCAAGTAAATCGCAGCGGCTATAATCAAAGGTATACAGCTTTCACCAATAGAACCTGGTCTGATTCCCAAGAAGAGATTTTTCAAATCAACATCCTGTCCATTTCTAAGAAGATCAAGAGGTGTTGCCGATGTCGATGCATCAACTCTGGGCAACAGCCATTTGCTTGTCATGGCTACGGGGAAAGATATATAGATGAATAACCTTCCCACAATCGCCGGATTGAAGATATTTCTTCCAAATCCTCCATACACCTCTTTGGCAAAGAAAACTCCAAAGAAAGAACCAATAACGGCGATCCACCAAGGAATTGATGGAGGTAAAGATAACAACAAAAGTGAACAGGTCACCAAAACAGCTTCACTTACTGGTTTCTTTTTTTGTTTTTCCATTACATATTCTGTAAAAATTCCAGTACCGAACACAAAAAAACCAATCCACAATACCCTTAACCCATAAAGATAAAATGAAAAAACATAGATCGGTATAAGCGAATACAAAACTTTTCTCATAAGAGGTTGTTTTTGAAAAAAAGCCAATTCTTATCTCCCCCCAATTTAAAGATTTCTGTCATTTTATTTAATTATAATATAGAAGTTCAAAGATAAAATAGATAAAATAAAACTGGGAGGTTTTTAAGCCTCCCAGTTTTTTAATCATTTGTTTTTACTGTCTGATATATCTGAGCTGGGAATCGTAATCTTGCACAGTACCCATCAAGACTTGTTGGATATATTGTGCCAGGACACTGTCCATTGTAAATCCTGTATTATATCCAGGTAGACCCTTCAACATAGTGTAACCGTCTCCACCTTGTGCCATGTAATCATTTGTAACCACTGTGTATATTTTACTAGGATCCAATGGCTCTCCTTTGACCTTTGCTTCAACTACCTTACCACCGACGCTCTTCCAGATCAAACCGCCCGTTTGCAAAAATGCGCCTTGTCCTTCTTTGATTGTTGCGGCATACTCGAGTACTTTCATAACCTGCTCGCCAGTCATTTTGATCACGTACAACGTGTTTCCAAAAGGAAGTACCGTTAGAACATCTCTAACTGTGATCTTTCCTGGTTTTATCGATGCTCGGATCCCACCACCATTTGTGAGTGCTATATCTGCGTTTACTTTCCAGATCATGGAATCACAAATCATGTTTGCGAGATTTGTACTTTTAGATCTGACATTAGTTCTTTCTCCGTCGAGTAGTATTTTAGTCTCACCGATTACTGTATCGAGCTTTTCACTTCCCAGTGATTTGAAGTAGTTAAGAACGGTTTTTACATAGAAGTTTTCTTCATATGGTTTACCAACAAATTCATACACATCTTTACCTTCGGCGTCTTTGCCTTTGTAATTCTTAAGATTGACAGGTATCGGTTTCCAATTCCAGGAAACAATCTTTCCATTCTCGATATCGAGATCCAGTCTTCCAACGTATTTTCCCCATTCCCATGCTTGAGCTACAATTGTGTTGTTCACAAATTGAGCGTTTTCGAATTTCGTGTGGCTATGTCCGTCGATTATCACATCAATACCATCTACAAGCTGAGCCAATTGCTTGCTGGTTGTCTTACCTTCCCCTTCGGGTTCCCATCCCAAATGAGCCAAAGCGATGATCACATCAGCCTTTGCTCTCATTTCTGGCAATAAGGCTTTACTCACCTGAACGGCATTTGCAAAGGTCGCGCCATTGAGATAGATCGGCTCAAGGATGGCAGTTTCTTCTGTTGTGAGACCAAAGATTGCAACTTTCAAGTCTCCAAAATCTTTAATTATGTAGGATTTAGCTTTCACAACACCTTCGGGATCTGTGAAGTTGGCTGATACAAATGGGAAGTTCGCAAGTGCCATTTGCTTTGCGAGAGTCGTTTTTGGTTTGTCAAATTCGTGGTTTCCAAAGGTTGCAGCATCGAGTTTCATGAGATTCAAAGCGACTATATCAGGAGCCGCATCTAATTGATCTGACTCGGGTACACCTGTATTGATATCTCCAGCATGTAAAAAGATCACATGTCCTCCTTGCGATTCTACTTCTTTTCTAACCTCTTCTACAATTGTTGCTATTGCAGCGAAACCACCGATATTTGGGTTATTAGTTTCACTGAAACTCCAGGCATGTCCGTGTGTGTCATTGATGTGCAAGATGGTCAACTTAGTCGCAAAGCTCAGAATCGTTGCCAAAATCAGTACGATTGTAAAAATCTTCTTCACCAAAATCAGCCCCCTTTCATTCGATTGATGCAACAAAATTCTACTACATTCATTTTATGTTTTTGACTTTCTGATTTTTGTAAAAGCTTTCAAAAAAATCTTCACAAAAACAAAAAGGACGAGTAAGAGACCAACCAAAAAAAGATATCCAACAATTCCCAACTTGACAGCAGTTAAAAAGGTTTCCATCATAACGCGTTACCTCCCACAAGGGCTATCAGGATTCCACCGGCCAGTACTGAGCCAATCTGTCCGGCGGTATTTGCACCAGCGGCGTACATCAGTAAAAAATTCATAGGATCTTCCTCTAACCCCATCTTGTGTATGACTCGTGCCGACATGGGAAATGCCGAAATCCCTGCAGCTCCGAGCATTGGATTGATTTTTTGCTTGAGAAAGAGATTTAAAAACTTTGCAAATAATACACCAGCCGCTGTATCGAAAATGAAAGCAACCAATCCCAAGCCAAGTATCACAAGTGTTTGTGGCTTTAGAAACTTGTCGGCGGTCATCGTAGAAGCAATAGTGAGACCGAGCAAGATCGTAACAAGATTGGCAAGCTCATTTTGCGCAGATTTTGAAAGACTATCTAAAACGCCGCATTCTCTCAAAAGATTCCCGAACATCAAAAATCCTATCAACGCAGCAGAGGTGGGAGCCAAAATACTCGCAACAACGGTTATAGTTATTGGAAATATTATTTTTACCATTCTTGGTATCTTCTGTGCCTTGGGTTGCATTCTTATAGATCTTTCCTCTTTGGATGTCAAAGCTCTTATCACTGGTGGTTGAATAATTGGAACCAAGGACATATAAGAATAGGCAGCGACTGAGATTGGTCCGAGCATGTGTCTTGCAAAACGAGAAGCTACATAGATAGATGTTGGTCCATCGGCAGCACCAATTATTCCTATTGATGCTGCTTCTTTTAGATCAAATCCAAGCAATGTTGCAACAGCCATCGTTCCAAATATACCAAACTGTGCTGCAGCTCCAAAAAGAAACATCACGGGATTCTCAAGTAAAGGTGTAAAGTCAATCATAGCTCCAACAGCAATGAATATCAACAAAGGAAAAATCTCGGTTGCAATACCTATGTCAAAGAAAATACTGAGAACCCCTCTGTGTAATACTCCTTCGAGTAATTGATCAATAGCTGATGATAATGGGATATTGACCAAGATCGTACCAAAACCTATTGGTAGCAGTAAAGCGGGTTCATATTTCTTTGCGATAGCCAGGTAAATGAGCAATAACCCGATGATTATCATAATTACATTTCCAAAAGTTAAAGAGAATACACCCAAGAACAATTCTTCGAACATATCTCTCACCTCACTTTAACCTGCGTACAAGGATTTATTATAAGAAAATCATGTCAAGAATATAATTGTATTTTCTTGAACGAATAAAACAGATCTAAGTCTTAACTAAACACCAGAAACTATTTAATTCATAAACTAAACTCTCACAACACAATCAACCACACTTTTATAATTCTCGTTTGCGTGGTAACATTTATATAGCAAAGGGGGTATTATCATGAGATCTGTACAGATCAAACCCGGTATCTATTGGGTTGGAGTGAACGACAGATTTACTCAATTCTTTGAAGGACTCTGGCCGATAGGTGAGGAAGGTGTCTCATACAATTCATACCTCCTTGTCGATGAAAAAAATGTTCTAATCGACCTCGCAAAATCGATCAAGACGGATGAATTTTTTGAACAAATTGAACAGATCATACCCGTATCAAAGATAGATTATGTAGTGATAAATCACATGGAACCGGATCATACAGGGATTCTCACCGTTTTGAAAAAGATCGCACCACATGCGACTATCTTAATAAGTGAAAAAGGAGTGAAAATGCTCAAGGCTTTTTATCATATCGATGAGAATGTCAAACCAGTGAAAGATTTGGAAGAATTGAGAATTGGAGAGAAACTTTTGAAATTCTATTATACGCCATTTGTTCATTGGCCCGAAACAATGATGACATACGAAGTGACTCACAAGGTGTTGTTTTCTTGTGATGGTTTCGGCGGTTATGGTGCGCTCAGAGGTGTTTTATTCGATGATGAATGTAAAGACAAGGACTTCTACATAAAGGAGATGCTCAGATATTATGCTAATATCGTTGCTACCTTCAGTACACCTGTTCTCAAGGCTATAGAAAAATTGTCAAGTCTGCCAGTTCAAATCATTGCTCCTTCACATGGTTTGATCTGGAGAGAGAACCCAGGTATAGTCGTAGATTTATATAAAAAATGGGCACAATATGCATCTTCTCCTGCTGAAAAAGGTGTGACTTTGCTCTATGGTTCAATGTATGGTAACACAGAGAGAATTATGAGTTCTCTACTCAATGGGATATCAAAATCGGGGATAGCAGTTGATGTCTTCAATGTTACTCAGACACATGTGAGCTACATACTCGCATCACTTTGGAAAAATAGAGGCGTGGTAATTGGAGCTCCAACGTATGAAGGATCTCTCTTCCCCCCAATGGCAGATGTACTTCACATGGCAAGTGTAAAGCATGTACAGTTCAAGACAGCGGCAATTTTTGGAAGTTACGGTTGGAGTGGTGGTGCATCAAAAAGAATAAGAGAAATAATAGAACCACTCAAATGGCAGATCGTGGGCGTTTTTGATATCAATGGTAGTCCCACAAATGAGGATTTACAGAAAATAGAAGAATTCGGCTATGATTTTGCAAGAAAAATAATGGAACAACCGTGAAAAACTTGAACCAAATCAAACAAAAGATACAGCAAAGTGGCCTTAAAATAGAATCTGAAAAAATTATACAAAACGGTATCCAATTTCGTATAAAAAATTGTGGACATCTGAGGATTTATTGGCGTAAAGATGGTCAAACAACGATTGATCTATCACAAATCAAATCTTCTTGCCTGCAGAAATTGAACGATATCTTGAACAAATTGGATGAAAGGATATTTGAGATGCAAGATGACCTTGAGATTCAAAAAAAGGTCCTCGACAATCTTCCCGATGATCCTAAAATGATCTTACCGGCAATAGGTTCAGATGAATCAGGAAAAGGAGATATCTTTGGACCTCTTGTTGTAGCTGCGGTTTACATTGGTAAGGTTGAATATGATAACTTTGGTAAAAAATTGAAGGATAGCAAATTATTGAGCGATAAAAAAATCTCGGACTTGGCCAATAGAATAAAATCATCATGTGAATATTCAATTGCAATCGTAGAGCCAAAAGATCTTGTCAACGTTGAGAATATGAATGAACTATTAGAAGATCTGCATGCTCATTGTATAAGAAACGTTCTTACGAAGAAAAAATCATTCATTGCGATTTATGACGACTTTGGAGCAAAGGGTCTGAAAGAAAAATTGGAGATTTGTGATGATTTGACAGTCCTTGGTTTTAAAAAAGCTGAAGTAAACCCAGCAGTTGCAGCTGCTTCGATTATTGCAAGAGCAGAATTTTTGTCCTGGATCGATAATGTCTCAAGACAGTACGATGTGAAGATACCGCTTGGAGCCGGGCAAAGAGCAACCGAGTTTGCCATGAATTTTTTAAAAAACCATGGTTTAAAAGAATTGGAAAGAATAGCGAAGATGAATTTTTCGAACGTGCGAAATCTAATCTCTAAGTAAAACTACTGTTTTTCTGTTTGAAAAAGTTACATTCTTTTGTGAAATAACATTTATTACATAATGGTACACGCGGCAAACAAACCTTCCTTCCAAACTCAACCATCGAACCATTAAGTGGTCCCCAAAGTTCGGCTGGAATTAATCTACTGAGTTCTATCTCTGTTTCTTCAGGATTTTTTGTCGTGACAAATCCTATTCTATTAGATATTCGATGTACATGTGTGTCGACTGCTAATGCGGGTTTGTCAAAACCATGGTACAAAACTATATTCGCTGTTTTCCGACCAACTCCAGGTAACTTTAAAAGTTCTTCAAGATCTGATGGGACCCTTCCTTGATATTTTTCAACGATTATCCTTGATACGATTACTATTCTTTCGGCTTTTTGTTTGTACATGCCAGAAACCCTGATCAATTCGTAGAGTTGGTCGGGACTGGCTTTTGCAAGAGTGAATGGATCAGAATACCTTGAAAAAAGCTTTCGGCATGCTATCTCTGTGTTCTCATCACGTGTCCTTTGACTCAAAATTGTACATATCAGTATCTTGAATGGATCATCCGTAAACTTTTCACGGGGAAAGAGTTCAACTATCCTTTTTGCTATTTGTATTATTTTAATTTGATCCGTTTTGCATACCTCCCCTGATTATTGTACAATGATAAAGGAGGTGCACAGGTTTGAATAGATTGGATCGATTCTTTGAAAAAATTGAGCAAATTGGTGTTGATGTGGCTCTCGTTTATAATGTAGAGTATACTTCTAAGCCTTCCACTTATTATCTTTCTGGTTTTACTGGCTCTTTCAGTATTTTAGTATTGAACAGGGACAAGCAGTTCATAATCACCGACTCGAGATATTTCGAGCAGGCAAAACAGCAGACAAAATTCCAATTGATCGAGTACAGAAATGGCGATTTATTTGAAAACATAAAAACCGTGGTTGAAGAATTCAAACCCAAGACGATAGGTCTTGAGTTTCAAAGAGTCAGCCACAATGTTTTTCTCAAGATCAGTGAAAAAATCAAGGCAAACTTCATACCCATAGACTCAGTAATGGAATCAATGAGATCAGTTAAGGAACCTCAAGAGATAGAGAATATTAGAAAGGCAATTTCAATCAGCGAGAAGGCTTTTCTGAAAACAATAGAATCGATAAAAGAGAATGTGACTGAAAAAGAAATTGCGGCTGAATTTGAGTACAACATGAAGAAATTCGGCGCTGATGGAACTGCCTTCGAAACGATAGTGATCAGTGGTCCCAGAACGTCTTTACCACATGGTAGACCATCACACAAAAAAATACTCCCTGGTGAACCGATCACCTTTGATTTTGGAGCTGTTGTGAACGGTTATTGTGCAGACATAACACGTACAATTTTCTTTGGAAAACCCGATGACGAATTCAAGAAAATCTATCAAACAGTTTATGAAGCCCAAACTTTGGCTTTAAATGGCGGAAGTGCAAGGATGAAAGGTAAATCTGTTGATGCACTTGCGAGGAATCACATTATCCAAAAGGGTTATGGTCAGTATTTCGGCCATGGCTTGGGACATGGGATAGGCCTCGAAGTTCATGAATCGCCAAGAGTGAATTCTACCAATGAGGAATTGCTGCCAGAATCTGCTGTGGTTACGATAGAACCGGGGATTTATATAGAAGGCAAGTATGGGGTTAGAATAGAAGAAGATGTTTTGGTAAAGAGAGATTCTCTTGAAAAACTCACAAATTTATCAAGGGAATTGATGGTTATTTGATTCGGAGGTGAAACTGTGGTAGAAGTTGGTGATCTGAAAAAGGGTATGGTCATAATGGTCGATGGAGAACCTTATCGTGTTATCGATGTGAACAAACATCACATGGCAATGGGAAGAGGTATCATCAGAACGAGATTGAAGAGCGTCAAAACCGGTTTGGTCAAAGAAGCCAATTTTAGCAGTGGAGAGCGTGTTGACGAGGCAAACTTGACTTTTAGAGCAGCACAGTATCTATACAGTGACGGTGATCACTACCACTTCATGACCTTGGACGATTACGAACAATATGCTCTCACAGAAGATGATATTCAAGATGCAAAGTGGTATCTGATTGAGAATCTGGAAGTCAGTATAGTGTTTTTGGAAGACAAACCCATAGGTATACAGTTGCCAAATGTCGTGGTATTAAAAATTGTTGAGACTGAACCGACCTTCAAAGGTGATACCGTCTCAGGAGGAGGTAAACCAGCTACTTTGGAAACAGGTCTGAAAATTACCGTTCCTTTCTTCGTCGAAAGTGGTGAATTTGTAAAGGTTGACACCAGAACGGGTGAGTATGTTGAACGTGCGTAGGAGGTGACAAGAATGGAGACAAAAGGGATGGGAAATATAGACATTTCTGACAACGCAATAAGAGAAATCGCGTTAAGAAGTGTTTTCTCTGCGCTTGAAATTGCAGATGAGAGAAAACAAAAGAGGATCAGAAAATCACTTGAAATCGATCGCTCTCCCGAAGATAATATAACGATCAACTTGAAAATAAGCGTTCCATTTGGTAAACCCCTTGTGGAGATAGGGCAAAAGATCATGGAGAGGGTGAAAATGGATATCGAGAGAATGACAGAGTTACAAGTGGTTGCAGTGAATGTAACTATTGAAGATATCGAAGAAGGAGAAGAGCAGAGAACAGAAGAAAAGGAGTGATCATGCCCTGTGACAACACGTCGTAGCAAGATGAGAGATACTGTTTTCAAAACGATTTTCCAAAATGAATTTCGGAATGAATCAGTAGAGACTCTTTTGAAAGAAATTATGGAACATGAAAAAGAGGTTTCCATTAAAGATGATGTTGCAAGATATGTGCGCGGGATTTATGACAATCTGACACAGATCGATGAGAAAATTTCAGCTTGCCTTGAGAATTGGCATCTTGAAAGATTATCATCTGTTGACAGATGTGTCTTAAGACTGGGAACGTATGAACTTTTGTATGAAAAGGATGTGCCAATAGAAGTTACTCTCGATGAAGCTGTAGAATTGGCAAAAAGATATGGAACAGAAAACAGTAGTCGATTTGTAAATGGTGTACTCGATAAGATAGCAAAGTCTTTTGCACCAGAACCAAAATACTTCATTTGAAGGAGGTATAGGGGGATGTTGAATGATTTGCAAATAGCAAGGTCTGCTCAATTAAAACCTATCTCGGATATAGCAAAAAATCTCTCGATACCAAAAGAATATTTCAAAAACTATGGAGATTACATTGCCAAGATATCTCACAAATTTTTGAATACATTGAATTCTAAAAAAGGCAAACTGATAATAGTAACTGCAATGACCCCAACTCCTGCCGGCGAAGGCAAAACCACGACGAGTATTGGTCTATCAATGGCTTTAAACAAACTTGGATACAAGTCCTTTGTCACTTTGAGAGAACCTTCGTTAGGTCCAGTTTTCGGTGTAAAAGGTGGAGCGGCAGGTGGTGGGTACTCACAAGTGTTGCCAATGGAGGACATAAATCTACATTTCACCGGGGATATACATGCTGTTTCAGCGGCACATAATTTGATCTCTGCAATGATAGATGCTCACATACGTTTTGGAAATGAGCTTGATATCGACTTGACTCGTATAACTTGGCCAAGAACTATGGATATGAACGACAGGGCTTTGAGAGAGATTGTTGTTGGACTCGGAGGCCATGCGAACGGTTACCCAAGGCAAGATCAATTTGTTATCACGGCTGCTTCTGAAGTAATGGCTGTGCTGTGTTTGTCTAAGGATATAATTGATCTCAAAAAAAGATTGGGTGATATCGTCATTGGCTGGTCAAGGACTGGTAAACCGATCACTGTTCGTGAACTTGGTGCCGATGGTGCAGCCGCTGTTATACTCAAAGACGCTATCGATCCAAATTTGGTACAAACAATTGAAAACACACCAGCCTTAGTTCATGGAGGTCCATTTGCAAATATTGCTCACGGAACAAATTCCATAATCGCCACAAAAATGGCGCTTGGATTATCAGAATATGTTGTCACCGAGACGGGATTCGGTTCAGATCTTGGTGCAGAAAAATTCTTCGATTTTGTAGCGCAACTTGCTGATCTCAAACCAGCAGCGGTGGTGATCGTTGCAACGATCAGAGCCATCAAATATCACGGGGGAGTCTCAATAAAAGATCTTGAAGTGGAAAACTTAGAAGCTATCACAAAAGGCATCGAAAACCTTAAAATTCACATAGAGAATATGAGAAAATACAACCTTCCAATCGTTGTAGCTGTAAACAGATTCAATACCGATACTGAAAAAGAAATACAACATTTGATAAATTATGTTGAAAAACTCGGAGTGAAGGTTTCATTGAATGAAGCTTTTGCGAAAGGAAGTGAAGGAACCATAGACTTAGCAAGAAAGGTTATTGAGATTGCAGATGAATCTAAGTTCAAACCTATTTACAACTGGGATTTACCAATTGAGAAAAAGATAGAAATTCTTGCCAAGGAAATTTACCGCGCAAAGGAAGTTGTTTATACCAAAGATGCACTGGATTCACTCAAAAGATTTTCAAAAGAAGGTTTTTCATCCTTGCCTGTGATTGTTGCAAAGACTCAATATTCATTATCTGATGATCCATCAAAACTCGGTGCACCTAACGATTATTCCTTCACTGTAAGAGACTTGAGATTGTCAGCAGGTGCAGGTTTTGTTGTTGCAGTTTGCGGTGAGATCATGTTAATGCCCGGACTTGGTAAAAAACCGAATGCTGTTAACATAGATATCGATGAGAATGGAAATATCACAGGTCTGTTTTAGGAGATGGCTTTATGCTGATCGATTGCAAATCGATAGCACAATCTATAGATAGTGAAACTCTGTCTTTTGTGCAAAAATCCTTGGTAAAGCCAAAACTTGTGAGCATTACCGTAAAACCAGATCAAAGTACCATTTCTTATCTGCGAAGCCAACAGAAAAAGGCGCAGTCTCTTGGAATTGATTTTGAAATTATCGATCTTGAAGATAATTCTTTACTTGAAAAATCTTTAATAAAAGTCTCACAGGACAAATCCATTCATGGAATCTTCGTAGCACATCCCTTGCCAGCAGGAGTTGATGAAATGAGAATAGCCGAATTGATAAAAGCTGACAAGGATATCGAAGGAAGAAATCCGTTGAATTTGGGATATCTTGCATATGGTATAGAGGATTTTGCACCCTGTACTGCGATGGCGGTTGTGACAATTCTCAGTTCAGTTACAAATTTGGTAGGTAAGAATGTCGTCATAATTGGAAGAAGCACCACAGTTGGATTACCCGTTTCGATAATGCTCTTAAGACGCGATAGAAGTGCCACTGTTATAGTGTGTCATAGTAAAACAAAAGACATTCCGAGCATAACCAAAAGAGCAGATGTGATAGTAGTTGCCGTTGGTAAAGCTGGTTTCTTGACGCCAGAGATGGTTTGCGATGGATCTGTAGTGATAGATGTTGGGATAAATGTAGTCGATGGAAAAATATTTGGTGATGTAGACAAAAGTGTGCAGGAAAAGGCACACGTTACACCGGTTCCTGGTGGAGTAGGAATCGTGACGACATCTATTTTGATGAATAGAGTTGCGAAAAATGCTTTCAGAGGTGATATGACTTGAGAATATTGAGTGGTGTTAGGCCAACTGGAAAGCCACACATAGGCAATTATGTAGGAGCTCTGAGAAATTGGAAAAGACTTCAAGATGAAGGAAATGAATGCTTCTATTTTGTGGCTGATTGGCATGCCTTGACAACTTCTTATGATGAAACTGAAGAGTTGAGCTTTCATACAAAGGAAGTTATGAGATCTTTTCTTGCTTGTGGTCTTGATCCGGAAAAATCAACATTATTCGTGCAATCAGCGATAAAAGAACACTCCGAATTAGCACTTTTGTTTTCCATGATAGTTCCTATTTCGTGGCTCGAGAGAGTACCAACATATAAGGAAATGAAACAACAACTCTCTGAAAAAGATCTTTCAAATACAGGTTTTCTATTGTACCCAGTGCTACAGGCTGCTGATATATTGATCTATTTAGCCGATGGAGTACCAGTTGGAGAAGATCAGGTTTACCATGTCGAGCTCACAAGAGAAATCGCAAGGAGATTCAATTTTCTATACGGAGAGACCTTTCCTGAACCACAGTCTTTGCTATCCATCGTACCCAAATTACCAGGCACAGATGGTAGGAAGATGAGTAAAAGCTATGGTAACATAGTGCCACTTGAAAACAATTATGCCGAACTTGAAAAGGCAATACTTCCCATGATGACAGATCCAGCCCGAAAAAGGAAAACAGACCCTGGAGATCCACAAAAATGTCCTGTTTGGGATTATCATAAAGCTTTCGGAATAAGCCAACAAGACAGTGAATGGGTTATTGAAGGTTGTACCAAAGCAAAAATTGGATGCATAGATTGCAAAAAGTTGCTTTTGAAAAATATGAAACAAGAATTTGAACCAATTTGGGAAAGATACCGTGCGATTGATTCAGATCCACACTATGTGGACGATGTTATAGCTGAAGGTAACGAAAAAGCAAGATCGATTGCTCAAAAAACCATGAAGTTGGTTAGAGAAAGAATGAATTTACTCTTCTGAGGTGGTCTATTGGAACTTGTATTTCGATTACAAGAGTTTGAAGGTCCTTTAGATCTGTTGCTTTATCTTGTCAAAAGACGCAAGATAAGCGTGCGTCAAGTTTCCATTTCTCAGTTAGCTGATGAATTCGTTGCATATGTTGAGCAAATGAAAAAACTTGATTTAAACGTTACTTCTGACTTCATTGCAATGGCAACTCAGTTAATGGAGATGAAATCCAAATACATTCTTCCTTCATTGACTGAGAAGGAAACAAGGCAATTGACTCAACAAGAAGAAGATCTCTATAGAAGAATCGAGACTTATGAAAAAATAAAAGAACTCAGTGAGCAAATCAAAGAGAGAATCAAAGATATCGGGTCCAGACAGTTAGTGAGATTACCATCATTACCGCAAATTGAACAAGAGAAACTGAATAAAGTCCTTCAAGCTGCTTTGCAAGAACTGAATATCCGTAGAACTGTTTACAAGATAAAAAGGCAGGCTATGACGGTTGAACAAGCCATGAACAGAGTACTTGATTTGTTGGCAGAAAACGGAGATACCACATTATATGATATTCTCAAGGTAGGTGAGAGTCGTTATCAAGTGATAATCTATCTATTAGCGGTTCTTGAATTGATTTTTTTCAAGAAAATTCTTTTTCTCGAAGTCGATGGTAACCTCATCCTGAGGAGGAATGACCTTGAATCTTAAGGCTGTGGTAGAAGCTTTGATTTTTGCTGCTCGTGGTATGACTCTGGAAAGACTCGTAAAGATAACTGAAAGTGATGCAGAAACCATCACAAAGGTTTTAGATGATCTCGTTAAAGAATATAATAACGAAGATCATGGCGTGGAATTGAAAAAAGTTGGTGATGTATATCGTTTCTACACAAAACCAGAATATTCAACAGTGATTAGCAAAGTAGTAAGGACTTTCTATACAAAACTCTCTTCAAGTCAAATGGAGATAGTAGCAGCGATACTCTTGAACGGTCCTTCTACGATACAAACCCTGAACGAATTAAGAGGGAAAGATTCAAGTGCAATAGTCAGATCACTTCATAAATCGGGAGTTCTGACGAGAAAGAAACAATCAAACACTTATGTCTATCAACTCAACGAAAGTTTTAGAGATTTTCTAATGATAGAAGGAGTGCTCGATCAGGCGACCGAGCACTCGGGTTTTGTTAAACCTTCGTCTTTGACTTCTGAATCTTGACGAACTTGCACACACCGTGTGGACAAGAAGAAGTTTTTATGTGTTTGAGAAAATCTTCTCTGAAGTTTTCAACAATAGATAATAGAGGAACATTGATACTCTGTCCAAGACCACACAAAGACGCTTCTTGAGTGATATATGCTATCTGTCTCAATGTCTCAATATCTTCTAACTCACCTTGTCCCTTGCTCATCTTTTCAAGGATTTGTACTGCGAGTCTTGTGCCTTCTCGGCAAGGTGTACATTTACCACACGATTCATGTGCGAAGAATTGCATCGTATTGAGTGCAACATCTACAGGACAAACATCGTCAGACATGGCCAATATTACACCAGAACCTATGGAGACTCCATAATTTTTGAACGAATCGTAATCCAAAGGTACATCGAGTTTATCCACACCTATGAAGGTACCAGCCGTTCCTCCAGTTTGAACAATATACAGATCCTTGCCTCCAACCAATCCACCACCAAATCTGTAAATCAAATCACGAACAGTAGTACCCATTGGAACTTCTACAATGCCTCGTCTGACAACATTGCCAACTAACGAATAAACTTTTGTTCCAGGTGAACCGGCAGTTCCAAAGGATTTGAACCACTCTGGACCATTCAAAATAATTGGTGGAATATTGGCAAAAGTTTCTACATTGTTGATCACCGTTGGCTTACCGAATAATCCATTTGTTGGAGGATATGGGGGTTTCAGTCTCGGTCTCCCCGATTTTCCTTCGATTGACTCGAGTAAAGCTGTTTCTTCACCGCATATATAAGCTCCTGCACCGAGCCTAACCGTCAGATCAAAATTAAAACCGCTACCCATTATGTCTTTTCCAAGAAAACCATATTCATAAGCATCTTTGATAGCTTTCTGAATATTTTCCACCGAGCCATAATATTCACCACGTATGTATATATACCCCTTAGTAGCTCCAACGGCATATCCACAGATAACCATTGCTTCAATTACAGAGTGTGGATCTCCTTCCATTATCAATCTGTCTTTGAAAGTACCAGGTTCACCTTCATCGGCATTGCAAACCACATATTTTTGATCAGCCTGAACCTTGGCTGTGAATTCCCATTTCAATCCAGTTGGAAATCCCGCTCCACCTCGTCCACGAAGCCCTGAAGCCTTTACACATTCAAGAACTTGCTGTGGCTTCATTTCGGAAAGAACCTTGTGGAGTGCAAAATATCCATCTTTTGCTATATATTCATTTATATTTCTTGGGTCAATATTACCAACATTTCTCAAGACAATCCTTGTTTCTGCACTGATTTTTTCTTTTTCGACAACTAATTTCAGCCTTTCTCTTGGTATCTCAAGTGATAAAACAGTTCTTCCTTTTAACAGGTGTTCGGTTACAATTTTTTGGATATCATCTGTAGAACGAACTGAGTAATAGATATCATCTGGAAAAACTGCCATGACAACACCTTGTGTATAAACACCCATCGTGCCAGTCTCCAAAACATCGACTGTGTCTTGAAGGTTATATCTTACAATCAATTCTTTAAGATAATTTACAAAATGCCTTGCGCCGAGCAATACGCTGTTAGAATCAACCGATACAAGTACTAAAATGGGTTTCATCGCACTTCACCTCCATTTCGGAGGTTTTCGATTAATTCTCTGACTTTCTTTGGGTTGAGATCGCCGTAATACTGATCATTGATCATTATCACAGGTGCCACACCACACAAACCTAAGCAACTTGTTGTTTCGAGTGTGAAAAAACCATCCTTGGTGGTTTCACCAAGTTTGATTCCAAGTATCTCTTGTAGAGTTTGGACTACCTCTCTACCACCAGTTACATGACAGGGTAGGTTCACACAAACGCGAATCACATACTTGCCCCTGGGTTTAGTTGAGAACATCGTGTAAAAGGTCAAAACTTCGTACACTTTTGATTTTGGCACATCAAGTTCTTCGGCGACTATTTCAGCAGCTTCGATGGGTATATAATTTCCAAAATAATCCTGAATTTTGTGGAGTGTGTTGATCAGCATATCTCTTTCTTCTAAAGATTCGGACTTTGCCTTCTCGACAAGAGCAACCACCTTCTCGCGATCGATCACAACTAACTCCCCCTTCTCACGGTGATACCTTGCTTATAGCACCAAATCTGCAAACTTCGATACAGCTGCCACATCTTATACAAATCTCGTTATCGATTCGATGTGCTTTTCTCACTTCACCAGAAATTGCATTTACAGGACAAACTCTTGCACAAGCAGTACATCCTACACATTTTGCTGCATCTATAACATACCTGATCAATTGCTTACATTTAAGCGATGGACAACGCTTCTCCTTCACATGTGCCTCGTATTCTTTCCGATAATATCTCAATGTACTCAAGACTGGGTTGGGGGCTGTTTGGCCAAGTCCACACAAAGATGTATCTTTGATAACACTCGCCAAGTGTTCAAGCTCCTCGAGATCTTCCTCTGTTCCTTCTCCAGATGTTATTTTATTGAGAATTTTGAGCATTTGCCGTGTACCTTCTCTACATGGCGTACATTTTCCACAGGATTCATCAACGGTGAATTCTAAGAAAAACCTGGCAACATCCACCATACAGTCATCTTCGTCCATTACTATCATTCCACCAGAACCCATAATCGCACCGAGTTTCTGGAGAGATTCATAGTCTACTGGTGTGTCAAAGTATTCGGAGGGTATACAACCACCACTTGGTCCACCAGTTTGTACTGCTTTAATCTTCTTCCCAGTTGATGAACCTCCGCCTATTTCATAGAGAAGTTCCTTCAGGGTTATACCCATTGGGACCTCAACCAGACCTGTATTGGTTATCTTACCGGCGAGTGCAAAGACTTTGGTACCAGGTGATTTTTCTGTACCTATATTTTTAAACCAGTCTGCCCCTTTGATTATGATTGGCGGAATACAAGCAAAAGTCTCAACGTTATTTATGACCGTTGGACATCCCCACACTCCACTTTGTGCGGGATATGGTGGCTTAACTCGAGGTTGGCCTCGTTTTCCCTCGATTGATGCAATCAAAGCAGTTTCTTCGCCGCATACGAATGCTCCTGCACCGATCCTTATTTCAATATCGAAGTTGAAATTACTACCCATGATGTTTTCTCCAAGAAAACCAAATTCTTTTGCCTGAGAGATTGCTATATTGAGTCTTTCTATAGCCAATGGATACTCTGCCCTGACATATATGTATCCTTGATTTGCACCTATGGCATATCCACCAATGGCCATCGCTTCAAGGATTGTATGTGGATCTCCTTCAAGTACGGAACGATCCATGAAAGCTCCAGGGTCACCTTCATCAGCATTGCAGACTATATATTTTCTCTCACCCTTAGACTTTCTGGTCAATTCCCATTTGAGACCCGTTGGAAAGCCAGCTCCACCTCTACCACGAAGACCACTCTTCTTGATTTCTTCAATAACTTGTTCTGGACTCATTTCTTTTAAAACCTTTCCCAGAGCAAAATAACCGTCTCTTGCTATGTATTCTTCAATATTCATTGGATCTATATAACCAACATTTCGCGTGGCGATTTTTACTTGCTTTGCGAAAAATGGGAGTTTTTCAACAGCTTCAGGAATTACTTCACCCGTTGGCATTTTGTAGAGATACTCTTTAACGATCCTTCCTTTTAACAAATGTTCCTCAACGATTTTCCTTGCAGCCTGCGGTGTCAATTTCTGGTAGAAAACTCCTTCAGGATAAATCACCATCAAAGGTCCCAAGCTGCAAGCTCCCATACAACCAGTCTCTACAACTCTTACAACATCGTTCAATGCATATTTTTGTATCTCTTTTTCAAGTGCTTGCTTCACAGTTTCTTCTCCTGCAGAAATGCAAGCACCTCCTGCGCAGATCAAGATCGTAGTCGCTGCCAATGGCACTCAGATCACCTCTTCTTAGATTTCTCCTCTTCGAACTAATAAATCTGTGACAACTTGGTTGGATATTATATGTAACTTCACTATTCTCTTTGCATTTTCAGGAGTCACATGACCATAAACAACTGGTTCCTGCCCTTCTAATCTCACTTCCACGGTCGGCTCAACTTCACATAAACCCATGCACCCTGATTGAACAACTGAAATATCATTGATGTTGTTTTCATTCAAAGCCTCAACCACGGCTTTGAGAGTATCCTTAGCACCAGCAGCTATACCACATGTACCCATTGCCACCGTTATCTTTCCCCTTTTACCTGTGTCTCTCAATTGAAGTTCCTTGACTGCTTTCTCTTTGATCTTCATTAGATCTTCGATTGATTTTATTTTGCTCATTGTTCCTTCACCTCCTTATATTTCTCAATAATTCTTGGAACCATATCGGGTTTTACTCTACCGTAGAAATCCTTTTCACCCACAAGAACCACCGGTGCCATACTACAAGCACCAAGACATCTGACGGGATGAATCGAAAACTGTCCATCTTTAGTTGGCTCTTCTGGTTTTGTACCAAGTTCTTCCAAGAACCTTTCCAAAACTCTGTCTCCACCCTTAACGTAACAAGCTGTGCCCAAACAAACCTTGATTTGTACCTTTCCTTTCGGTTTGGTAGAAAAGAAGTTATAGAAAGTCACAACTCCATAGACCTGAGAAACTGGAATGTCGAGTGCGTCGGCAATGTGCTGTTGTACTTCTACTGAAAGATAACCAAACAATTCTTGAGCTTTTTGCAAAACAGATATGAGTTTGTCTGGCTTTGCACCAATGGAATTGATGTAATCATCTAACTCTTTGAACAAACGCTCGCCTGTAGTGCATAGATCCGGCAACTGTTCCACCTCCTGTTAATAAATTCACAAACTTCAGCTCGATTATACCACTTTCGGTTGAAAAAACCACATGTAATGGTAAAGTAAAGATTGGAGGGAGAAAAATGACAATGTTGATCAAAGTAGATCCACTCAAACCAGCCGAAGACGTTCTTCGTAAAGCTGCTGATTTGATAAGAGAAGGTGGTGTAGTTGCATTTCCCACAGAAACTGTTTATGGCCTTGGGGCAGACTGTTTTAATATCTCGGCTGTGCTGAAGATTTTTCAGATAAAAAAAAGACCTGCAGATAATCCTTTAATTGTTCATATATGTGACAGAGAACAACTGAAAGATCTTATAGATCAAGATTACCAAAAGGCTTCAACAGTTATGGATACTTTCTGGCCCGGTCCAGTAACTCTCATATTTAGAAAAAAACCTGTTGTCCCTAAGGAAGTTACAGGAGGACTCGAAACTGTAGCAGTCAGGATGCCAAGTCATCCGGTAGCATATAAATTATTGAAATTGAGTGGTACACCCATAGCAGCTCCAAGCGCGAATTTATCTGGTAGACCCAGTCCGACGAGAGCTGAGCATGTGATAGAAGATCTTTACGGCTTAGTCGATGCGATTGTTGATGGAGGAGAGACTCCATTTGGAATAGAATCGACTATCATGGATTTTTCAAGAGAGAGACCTATCCTTTTGCGCCCAGGTCCTGCCACGATAGAAGAAATCCAAAAACTCATACCAAATCTCGAGATTCCCGAATTCCTTTTGAAAAAAGTGAACGAACCTGTTAGACCACTTTCACCAGGTATGGCTTACAGGCACTATGCTCCCGAGAAACCACTAATCCTTGTCATAAATGAGAATAGACTCGATGAAATACTTTTGAAATACCCAGACGCGCCAGTTATCTGTCCGCAGGAGATGATTACAAGGTTCTATGGTAGAAGGACAATTGTCCTTGGAACTCTGAAAGAGCCATTCACGATCGCTCAAAATCTTTTCCATGTGCTCAGAACTGTAGATTCAGTTGCAACAAAGGTGGCAATCGCTGTTGGTTTTGAACCAAAAGGAATACTCTTCTCTGTCATGAATCGCTTGAGAAAGGCAGCATCTGAAATCATTGAATAATTGTAACTTCACGGTGTGAGTTTTTTAAAGATTTTTCTTAACACAACTGCCCGTCAGCGCGTAAAATATCAATGTAAGACTATTTTTGAGGAGGTGAGTTGCTTTGGAAAGCACCAGTAGTTCCTTTAGTCTGCCGCCATAAATACTCGAGGAGGTGATTCGATGAAAGTGAAAGTCCAAGTTGACATCAAGAGATTTATTGAAAGTGGAGATTTCAGAACACTGAAAACGATATTAACTCAACAGGAACCTGCCGAAATACTTGAAATGATTGAAGAACTTCCACCAGATGAAAAAATAATTGTGTTTCGTCTGCTTCCCAAAGACCAGGCAGCTTTGGTCTTTAGTGAACTTGAGACCGATGATCAAATGGCGTTGATCGAGCTATTCAAAGAAGAGAGACTCAGAGAAATAATATCCTCAATGGACCCAGATGATAGAGCAGAACTCTTAGAAGAAATGCCAGCAAATGTTGTGAACAAACTGCTTTCTTATTTGACTCCAGAAGAAAGAAAAATCACTTTGTCTTTGCTCAACTATCCTGAGAACTCTGCAGGCCGTTTGACAACACCAAAATGTCTTGAACTGCACTTGGGTATGACCATCAGCGAGGCCTTGGAGAAGATCAGGAAGGAGGGTAAGGACAAAGAAACGGTTCATCTGATGCCTGTGATAGATAAATCCAGAAAATTACTTGGCACCATAGAGTTGCAGGACTTAATTTTTGCAGAACCAACATCTTTGGTTGAACAAATCATGAATTCGGAACCTGTTTTTGTCTACGCAACCACAGATCAGGAAGAAGTTGCTCAGATAATGAGAAAATATGACTTGTTTGTTGTACCAGTTGTGGACAGTGAGCAACGTCTGATAGGAATAATTACGATCGATGATATCGTAGATGTGATAGATGAAGAAGCGACAGAAGACATTCAAAAGATGAGTTCTATTGTTACCACGGAAGAACCCTATCTTCACGTTAGTGGATGGAAATTGATTTTCAAAAGATTGCCGTGGCTTGTGGCTCTACTTTTGATTGAAAGTATCAATGGAAATGTAATAGCAAAATTCGAACATTTCCTTGCATCTTTGCCAATAGTTGCTGCCTTCATGCCGACCATGATGGACACTGGCGGTAACATTGGTTCACAAATCTCAGCGCTTGTCATAAGGGGTATGGCACTTGGTGAGATAAAATCAAGAGATTGGTGGAAGATCATATTGCGTGAAATATTAATTGGTTCTGTCCTTGGAATTTTGCTTGGCTTGACTTTGTTTTTCAGATCAATGATGATTAGTTCCTCTATAAAAGTTGGTTTTGCGGTTTCCTTGGCTTTGACAGTTGTCGTAATTTTTGCAAACACCATAGGTGCTTTTCTGCCATTTTTGGCGCGTTTGGTGCGTATAGATCCGGCATTGATGGCTGGTCCTTTGTTGACAACTATAGTTGATGTTGCAGGGATTGTAATGTACTTCATGATAGTCCATCTGATGCTTGGATGATCTATCGAGCAAGGAGTCTCCATCTTCTAAAAGGCGGAGTAGTTCACCAAAAAAATAAGGGAGACTTTATCGTCTCCCTTATTTTCCAAAAGTCGACTTTCTTTTTGTTTCTTTCTTGTGTTCATTTTGAGTTTCAGATAAGTCTCTAATTTTAGATAACTCAATCCTTTTAAAAAAACTTGATCTTGATTAAGAATATCCTTATGTATATAGTCCCTGACATAGTTTTCTTTTATAAAGGTTAGAGTTTTATTAATATCTTTTGGTTGAATCTACAATCAAGCGAAAGATTAGACCTATGGCAATATACGATGGGGTATTTTCCCAGGATCCTGGTTGGCGCCTTCCATTATATAGTATACGATTTTTTGTTTGTAACAATTTCTTGTTTTTGCCTTTCTGATGATACTTTGGTATAGAAAACTCAATGTATCTTGCTATTCATCGCTATAACGGAACTTTGTTATAGCTAACTTTTAGAAGACTGCCACAGGTCTTTTATATATTGATTTTACGAACAATCTGTTTCATAAATTTTTGAATGCCATATCAATTACTGAGATTTTTTCCTTGGTTCGACTCATCTGCTGTATAATATACACAATAAGTTCAGCCGTGGGCGATTATCAACCCAAATTCAGTTTTCGAAGAGTCCAATCACTTGATTTCTCTAAAGAGTATGGAATCATAGTTGGAGGTGATCGCATGGTTATAAATGCACACTCAATGCGTACAGAGAAAATCACCAACATGCGTAATGGCAAGGGGGAAGTTGAGATACTTCATTTGGTTGAAAAACAATTTCTTTTTGGAAAGTCAAGGCTTTTTGCAAAATTATCTATCAAACCAGGATCATCCATTGGAACACACAAACATGAAAATGAATTTGAAATTTTCTATGTGCTCTCTGGCAAGGGTCTTTTCAATGACAATGGCAATGCAATACCTGTACAAGCAGGTGATATTTGTTTCACAGCACCTGGTGAAACTCATTCAATCGAAAATACTTCGCAACAAGATCTTGAGATTTTAGCCATAATAGTACTTGTGTAGATCGTGATAGAATTATGGTAAAAATATAACGAGATGAGTACTTTAAGGAGGGATTATGGAATGAAATCTGTACGATCAAGAATACTATTTTGGTTCTTAACAAGCACAATCACATTGCTTATTATTTTAGGAATATTTATTTATTTTCAGACACAAAACACGGTTCTACCATTGACAAAAGAGCTGAGCGCCGAGGTAGTGCGTGGAAATGCCGCAATGGTGAGTGAATGGATCAGTGGTAGATCACTCGAATTGAAAGCCATTGCTCAGAGTAGTACAATGGACTTTCTTGTGACTGCTACTTATTGGGTTGCTCAGCAGTTGTCAGAAAAACTCAAAGACAGAAAAGATGTGTTTGATACATATTTTGTTTGTGATTACAAAGGTCAGATGTGGGAAACAGATAGTGCAAGTATAGTCTCATTTGATGCGACGAATAGAGAATTTTTCAAAAAGATTGTTGGACAAAATCAACCGACTTTTATAGGGGAGGTTCATCAATCACCTTTGACTAAAAAGAGCGTTTTTATGATTGCACACAAAGTTGTCGACAGCTATGGAAATGTAGCAGGTATCTTTGGTGGTACGATCTCTTTGGATAAATTGAGTGATATGACTTCACAGATAAAGATGGGGCAGGTAGGTTATGGTTGGATTGTGGATGGAACAGGTCTTGTACTTGCTCATCCACAAAAAGATATCGTACTCAAATTGAATGTTCTTGCCAGTTCAAAGGAAGGTTATTCAGGTCTTGAAGAACTTGGAAAAAAGATGATTCAAGGACAGACTGAATCAGGTTTAATTACTCTACCTGACAAAAGTAAGGCATTTGTATTTTTTACACCGATCAATGGTAGTCCTAATTGGACACTTGGCATGTCGATTCCAGAAAGTGACCTTATGGCGCGTGCAAATACGTTGTTGAGAGTTATGATAATCGTCATAGCTGTCATCATTGGTATAGTGGTACTCGTCTCGTTCATCGTTGGAAACACGATCTCTAAACCTATCAAAATTCTGGCGAAAGGCGTTGAACAATTCGGCGGTGGTGATTTAACAACCCAGTTCCAGGCAAAGGGTAAAGATGAGATAGCTCATATGGCATCAGCCCTTAGCTCAATGGCAGTCTCATTGAGAGAATCTATGCGATCGGTGAAAGACTCTGCCAATACAATAGACAGCTTCTCCAAAGAACTTGGACAAATTGCACAGCAGAGTAGCGACATAGCGAGTAAGCTTTCATCAAGAGCAGAGGAGATAAATAAGAACATACAAAATGCTTCTGCCTCCATACAACAGGTCAGTTCTGGTGTGGAAGAAGTAGCAGCAAGTGCTCAAAATGTTTCAAAATCAACCCAGCAATTGAGTGAAAGGGCAGAAAGAGTTACTAACTCCGCAAAGGAAGGAGAAAAAGCCATAGAAAAAATCGTTGAGATCGTAGCCAGAGCAAAAGAGAGAGCAGATCTTACAACTAAGACTGTCGGAGGTTTAACTGAAGACGCAAAGAATATCGCGACAATTGTTGAAACGATAAATTCTATAGCAGAACAGACAAATCTACTCGCACTTAATGCAGCAATAGAAGCGGCAAGAGCTGGTGAAGCAGGTAGGGGCTTTGCAGTTGTTGCAGATGAGATAAGAAAGCTCGCAGAGCAGAGTAAGTCTGCCACCGAAAATATAGCAAATATATTGCGAAAGATTCAACAAAGCGCAAAAGATGCCGATGAACAGACCAACCAAACGGCAAAGGTCGTGGATGAAGCCAGTGAACAAGCATCTGTTGTAGGTAAGCGATTAAAAGACATTTTGTCCGAGGTAGAATCAATGGGTAGTATGGTTGAATCGACGGCTGCAAGTGCACAAGAACAAAGTGCAGCTACTCAGGAAATGGCCAGTGCAATGGACAATGCAACAAAGGCTGTGACCAGTATCGTGCAACAAGTTGAACATATGTTGGAATTGGTAAAAGAACAGACTGATGGTGCACATAGAGTTAGCGAAGCAAGCGAACAACTGATGGAGATGTCAAGGAGATTGATCGAAGCGCTCGCGAGATTCAAAATTTGAGTGGGGGCTTTGCCCCTGCTTTTCCTTTTTCTGGTTGTACATCCTCTCATCTGCCAGCTTTATGATTTGATCAACATCTGCAGGTTTATCAGGATCAATCTCAACTAAGCCATAACTTATTGAAATATCAAAATTTTTTAAACATTCTGGTTTTTCCCTCTGTAAATTTTGGACTATTCTGTCTAATACAGACTGCGCCTGTTCTTTAGAAGTATGAGGGAATATAATGAGAAATTCATCGCCCCCGAATCTCGCAACTAAATCTGATCTTCTCACATGTTCTTTTACGATGTCTACCACATGACTCAAGAGTTTATCACCACATAAATGACCAAGTCTGTCGTTCACAAGCTTAAGATGGTCCACATCAAAATAGCACACACTGAGTTTTGAAGTCAAATCTTTGAGATAATCTGAAAGAAAGCTGATTGCGGCTCGCCTGTTATAAACACCAGTAAGTTCATCGGTCAAAGCGAGTTTTTCAAGTTTTTGCTGAAGTTTGTCTCGTTCTTCAATATTATGTTTTAAGATGAGAGTAAATTCTTCTTTGAGTTTGAGCTGCTCGTTCAGATTCTTCACCAGTTCATCATATTTTTCTACCAAAAAGTCTATCTCGCGTATACCGGTTTTTTGTGCAATTTGGGATGAGTTTGTCAAGTGGCTAACTACTCCATCGATCATTTGCTGTATCTTTTTGGTTGTAAAATAAATAATCAATATAGAAAACATCGTTATTACAAGTATTGTGATATTCAAGACCCAGAGTAAATGTTTCTTGAAGCTAGAGAATGTCGAAAGGTCCATCTGAATCTTTATATTGAAGCCCACCGGAAGATCTTTTGGAGTCCATTTTCCATAAATAGCCTGCTTCCATTCACCAATATTGTTGACAATAAAAGGCTGATTATCGAGCCTCAAAAAATACTCTCTATCTACATCTGTGACTTTAAATGTCGGCAAAACTGGCGCCAGACTTTCGTTGTAAATTGATATTTCTGTTATGAATACAAACTGTCTTTTTAGGTTATCAAGCAATTTAACCAGTTGATCTAATTGCTCTCTTGGTATTGAAAAACCCAGTTCGAAGAGATACCCATTCGATAACTTGATATAAGAATAGAACCTTGGATTTCCAGTACGAACCTCGTATGTCAGTGGATCAAAATGTTTTTCAGATACTCGTAAAGATTGCAGCTTTTTCCAATAACTGGCCTTTTCTGTCAAATCTACACCTATATCTGTTGCATAGTTTGTTCTTTCGATTATTCCGAGTGGGTTTATCAGATACCAATTTGCCAGTGTAGCATTTGTTCCAAGAATTTTTTGAAATTCTTCCTCAATTCGTTGATCTGTCGCATCTGGTTCTCTTTCAAAAAAAAGATAGATCCTGTCCAAAAAGTCATCTAAAAAATGAGAACCCAATCTATAGAATGATTTCAAATTCTCAATCCAATTATCCAATGACCAAATCACAGCTCTAAAGGTTGAGGCACAAAGATCCTTAGACACTCTTGAGCGGTAATAAGTATCAAAGGTGAGAGCTGCAGCTAATATTGATAAGATGAAGATGGAAACCAATAACCAACTATACCTGAATAAATAAGCCAATAAGCTACGTGGTTTATTCACGCTATCACCACATTGTATATATTTAAGTTGTCAAAATTATTTTACCACAATGTCATGATGGAAATGAATCTCTTCTCAAAACTGATTCTTGATTATCAACATTTTCCGTTTAAAAACACGGTGTATAATTACCAAAGGAAATATTCTTCGCAATAGCCGTAATATTTGCGAGGTAGAAAATCGGTGAAAAGACTTTTCCTGAGTGATTTGCATATTGGAGACGGTTCGGCAAAAGATGACTTTGAGTTCGATGCAGAACTTTCAAATTTGATAGTTGATTTCTCACAGCATTCGGATGCTGAAATTATTATTGTAGGAGATGGATTTGAGATACTCGAAAGTCGTGCGGTGAAGGAAATGGGACTGGTACCATTCGATGAGCTCAGCACAAAGCTCGATGGATCTGTTATAGATGCCATAGCAAAAAAACATCCCCTTGTCTTTGACGCTTTCAGGGAATTTGCGAAAAACCACAATGTGTTCTACGTTGTTGGAAACCATGATTATTATCTATTGTCGAACAGGCTCTTACGAGAAAGATTGGTTGAATTGTTAAATGTTCAGGTCATACCGTATTATTACAATCCAGATACCGGGATTCTGGCCATTCACGGAAACCAATTTGACATAATAAATAAATTTGGATACGATAAGAAAAACAATTCACTTGTTCCACCGCTTGGTGATTACATAGCGAGATATATGATGTTCTATTTCGATGAGTATGTACAGGCACTTGCACCATTTGAGGTGACACGTGATTACGACAACGTAAGACCAGCTTTAGATGTCTTTCACTGGTTTGACAGAGCTGTCGAGGTCTATGACCTTGGAGTTGATATACTCGAATTGTGGATCAGCACCTTTTTACAAATGATGAGAACATCAGAGGCAAAATTTTGGATGAAAAAGAATTTTCCTGTATTGCATTGTTTTTCAAAACTCTTTCTCAACAGAGTTGGTGGAATGAACCTGGGGTCATTCTTGGTAAGAGCAACGATGAGGATCAGAAACTTCAGAAAAACAGATTATCTTTACAAAGTTGCTAAGCAAATGCTCAAGGGTAAAAGATCACTTGGTAAGGAAGATCTACTTGGCTATTGCGATCAAAAACCTGAAATAGAAGAACTCAACGGTGTCATATTTGGGCATATTCATCATAATTGTCTTAGAATTATTCCCCACGATGGCCAAAACAAGTTTTACATAAACTGTGGTTCTTGGAGGCCTGTGGTTGAAAAAGTGAATGGTAAAAAGAAGTTTGGTTTCCAAAGAAAGGCAGAGTTGTTTTATGCAATCATTATAGATGATCCAGGTAGTGACCTTGAAATAATAACAAGTGTCACAAATAAGATGAATCGTAATAAGACATTGTGAGGTGATTTTCTTGCTTAGAGAACTTTTAAAAGCAGAACTTGCAAAAGCAATTGAGAGAATTGTTGATCAGGCCTACAATTTCGAGGTAGATATTGCACCTGAAGGTTTTGGGGACTTTGCAACAAATGCCGCGTTGGTAGGTGCTAAATATGCCAAAAAACCACCAATGCAATTGGCTGAACAGCTACGTGAGGAATTAAAGCAGAGCGATTTGTTCGAATCGATCGATGTCGCAAAGCCAGGTTTCATGAACTTTGTCATGAAAAAATCAGCACTGCTGAAGGTACTATCAAAGATAATAGAACTTGATGAATATCCTTTGAATAAGATTGGATCAGAAAAGATCCAGTTTGAATATGGTAGTGCTAACCCAACAGGTCCATTCACCGTTGGTCATGGAAGGCAGCTTGTCATAGGCGATGTTTTGTCAAATGTTTTTAGAGAACTTGGCTATCAAGTGACAAGAGAGATGTATATAAACGATGCTGGAAGACAAATAAAACTACTTGGAAGATCGTTATGGGTTCGATATAACCAGATTCTTGGTGTAAAAGATGTCGACATTCCTGAAGACGGTTATCGCGGCCAGTACTTAATAGATATCGCCAAAAAGCTTGTCGAAGAACAAAAAGACAAGTACAAAGAAAAGTGGGATGACGAGATCTCACAATTTTTTGAAAATTATGCCGTTGAAAATATTCTTCAAGATATGAAACACGATCTTTCAGAACTTGGATGCTCTTTCGATGTTTACTTTTCTGAAAAATCCTTGGTGAGAGATGGAACAGTGAACCACATTCTCAAAATCCTTGAAGAAAAAGGCCATTCTTACTGGAAAGATGGGGCTCTGTGGTTCAAAGTTTCCGATTTTGTAGATGAAGATGATAAAGTGTTGATAAAAAAAGATGGAAGTCTCACTTATTTTCTAACAGATATCGCATATCACTACAACAAATACAAGAGGGGATTCTCAAAAGTCTACGATATATGGGGCAGTGATCATCATGGGCATATTCCAAGAATGGCGGCGGCAATGAAAGCCCTTGGAGTAGAAGACGGATTTTTCAATGTGATCTTGCACCAGTTTGTAACACTCAAACGCGGTGAAGAAATAGTGAGGATGTCAACAAGAGCCGGTGAATTTGTAACCTTGCAAGAGCTCCGAGAGGAAGTCGGAGTTGATGCCACAAGGTACTTTTTTGCGATGATTGATCCAAATACTCACATGATTTTTGATCTGAATCTTGCAAAGGAAAGATCCTCAGACAATCCTGTGTATTATGTTCAATATGCACATGCCAGAATCTGTAGTCTCTTCGAACAAGCAAAAGCCAAAATGGTTCAATTCAAAAAAGGTGAAGACGTGGAACTTTTGTCTGACAAATCAGAATTTGATTTGATAAAAAGAATAGATGCATTCGAAGATGCCCTTAAAGATGTTGTACGAACTCTATCGCCGAGTAAATTGACTCAGTACCTTGAACAGCTCGCGTATGATTTTCACAGTTTTTATACCAAGTGCCTCATAGTCGATCGAGATAATCCCAAGCTTTCCAACGCACGTCTCAACCTATCTTATGCAACGATGATAGTGCTTAAAAAAGGATTAACACTGTTAGGTGTAAGCGCACCAGAAAAGATGTGATATCATGGCAAAGCTGTTGTTTTCTGTTGCTGCGATAATCTTATTGTATTTGTTGAAATTCGATATGCGTAGTTTGATAGTCTTCACGGCTTTTGTGATTCCGACATCGATTTATTTTTTCATAAGAAAATCCAGAAAGCCAGATATATTACACACCATCACATTGATTTTCACAATAGCAGCGATGATACTACCTAAGCTCAGAGGCAGTGAAATCATTTCAATTACACCATTTTATATTGCTTTAGTTGTCAGCGTTTTATATGACCTTTTATACACTACGAAATTTTGGTATCCCATTTGGATTTTATTCTGGGGTTGTACGGGATTTGGACTTTTTGAAGTCGTAAAAATAAAATTGGCAGACAAATCTTGGTTGATCTTTCTGGTAGTGGCTCTGATAGGTTTACGTGATCTATTTGAGAGGAGGAAGTCTTGTGGTGGAAAGGTATGCTCTCTCACCGATGAAAGAACTATGGGACCAAAAGGCGACGCTTGAAAGATGGCTCAAAGTTGAATTAGCAGTAATGGAAGCTTATGAAAAAACCAAAATCATACCACAAGGAATGACACACCAGGCAGAAAAAAACGCTGTGATAGATCTGAAACTCTTCGGTGAATATGAAAAACAGACAGACCACGAAGTCATAGCCTTCGTGAAGATGGCAACAAGTAAGATGGGACCTGAAGCCAGATTCTTTCACTATGGTTTGACTTCCTCCGATGTGATAGATACTGCACTCTCTATGACACTTGTAGAAGCCTGCGATATACTCTTGGAACAAATGAAAGAATTACTCAAAACATTGTGGAAACTCGCCTTAGAACACAAACATACCTTAACGATAGGCAGGACACATGGCGTTCACGCAGAGCCAACAACCTTTGGCTTGAAGGTATTAAATTGGTACTCAGAAACAAAGAGAAATTACGAGAGACTACTTTTCACAAGAGAACAAATCAATTTCGGTAAAATAAGTGGAGCGGTTGGCAACTATGCAAATGTGCCACCAGAGATCGAAAAACTCGCATTAGAAAGACTTGGCTTAAAACCTACACCTGTATCGAGTCAGATTGTCAACAGAGATCATCACGCATTTCTAATTATGATTCTTGCACTCATAGCCAGTGGGATTGAGCGAATAGCAACTGAGATAAGGCATTTGCAAAAAACAGAGGTACTCGAAGTCCAAGAGCCATTCAAAGAAGGGCAGAAAGGTTCAAGTGCCATGCCTCATAAACAAAATCCGGTGCTCTGCGAAAGATTATGTGGACTTTCCAGAATGATGAGGTCTTTTGTCTCGGTTGCTATTGAGAACAACGTATTGTGGCACGAAAGAGATATTTCACACTCTTCGGCTGAACGATATATTCTGCCAGATGCAACTCAGACATTGTATTATATGTTAGTCAAATCTCAGTATTTGCTTGAAAATCTGGTTGTGTACAGGGAAAACATGATCAAAAACATTGATATAACACATGGTTTGATCTATTCACAACGATTGATGTTAACCTTAATTGACAAAGGGCTTTCCCGAAACGAAGCATATGATCTTGTTCAGTCCTTATCTTTGAAGTGCTGGCAGACAAAGGAAGATCTCAAAAATCTGGCAAAAAACAATCTCAAGATTCTCACCGATGAAGAAATAGCATCTGTTTTTGATCCAAATTACTATTTAAAACATGTTGATGAGATTTACAAAAGATTTGAAGGAGAGTGTATACAGTGAAAGCGGCAGTGATAGGACTTCAATGGGGCGATGAAGGAAAAGGGAAGATTGTCACATATCTTTCAAGAGATTTTGATTGTGTAATTAGATACTCTGGAGGAAGTAATGCCGGTCATACTGTGGATTATGGGGATTTCAAAGTCGTACACCACCTTTTGCCGTCTGCAGATTTGAAAAAACGGAAAATGATGTACATCGGACCGGGGGTTGCCACGGATTTTGATGTGTTAATCGATGAAATTGAACAAATTGACCAATTTTTGCCACATGCGAGATCTTTACTCAGGATTTCCAAGCAAGCTCATGTGGTAATTCCTGTTTACAAAGAACTTGATGAAAAGATAGACAAATCGCGTCTTGCTGCCATAGGTACAACCAGAAGGGGTATAGGTTTGTCGTATGCAAATCGTGCCCTTAGATGTGGTCTGAGGATACAAGACCTTGAAGATACTTCAAAAGCCAAAGGTCTCATAGAAGAACTGTCTCGTATCTGGCAGGTAGATGTCAATGCGCAGAAGATCTTGGAAGAACTGATGATAAGATACAGCAAAATCCATGATCTTCTAATAGACAGCCTCAAAGCTGTGAAGAATCTGAAAGACAAAGATCTTTTATTCGAAGGGACCCAGGGGGTCTTGTTAGATGTAGATGTAGGCACCTATCCATATGTGACTTCTACAAATTGTTCAAGTACTGGTATACAAGCTGGTTTTGCCTACCCAATTAAGATAGATCAAATTTATGGTGTTATGAAGGCATATACTACAAGAGTAGGTGAGGGACCATTTCCCACCGAATTAAGAGGGGAAGAAGGAGAAAGACTTCGTAAACTCGGCGGAGAATATGGTGCAACAACAGGCAGACCAAGAAGATGTGGCTGGCTTGATCTTGTTTTACTAAGATACGCTGTTGAATTAAGTGGATGTACATCACTTATTTTGACAAAGGCTGATATTCTTTCAGGTTATGAAAAAATTCCAATCTGTGTCGCATACAAAATCAACGGGAAAATCTTTGAAGAGTTGGATAATCTTGAATTCATTGATCAAGTAGAACCAGTTTATGAAATATTTGATGGTTGGAAGACTTTACATTCAAAGGAGTTTGAAAGATTCGTGGCAAAGATCGAAAAGGAAATTGGTGTAAAGTTTTCTCATATTTCTACAGGCCCACGAGTTGATGAGATAATCAAAATCTGAGGGGGTGAGGTCGTTGGAATTACTCGAGGCAATTAAAACGAGAAGGAGTATAAGACATTATGAATCAACTGATGTACCCAAGGACACAGTTACACAAATCTTGCAACTTGCTCTAAATGCTCCAAGTGCTGGTAATAAACAGCCATGGAGAATTCATGCCGTGCACAATGCTACTCTGAGAAAACATCTGAGTGATGCTGCTGGTGGTCAACTATTTTTGATGGAAGCTCCTTGGGTCATTTGCGTCATAATGGTACCAGAAGAAAGCGCGTCCAGATATGGTGAGAGAGGTAGAACGTTGTATTGTATACAGGATACCGCAGCGCTTGTTATTCATATCATGTTAATTGCCAGAAATTTTGGATTAGACACTTGTTGGGTAGGTGCATTTGATGAAAAAAAGGTGGGAGAGATTTTACAATTACCCGCTGGTCAAAGATGCGTTGCGATGATTCCCATTGGATACGCGGCGGAACCAAGAAAAGACCGTCCAAGGAAAGCTTTGAATGAAATAGCAATATTTCATGAATGAGGGAGGTAAGCACATGGCAGTCAATTTGACAGGAAGATCGTTGTTAACATTACTCGAGTACACACCCGAAGAAATTGGCTTCTTACTCGATCTCTCGGCACAGGTAAAGAGAGAAAACAGAGCCAAGGTGACTCACAGGAGATTTCTGGGCAAAACGTTGGCGATGATCTTTGAAAAACGTTCTACAAGAACGAGATTGGCTTTTGAGACAGCCTTTGCAGAAGAAGGTGGACATCCGATTTTTCTGTCGATTCAAGATATTCAACTTGGAGCGAAAGAGTCTATTGAAGACACAGCGAGAGTACTTGGACGCATGGTCGATGCAATAATGTTCCGCGGTTATAAACAAGAGACCGTTGAAGCATTGGCAAAATATTCTGGTGTACCTGTATACAATGGTTTAACTGATGTATATCATCCAACGCAAGTTCTTGCTGATTTGATGACAGTTCAAGAAGCCTTTGGAAGATTGAAAAATATAAAACTCGTTTTCATGGGTGATGGAAGAAACAATATGGCAAATTCGCTTATGATAGGTTGTGCAAAGATGGGAATGCATTATGTCATATGTTCTCCAAGGGAACTCAAACCAGAAGAGAATCTGCTGAAGACTTGCTTGGGTGTTGCTCAAGAAACAGAGGCAAGAATTGAAATAATTGAAGAACCAGAAAAGGCTGTCGAAGGTGCCGATGTTATCTATACAGATGTCTGGGCATCGATGGGAGAAGAAAGTAAACAGCAAGAACGTGAGAGATTGCTCAGACCATACCAAGTGAATGATAATTTGATGAAGAAAACAGGCAAGAAGGAAACCATCTTTTTACACTGTCTTCCAGCTGTAAAGGGACAGGAAGTTACATTCGAGGTCATAGAAGGAAAACAGAGTCGAGTTTGGGATGAAGCAGAAAACAGAAAACATACAATAAAAGCGCTGATGATCGCTACGTTGCTTTAATAAAAAACGGAGCCGATCGGCTCCGTTTCAATTGTGTTCGATTCAGTTTATTGGAACTACATTGACTGCTTGAGGCCCTTTATTTCCTTGCTGGACTTCAAACTGAACTCTCTGACCTTCCTTGAGTGTTTTGAAACCATCACTCTTAATTGCAGAGAAGTGTACAAATACGTCCTCTCCACCTTCCTTGGTGATAAAACCGTAGCCCTTCTTTGAATCGAACCACTTAACTGTACCTTTGAACATACTGATTCCTCCTAAACTTTGGCGGTCATCCGCCGGCGTTGATTTCATAATAACACAGTTTCATCTTTGAGATTCGAAAAAATAGAGAAAATACAGCCATGCAATTATATTGTTACATAAAACCTTGAAACGTCGTTAGAATTCAAAAATACCACAGTAAAGAGTTCTTGAAAGAATCATCATCATCTGGTGATCAAGAACAACAAAATATCATCTGATGTATATGGATTTTCAGTACTTGCAACAACAAGAAAGTTACTATTTGAAAGAAGTAAGATCTGACAAAAGTTCTGATCATTATTCATTTGTATGATCTCTTTTTGGAGAATCTCACCTTGGTTGTCAATAATTAGATAAGCTAAGTCTTTTCTGAATTGATCATTCCAAACTTCTCCGTATATCACAAAAAGATCTTTGTTGTTCGAGCTTACAATACCTTTTACAATAAAATCTGCACTGGGGTCGATAGTTTTTTGATAAATTTTTTGACCTCGAGAATTTACTTTGATGAGAAGAGTTGAGTTATATTTAGTGAAAGAATTTGAAGGACCAACCACCATAATTCCGTCTTTTGCTTGGGTAATTCCAATAGCTCTTTCCCAGCCAGGACCACCAAACGCTTTCCACCAAGTTATATAGCCGTTTTGAAACAAATGGACAACCAAAAAATCAGCCTGGCCAGAACCATAGCTTTCAGTTGAGCCGACACACAAAAATCCATCGTTTAATTCACAGAGATTGCTGAACCATTCATCTGAAGAACCACCAAAAGTCTTGCTCCAAATGATCTCAAGATTTTCGTCTAATCTAATTACTAAAGCCTGATACCAATTACTTCCGATAGTTTTATGACCACCAACAAGCAGATATCCATTTTGCAGAGTAACAACACACTCGGCCCATTGATCAGCTCCTGAAACAGGTAGGATCTTTTCATTAACCACATTCAGTTGCTCATCTAACAATGCAATTTTGATCTTTGATTGTCTTTGCAAAACTTCATAACCTACGAGTATAAAACCATTATCCATTGCTCTTTTAACACAATTGAGCTTTGTGAATTTGAGCTGGTTGAAAAAATGTATACTCTGTAATTCAAAGGTCTTGCTTAAATTCAGCACGAAAATATCGTTCGTATCCATTTGCTGAGCGAAAACCACAAAATCTGTTTGTGTCTCAAAACAACTAATAACTCGTTCCTGACCAGGTAAAGCCAACAAAAAACTGTGAGCAGAATCAAATGCCCACAGTTTAGTAAGTATCAGGCAACAAAGAAGTGATTCAATTAATCTTTTTTGAGACATTCTTGTTGTGAACAGGTTCTGTGAGAACTTTTGAGATTCTCTCGAGTGCCCAGTCTATTTCTTCTTTACTTATCACGAGTGGAGGAGCAAATCTCACAACTTGATCATGAGTTTCCTTACACAATATTCCGAGTTTTGCCAGTTTCTCACAGAAAGGCCTGGCCGTTCCGTATTCTTTCTTGATTTCAACACCTATTAGGAGACCTTTACCACGAATCTCTCTAACATATTCACTTTCAATAGCTTTGAGTTGTTTGATGAAATAATCACCGAGTTCTCTTGCCCTGACATCGAGTTTTTCTTCTTCGAGAACATCTATTGCTGCGATTCCCACCGCCGCCGCGAGCGGATTTCCACCGAATGTTGATCCATGATCGCCAGGTTTTAAAACACTCATTATTTCATCGTTCGCCAAAACAGCAGAAACAGGATACACTCCACCGCCGAGAGCTTTTCCCAATATCAAAATGTCTGGCTTGGCATCCTCCCATTGCCACGCAAACATCTTCCCAGTTCTACCAAGACCTGTTTGGATTTCGTCGAACATTAAAAGAACTTCATATTTTTTTGAAATTTCCTTCAGTTCTCTGAGATAACCCTCTTTTGGTACTCTTACACCACCTTCACCTTGGATGGGTTCTATTAAAATTCCTATAGTACGTTCATCGATCAGACTTTCAAGTGACTTTGCATCGCCAAATGGAGCTGTTTTGAAACCAGGTGTGTAAGGTCCAAAACCATCTCGGTATTGATGTTCAGTGGAAAACGAGATTATAGTTATTGTTCTTCCGTGAAAATTGCCTTCTACTGTTATGATGTTTCCATCATTCATGGGGATACCATGCTTATAGTAAGCCCACTTGCGTGCTATTTTTAAGGCGCTTTCGACAGCCTCGGCTCCAGTGTTCATGGGGAGCACTTTGTCATAACCTGCAAATTTTGCCAATCTTTCCTCAAATCGGCCGAGAAGATTGTTGTAAAAGGCCCTTGAAGTCAACGTGAGTTTACCCATCTGATCCGTTAAAGCTTTCATAATTTTGGGATGGCGATGCCCGTGGTTGAGAGCTGAGTATGCCGAGAGCATGTCAAGATATTTATTTCCTTCAACATCCCATACCCAAACACCTTCTCCTTTTTCGATGACAACCGGGATTGGTTTGTAATTGTGTGCTCCATACCTATCTTCGAGTTCCATGAAATATGAACCAATCATTCTAACCCTCCTTTGTAGCATTTCTGTTACTTTCCTGTATAATACTACCATTATTCCCATATTTGGCAAAATCCGGCAATCTTTGACTATGCTTGGCAATCTTTGGCAATCTCTTTGCATTGTTCTGATTCTCTCTCTTTCTTACTTATGCTCTCTTATGCTCAGGTATGCTAACTTATGTGATAGGATAATAGAGGGTGTTAATATGAAGAAGATCTTCATCATGATGGTACTTGGTTTTCACTGCTTGATGACTTTTTCTTGGTCTGCTCATGAAGTGCTCACCTACTTGCTAATTAAAGATTTTCTTCCAAACAGTGACAAATTGGTTCAAATAACTTCGTACAATTACGATGAAAAACGAGTTTATAACAAAGATTCTCTCAGACTTGACGACTATTGTGGAGAATTCATAAAATCCTGTTCGCTGAGGGATATATGTTACCTTCCACCAGATCCAAAACCAGTTGATGGAAAAGTTCCTGTTTGGCAGATATTGATGGTGTACTCAGTTGAGCCAGATTTTGGCATGGACGAAGGTTTACAACTTTCACCTTTACAAGATATGATTGGTAATAGCCAAGGTGTTAGGCACATGAAGTACAACATAGCGATCTTCGAATTCTTTGAGGGAAGTCAAAGTTTTTACTATTTTGTAGACATGTCTCGGCAAGCATTTAAGAAAGGCGATGAATACTGGGGATACCGTTTCTTGGCAAGGGCACTTCACTACCTTGAAGATCTATCCATGCCTTACCACAATGCTCCTGGTCCATTTTTTGATACTCTGAAAGCGATTACAGATAAACAAATGGCTCAATTACTTTCGAATTCGCATTACTCCTATGATGAGTATTTAGCATATCTATTGTATGATTATGATCAAGATGCTGTAGATGCCATAAAGCAAGCCCAACCTGAAAATTCCAGGCACTTGCGCCAACTTATACAAAAAGTTCGCTGGCTTGGTCTGAGTAACATCGAAAATGTTGACAAACAATTGAGAGTAGTCTACGAAGATCTTCTCAAAGAAAGAGTTCTTACAATCTCTGATTATGTTGCTCGTAAGGGTGATCTTCAGACATTAAAAAAAGTCACGATTGATATCATTTCAAGATTCTCGTCCTTAGCTCGTGGATTCTTGATGAGTTTTTTGAAAGAAGTGGGACAGATTTAAAACCTGGGATCTTTCAATGTATAAACATAACCTTGAGAAACTGATCTGACTTCAATCGAATCGAAGAACGCATAAGCCCCAACAAGTTGATAATTGAGAACTTTGTCGAGGGTATTGACTAAATTTCCCGAAGTTTGTCCTGCAAAATTTGAGGTTACTTGATTGAAAAATGTTGCAGTTTTTGTAAGAACTTCGTTTGATTTCGAAAAACTTCTTACAGCTTGGTCTGCTGATAAGATCAGTATGATTAGAGCTATAGAAATGATTGCAATGCCAATTATCAACTCGATCAAAGTATACCCTTTCATCTAAGTCTCAGCCCTTCAAGTAAAATAGCTCCAGTCATTGGAGAAAAACCTCTCTTTGCTGAATAGAGTCGGTTATCAAAAATATTGAACTCCTTTAACTCTTTGTTCCCACTCCAAGTTGCTGTGACAGCTTCAGATGCAATTGAGCCGAAAACGACTCTGTAACTCAAGCCTTGGAACTCTTTATAATCCACCTTTAAGGTTGGAACCAAGACCTGATTACCTTGACCTGGCTTTCGATTTCTATCCCAGTACATGGTGAAAATGCTCATATCCATGCGAAGGTTTCTGATGCCTGATCCTGATATGTAACCATTATGCCAAGGTGTCTCTATGTCCCCTGTCGTTATCAAATTTATATGATCTTTGGTGCCAATTTGAGCAAGTTTCTTATACCACGCATCCCAAAAGGTTTTTCCATCGATCGATTCAAGTGTTTGGCCACCACTTGCAAGCCTAAGTCTTCCTTTTACATCTTTATTATTAGGAATGGGGGTTCCATCTGCGAAAAATGGATCCATGAAAACCTCATAGCTTTTACCCTGATATTCAACGGTCATTTTTGTATCGTCTCTTGTACCATAATATTCTATATCTCCATAAATTTTAACTGTATCCCAAGGAGTTTGTTCCTCTTGCATACCCTTGTTTCCCATTACCAATATCGTCCAATCTCCCATGAAGATATTTTTAGTCCACGTGTCTTTTATGCCAATTCCAACTGAAGAATTGGTGGTTTCACATAAAAGGCCCAGAAAACCATTAAAAGACGGCATTGACGATGTATATCTTGTACTCTGTTTTGAAACGGTTTCGGTGGCAACAATTGTAACGGGTACATTTGGTGGTCCTGGAAATGGAACAATCAAATCAACTTGGTATTCTTTATTGTCTTTCTTAAAATATCCATCTGGTCCGGAAAATTTAATTATCTGCACATCCCTATCGTTTATCTTCGAGATCGATGAAGTAATTACTAAATCATCTGCTTGTGTACTGGGGAGTTTGGAATATGTCAAAATAATGCCAGTAGGATCTTGTGGAACGTTGATATCTCCTCTTGCAAGATCAACTATGTCCACTTTCCCAAAACTTGAAAGCTGTGCTTCCCAATACACTTTGCCCTGGTAAGCTGATTTAAAAGCATTCACATCAGCTCCACTGAGAGTCACTCGGCCACCGACGAAAACATCGCTCTGCTTTGCTGGTGAAACAAGATAATCACGAAGTAATCTATAAAAAGCCTTGCCGTAGAACCTTGGCCCAACTCTGCCCCCTATTCCCAGCCCACCGCTTCCTTTATCATCCACTCCAAACCAACTGGGACCATCTATGACCTCGCCATCACTATAGTACGTTCCAGAAGGTATACCATTTGGTAAGAACACGGCATAGTTGAAAAAACCTTCGGGACCAACGAGTGCCCATGCCCATGATCTGCCAACATTTGCGCACAATAAAATTAACCAGGATCGATCGGTGGTTTCTGAAAAAGCATAAACGCGTATTTTTGAAGGATCTATTTCTATCAACTGTTTTGCTTTACTGTCGATCAATGCTCTTTTCAAAGGTGAGTCGCTGTTATTTGTAAGTTGTAAAAGATTCTTGATTGCCAAAAATTCTACATCAGAGCTACCATTGTAAAAACTCTGCCAAATGGTTTTCTCAACGGGTCCTGAACTGTTGATGATAACACTCTTTGTCTCATCAAAGGCAGATTGGACTGTCAAATGATCAGCAAGGTAAAACCCATTAGCCACACTGTACTTACTTCTCAAATAAGCGCCAGCAGTTGCGATAACTTTTATCGCGTCTGATTTTTCTCTCAGTGTTTGTATAGTCAATGAAACCTTTCTTATAGTGGCTTCTATTTGAGTAAAAATTGCGACTGAAACAATGGCACATACTGCAACAAGTAATATACTAATTACTATTATGTACCCATTCCTCGCTGCCATATACTCACCTCACTCCAGGTGGATAGACAGTGAATTCCATGCTCAAAGTTGAATCAATACTGAATGGGTTGGGAGTACTCACAATCAGCTTTAACGGAAGATCGATATCACTTGATTGACTCATTTTTGAAAATTTTACAACTATATTCTCAATTGGAATTGTCTCCACTTGATCGTTTTCATAATAATTAAACTTGGTATTGTCTACTATTTCCAATGAAGCATTAATTTTTTGTCCTGCAATAATTATATCAAAAGTAACTTTTGTGGCTGACTCTAATTTCATGGAGTTGGCTGGTCCTGAGGCTTTTATTAAATATTCATTGATTTTATCGGCAGTTTCGGTGAGCCTTCTGAACGAATCAAGCAAAGCTATGTTCTTTTGGGCTTTGGTCAAATAGTTGTTGAGAACAAGTGTAAGTATGGCAAGAAAACTGGAGAAAATCGCAAGGACAATTAGTAATTCTAAGAGAGTGAAGGCCTTGAGAGTGAAGGCCTTTTTCAACCGAATCCCTCCATGATGTTTCATTATAGCACGCACTACTTAAAAATTGATATGGTCAAGAATCCATGTTACAATTTTCAAGGTTTCTGTTATAATGTTAACACGGTGTGGATTTCAAAGCTGATTTTTTCCAAGAAGGAGGTGTACCCGAAGAGGGTGTAGATATGGCGAAGAAGAAAATTCTTGTCGTGGATGATGATCCATCGATCATTGAGTTAGTGAGCTACAACTTGGCTCGCGAAGGTTATGATGTTTTGAAGGCTTACGAGGCTGAGGAAGCATTGAAAGTAGCAACAAATGAAGCAGTGGATATGTTTATCGTCGATATCATGTTGCCGGGGATGGATGGATTCGAGCTTGTTAGGCAACTGAGGGGTACAGAGAAATACAAGAATACGCCTGTGGTATTTCTCAGTGCTAAAGGTGAAGAGTTTGATAAGGTCTTGGGTTTAGAGCTTGGTGCTGATGACTACATTACCAAACCATTTAGTATCAGAGAGATGATCGCAAGAATCAAAGCAGTCTTCAGAAGGATTCAACTCAGTGTTCAGGAGAGAGAGGAAAGACCGAAGAAAATAATTGCAAAGGGATTAGAAATCGATGTTGAAAGGTATGAAGTCAGAGTGTACGGACAGAAAGTCAGCCTTACACCTCTGGAATTTGAGCTGCTCAGATTCCTGGCAGAGAATGAGGGGAAGGTCTTCAGTAGAGATGTTCTACTCGATAAGTTGTGGGGCTATGATTATTACGGCGATACGAGAACCGTTGATGTTCATATCAGAAGGCTTAGAACAAAGATAGAAGAAGATCCATCCAATCCAAAGTACATAATCACTGTAAGGGGTAAGGGATATAAGTTCAGAGATCCAGGGAAGGAAGAATAGTAAGTGATAATTTTCCTGTCAGTCCTGATAAGTTTTATCGCAGTTATATTCCTTTACGCTGTGATTCGGGATAAAACAATTAGGAATTTTAAGCGTTTTTTCGTAAGGGTGGCGGAGTTGGTAAATGTTCCAGATGATTCGCCACCTTCTTATGTTTTGGAAACATTGCGAAAGACTATAACCAATTTGGAAGACGAACTTGCCATGGCTCAAAAAAGCAGAGAAAATACCATGACGCTCTTGGACAACATAGTTGATCCAATTCTTTTTGTCGATAGTAGCACTGGAGAGATACTCTTTGCAAATACAGCGGCGCAGAAAATAAGTCGACCTATAGTTGCTACGAAGAAAATCTATGAAGCACTTGAAGATTATTATCTCATCGAAATGTTTGATGAGACTGTGAGAAGTTGGCAAGTTCAAGAAGGTAATGTGATAATTTACGTTGAGGGCAGGAAAAGGTATTATTCTTGTAAAATGATACCGGTTTTACTGCCTAAGGGTGAGAAAAGAGTAGTCATATTATTTCATGATATGACCAAAGAATATGAGCTCAACGAGATGAGACGTGAGTTCGTTTCTAATGTTTCCCATGAACTCAGAACTCCTCTTACCTCAATACATGGCTATGCCGAGACACTCTTGAATGATCCTGAAATGGATCCCGATACCAGAAATAGATTTCTTACAATAATAGAAAACGAATCTGCCAGGATGTCAAGGTTGATAAATGATCTCTTGGATTTGGAGAGATTGGAATCTGGTGAGGCACATTTTGATTTTCAGAAAATCGATCTGTGTTCAATAGCAAAATATGTGATGTCGATTGTCGAACCTCTCTCTAATGATTACGGTGTCAAAATCAGTTTTGATTGTCAAGATGTAACAGTCACTGGGGATCAGGATAGATTGATCCAAATGCTCTTGAATTTGGTTGATAATGCGATAAAGTATACGTCATTGAAAGATACAGGTGAGAAAAAGGTCAAGGTTTCGATCAGTAAATCAGAATCACATGCGATTATAGAAGTATCCGACACTGGTCCCGGTATGCCACAGGAGGCGCTCAACAGAATATTCGATAGATTTTACAGGGTGGATAAGGGTCGCAGCAGGAAGATGGGTGGTTCTGGATTAGGCTTGTCAATAGTGAAAACTATTGTTGACAGACACGATGGAGAAATTTCTGTGGAAAGTGAGCTTGGTGTTGGAACAACTTTTACTGTGAAGATACCCCTTAAAAGGAATGAGAATAATGAGAATGTATGACATTATAAAAAAGAAAAGAGATGGTTTAGAGCTTACATCTGAGGAGATAGAATTCGTTGTGGATTCATATGTTTCTGGAATCATACCAGATTACCAAATGTCTGCTCTATTGATGGCGATTTTTCTCCGAGGCATGAATCAAAGGGAAACTTACGATTTGACCATGAGTATGGCAAGATCCGGTGAAATGATGGACCTCTCGCCAATTGATGGTATAAAGGTGGATAAGCATTCAACTGGCGGCGTCGGCGATAAAACAACACTCATTGTACTTCCAGTGGTTGCCGGTTTTGGTGTCAAAATCCCAAAGATGTCTGGCAGAGGGCTTGGACATACTGGTGGGACCATAGACAAGCTTGAGTCAATACCAGGTATGAGAACAGAGTTGACAAAACAAGAATTCTTTGACATTGTCAAGAAGGTTGGTTTTGCTATCGCAAGTCAAACTGGGAATCTCGTACCCGCTGACAAGAAAATCTACGCCCTTCGAGATACAACAGCTACAGTTGATAATATATCCTTAATTGCTTCGAGTGTTGTCAGTAAGAAACTTGCAGGTGGTGCCGATGCAATAATTTTTGATGTTAAGGTCGGTTCTGGTGCATTTTTAAAAGATATTGATCGTGCAAAAGAGTTAGCACAACTGATGATAAATATACTCAAGAGATCAGGTAAACTTTCGAGAGCTGTTTTATCAAATATGGATCAACCACTTGGACGAATGGTAGGAAATTCTTTGGAAATAATAGAGGCGATCGAGACTCTTAAAGGTAACGGTCCAAGTGATTTGACAAAATTGTGTGTTCACATATGCTACGAGATACTCGATCTTGTGCATATAGATGTATCAGAAAAACAGATCATGGATGAGATTTTTTCTGGGAAAGCCCTTGAGAGATTCGCCAAGTTTGTAGAAGCCCAGGGAGGAAACCCCAAGATTGTAGAAGATTACAGTATATTACCGTTAAGTAATGAGACCGTCGAGGTTAATTTGAACAAATCTGGTTATATAGGTAAGATAAATACAGAACTTATAGGGATCGCCTCAATGGTACTTGGTGCTGGTAGATCCAAAAAAGAAGATACCATCGATCCGGGAGTGGGTATAGAGGTTCTCAAGAAAATAGGGGATTATATACATTTTAATGATCCAGTTGTTCGAATGTATGTATCTAAGAAAAGTGATGTCGATTTGGCTATTAAATTAATACACGATGCCTATGAAGTTGTCGACCAAAGTGTAAAACCTCACGAGATCTTGCTTGGGGTGATTGAATGAAAGTTATAATTCTTATATTACTCGCTTTGAGTGTATTGACTTTTTCACAAGTTTTAATCGGCATAAATGGTAATTTTGCCACGTTACAAGAAAGTAATGGGTTCGTGGAGTTGAGATCACTGGACCAAATTGGAGCTTCGTTTGTTATATCGGAAAAATCAGGTAGAGCTTATTTTATATACAACAAAAAAATCACGATCATTGAAAAAAATGGCACAGTCTCGGTCGATTTTCTTGACGTCTATCCCAAAAGTGCAATCTACACAAAAGACAAGGTAATGATAGATATTGATCTTTTCTCAAAGATCATGAATGTCAAAAAATACGAAACCGCAACTGGTCAGATAGCTTTGCTCGACAGTGTTTGTATTCTCACATCGGTTAATTTTTCGCAAAATGAATTAAGATTGAGTTTTCTTGGTTTTCCATTCATCGAAATGATGAAGGTGAGTACACAAAAATCAAAGATCTTGATTCAGCTTGCACCTTGTCTTTCAAATCTTCCTTCAACGAATGCTGTCAAAATCAGTCAAGATGGGAATGTAACTTCATTGGAAATCACATTGGAAAAAGATGCTGAGCCATCTGTCACTGTTAAGATTGATCGTAGTTCTATGACTCTGGGTTTGAGATTTCCACAAGTTGGCAGAGAAGTAATCGCTGATGGTGTCTCGTGGGAGCAGAAAGTCGAAAAAATTGGTGGTAAAGATATGATTGTAAACTATCTCTGGATTGATCCAAATCTTGTGGAATTAAAACCTCAAATTAGCGGTGGTGGTATAGGAACCTTTGAAAGTGTTGAAAAGATGGTTGCGAGAACAGGTGCTGTAGCTGGTATTAATGCGAATTATTTCGATCCGAATACTGGTCTTCCAATAGGTCTGTTAATTGTCAATGGTAAAATACTGTCGTTGCCATATGGTAATAGACCTGTTTTTGTCCAAACCGAATCCGGCTCTGTGTACATTGCAAGAATGTATTTTGACTTGAATATACGAGTTGGGCAGTTGTTATTTCTGGTAAAAGGTGTGAACACAGTGGCACAAGGAGAGGTTTTGATCTTCACACCGGAATTTGGCATCACGATACCACGTCGTGATGGTATGATTTATTTCAACGTTGTTGAAGGGAAGATAAGTGGCTATGGTTGGTCTGCTAAAGCACCTCAAAATGGCTATATATTGGCAATATCGGCTAACTATGAAAAGTATTTACAAGGAATACAGATAGGTGATAAAGTCGACTATGTTATAAATACTGATTTTCCATATCCAATAAAACACGCTGTCGAAGCTGGACCTTTGATTCTTTATTCAGGTGCACCAATACCAGACCGAAGTGATGAGAAGAACCGATATGGTGGTAATATCGCTCGAAGTAATGCCACAAGAACTCTTCTTGCAACACTCAGTGATGGTAAGGTTGTCTTAGCTGTGATAAATGATCAAAATGGTTCTGGGGGTGTGAACTACGATGACTTAGTTGAATTCTGTATGAATAAAGGGTTCTACTCTGCCATGAATTTTGATGGAGGAAGTTCATCGGTGATGGTCATAAGAGATCAGGTGGTTAGTAAGACTTCTGCCGCTTGGACAAGGGCAATACCAGTTTCCTTACTTGTTATCAAAAAGAACAATAAATGAAGTTGGAGGTGGAGAGATGAACAAGTCGGTTGATAAAAAAAGAAATATTGCATTCATAGGACACAACGGATGTGGAAAAACCCTTCTTCTTTCGGCAATGCTATTCAACGCGGGGCTCGCTGATCGAATAAGTTCGAAATTAATTGACACAGATTCCATCGAGGAATCAAAGGGATCAAGTATTTCTGCCCATATTTATTCTTTTGATTGGAACGATCATCAACTGACTGTTATCGACACTCCGGGTTTTGGTGATTTCATAGCAGATGTTTCAAACAGTGTTTTTGTCAGTGAAAATATAGTGTCCGTGGTTAATGCAGTCGCTGGTGTTGAAATACAGACCGAAAGAACTTGGCAAATTGCCGAGAGCATGGGTAAACCTATTATGGTCTTTGTAAATCAAATAGATAAAGAGAGAGCGAGTTTCGAGAATACCTTGCGAGCTCTTGAAACGTCGTTCAACAAGAAAATGGTTGCACTGACTTTGCCAATTGGGAGTGAGTCAGAATTTCACGGTGTTGTCGATCTCATCGAAGAGAAAGCCTACATATACGAAAATGGTAAACCAAATGAAGCCGCGATACCTTCTTCAATGGTAGATAGAGTTAAAGAGATGAAGCTCAAAGCAGTTGAAGATATCATTGAATCAGATGACTCTTTGATGGAAAAATATCTCGAGGGTCAGCAGATTCAACCACAAGAATTGACCAATGCATTACTAATGGCTTATAGAAGTGGCTCGGTTGCTCCTGTCTTTTGTGGTTCAGCTGAAAAGAATATCGGCGTTGATCTTTTGATGAATTACATAACTAAACTCGGTGTGAGTCCACTCGAAGGCGTTCCGTACGAAGCAAAGCTTGAGTCTGGAGAAAAAGTGAGTTTGAAAATAAGCGAGACAGAACCATTCTGTGCGTATAATTTTAAAACAGTTGTTGATCCATTTGTTGGCCGAGTGAGCTATATAAAAATGATTGCTGGTGTGGTGAAAGCCGGGGATAGTTATTTCAATGTCAACAGAGGTATATCTGATAAGTTCGGTCGACTTTACTTGGCTCGTGGGAAAGAACAGATCGAAATAGATCAAGCTACAGGTGGGGATATAGTAGTCCTGCCAAAACTCAAAGAAGGTGCTGTTACTGAAACTCTTACTCACAAAGATCGAAAATTGACCATAATACCACCTACTTTTCCAGAACCCATGTTTTCACGATCTGTCAATCCAAAATCCAAAGCCGATATAGACAAAATCAGCAATGGTTTGTCTCGTTTGGCTGAAACAGATCCGACTTTCAGCTGGGAATACGATCCCGAAACAGGTGAAACAGTTGTATCTGGACTTGGAACGATACATTTGGATGTGATGATAGAAAGACTGAAAAGTATTTTCGGTGTAGATGTGAATGTTGGTAAACCAAAGATAGCATACAGAGAAACAATTTCAAAGAAGGCTGTGGCTGAGTACAAACACAAAAAGCAAACCGGTGGACATGGACAGTATGGTCATGTCAAGATCGAACTGGAACCACTTCCGAGAGGCGCAGGCTTTGAATTCGTTGACAAGATATTTGGAGGGGTCATACCGAAAAATTTCATTCCGTCAGTTGAAAAAGGTATAGTTGAGGCAATGAAAAGAGGATCTGTAGCAGGATATCCTGTTGTAGATGTCCGTGTCACACTCTTTGATGGATCTTATCATGAAGTTGATTCTTCTGATATCTCGTTCCAGATCGCTGCTATTCAGGCTTTCAGGAAAGGTATGGAAGATGCGAAGCCAGTTTTACTCGAGCCGATAATGGAAGTAGAGATCTTCTGCCCCGATGAGGTAGCCGGAGATGTTATTGGCGAGGTCACAAGCAGAAGAGGTAGACCACAAGGTATGGAAGCGATTGGAAGAGGAATGTCAAAAGTAAAGGCAGAGGTTCCTCTGGCAGAAATGCTCGATTTCTCTGGCAGACTCTCGGGTATCACAAGCGGACGCGGATACTTCACAATGAAATTTGTGCGCTATCAGGAAGTGCCACCAAATATTCAGGAGAAAATAGTTCAAGAGAGAAAGCAAGAAAGCCAAAATGCATGATGAGGGGGCTTGTTCCCCCTTTTTTCAAAAAGGTGATATGAATGCACGTGGCAGTTTTAAACTACAGATTGAGGTTGTTTGGGATAGCCAGCCTTAAAGAGAAACGTTCACTACTTAAGAAACTCATCAACGAAATCAGAACAAAATTCAACGTGTCAATATGTGAAACGGGCAAAAACGACTCAAAAACTTGGTCAGAATTAGGAGTAGCTATTGTTTCATCTGCAAAAGACGTGCTTGATTCCATGATTGAAGACATCACGACACTGATCGAAAGTACACAAGGTCTTGAAATAGTAGAAGTTGAAAGGGAAAGCTGGTAAACTATGAATCAGGTTCTCAATGAACTTCACAAGGTTTCCAAATTGTTGCTTAGTGACGATCGTCTTGAACACATCAGATCTTGTGTGAGTTTCGCTGTACAACTTGCTAAGATTCATGGAATCGATGAAAATCGAGTGGCAATCGCGAGTTTTGCACACGATATTTTTAGGGATGTTGGGCCAACTGTCCTTTTGAAAATGGCTACTGCGTACAAGATAAAAATCAATGAGCTTGAAAGATCAAATCCAATTCTTTTACACGGAAAAATCGCAGCTGAGTATCTCAAAAGAAGATTCAATCTACAGGATGTAGAGATTTTGGAAGCAATTGCTTACCACACAAGTGGTAAAGAAAATCTTGGTGATGTGGGAAAGATAGTTTTTCTATCTGATTCACTCGAGGAAAATAGAATCTATGAAAACGTCGATTTTTTAAGACAGATGGCAAAAAACGACTTGAACCAAGCGCTGATTTTGATAACTGCAAATAAAATACAGTATGCGATCAAAAGGAATTTGTTCATACTACCAGAGACTGTGGCAATGTGGAACTGGCTTGTGAAATTTCGAAAGGAAGATTTCACTTGGAACTGATATGGCTCAATGATAGATTTGGGGTTTTACAGGACAGGACAAACCTCGGCTTAATAAAATTTTCGAATGATGTTATACTCATAGATTCTGGTATAGATGAATCCTATGCGCGTAAGGCTTTGAAGATAATCTCTGAGAATGGTTTAAGGTTGAGATGGCTTGTCAATACACATTTTCACGCAGATCACATAGGTGGTAATGCCTTTATTCAAAGAAGATTAGAGGTTCAAACTATGACACATTTGTTGACAAAACCATTTGTTGAGAATCCCATCTTCGAACCAATGAGTTTGTATTGTGGAGCAAGTCCTCTTGATGAGCTTAGATCCAAGTTCTTCTTGGCAGAACCTTCAAAAATCAACGCAGTTTTTGAGAGGGGTTGTTATTTCGAGGATGTACAGGTCATAGAGTTACCTGGTCACGCATTGGGTCAAATTGGGTTAGCACTTGGAGATATAGTTTTTGCCGCAGATTCTATTTTTGGAAGCCAAGTCTTAGACAGAAAAGGTATCGTCGTTTATAGCAATATAGGCGATGCACTGAAATCGCTCGAAAGACTCAGAGATTTTAACAAATGCATACCTTCACACGGATTGGTTAGCAATAGAAACCTTGTTCATCTGAATAAATCACACATAGAATTTGTTGCAGAAAAGATCTACAATACGCTGAAGGAACAAAAGAGTGAGGAAACTCTTATTTGTGAACTCATCGAAAGTTTGCAAGTCAATCTTGAGGATGTAGGTACTTATTATCTTCTTAGGATGACAGTATTAGCCTATTTAAGCTGGTTGAAGGAAATGGGTAAAGTGCAGTTTTTTGTTGACAAGGGAAGGGTAATATGGCAAAGATTATGAAGGAGGCGTGAGATTATGAGAAAAAGAAGAAGCGGTCTTGTGTGGATTTTACTTGTAGTTATCATCGCTGTTGGAGGTTTTGGCTTGTGGTTTTGGTTGAGTTCAAGTACTATTAAAAAATCAGAAGAATTTACAACAGCGACTGTTCATTTTGCATTTGTGTGCAAAGATGAGAATCTGGCATATTTCATAAGGGTCGATACGACTAAGAGAATGATATATGTTTTGAGATTTCCACAGTATTCTTTTAACCCTCTGACAAATAGAGCTTTGGATGTACAAAATCCATTGGAAGTTTTCAGTTTCTCAGAATCTATGATCGAGTCCAGTTCAAATAAGAGATATTACGCCGTTGTGAGCAAAGAACAGATTTCGAAGTTTTCAAAGGAGATATTTGGACAGGAGGAAAGTAACTTTGAAAATCTTCTGAAGAGATTGGCAAATAGAACTCCAAAGGCATTTGATTATCTGTTTTTCAAGCATTGGATTTCAACGTTAAAACCCGAGACAACATTCACTCCTGCTGCCCTTGCCAAGTTAATGTACGAGTTGCAGAGAAATGCCGTGAGACATTATTACCCCGAGGTTGTTACCGATAAACCTATAGAAATCATTACCGATGGCAAGAAATATCAGCGAGTCTATTTAGATGCAAACAGTATACAGTCAATAAAGGATGACATAAAGAAGTAGTTCTTGCTAATTCCGACAAAAATGGTATAATTTTGTCGGAGGTGATTGAATGCATAAAATAACAGTATATACCGCACCAGGTTGTCCTTACTGTGTTAAGGTAAAGAATTATCTCAGAGAACTCGGCTTAAAATTCACCGAGATAGATGTTTCAAAAAGGCAACAAGATGCCGAGAGACTTGTCAGGAAAACTGGTCAAACTGGTGTCCCAGTTATCGAGATAGGGAACCAACTTGTAATTGGCTTTGATAAAAACAAAATAGATAAATTACTTGGAGTGCATTAAAATTGATCGACGTTCTATTCTTGCCAAAACCTATTTCGCAAAATGATACTTGCGTTATTGTAGATGTTCTTAGAGCGACAAGTACTATTGTCACAGCACTTGCAAATGGTGCTAAGTGTGTCATTCCTGTCAAGACAATTTCACAGGCAAGGGGTAAGAAAAGGGAGAACACCTTAATCTGCGGTGAAAGAGGTGGAATAAGACCTCGAGGATTTGATCTTGGAAATTCTCCCAAAGAATATTTCGATGTGAAAGATAAAGAGATAATTCTCACAACAACAAATGGAACGAAAGCTATTTCAATGGTAAATTCTCAGATTTTGTATGCGGCTTGTTTTTTGAATTTACATGCAGTAGTTGATCAGTTGAAGAACCACAAGGACGTGACGGTGATATGTTCCGGGCAAGAAGGAAAGGTTACATACGAGGATGTACTTTGTGCCGGTGCAATAGTTCATGAATTGTGCAGAAACGATTTGACAGATGCTGCAAGAATATCAAAAGAACTGTGGAGCCGATCCAAAAATAAGAATCTTTCGAAATTACTCATGAAATCAAATCATGCCCAAGAATTAGTTAAATATGGATTCTCATCAGATATTTCATTTTGTTCCCAAGTTGATCTGTACAACATCGTGCCATCTTTTGTCAAAGATCGTTTCATAATCGAATAAACAAGCCCCATGCGGGGCTTGTTCATATCAACCCAGAGATGATCTTCGCAAGCTCGATGAACTGGTCGTCAAGACTTGCTCCTCCTACCAAACCACCGTCGATGTCGGGTTGAACCATCAATCCAAAGAAATTATCAGGTTTAATGCTTCCTCCGTACAAAATAGGTACTTTTTGTGCGGATTCCTGGTCGTAAAGCTGCTCGAGTAATTCTCTTATGAACTTATGAACTTCTTGAGCTTGATTTGGTTTTGCAACTATTCCAGTTCCAATTGCCCATACTGGTTCATAGGCTATCACAATTTGATCAATGTCATCTCTATTCAAACCAAACAGCGCTTGCCTCAATTGGGACTCGACCACACAGAAAGTTAATCCTTTCTCTCTTTCCTCTTTCGTTTCGCCAATGCATATAATTGGTTTCATTCCACTGTTGAGTACGGCTTTGATCTTTTTGTTTATCATTTCATCTGTTTCACCAAAAATGTGGCGGCGTTCAGAATGACCAATGATCACATATTTTACACCTAATTCTTTCAACATCAGCGGTGAAATTTCACCAGTGAAAGCTCCAGATTTTTCGTAATAACAGTTTTGTGCGCCAAGATGCAGGTTGCTTCCTTTGAGTATTTCTGCGATGTCTGATAGAAAAACAAAAGGCGGGCATAATACTATCTGAAAACCCATGCCCGCCAAATCTTGAACGAGTTTATTGACGAAAAACTTGGCTTGTTCGTTGGTCTTATTCATTTTCCAGTTACCAGCTAAGATGATCCTATCTATTTTTTTTTATCTGCTATACTTGTAATTCCAGGAAGTTCCTTGCCTTCGAGAAATTCAAGTGATGCTCCTCCACCAGTCGAAACATGTGAATAAGCTGATTCAAGACCGAATTTAGCAACTGCTGCTGCGGAATCTCCTCCACCTATAACGGTTGTTCCATTAACCTTAGCTATCAACTCGGCAACGGCTTTTGTACCTTTTGCAAAATCGTCGATCTCGAAGACGCCCATGGGACCATTCCAAACAACTGTCTTGGCATCTTTGAGAGATTCTCCAAACAATCTTATCGTCTGTGGTCCTATATCAAGACCCATCCATCCATCTGGTATACCACCCTTGATTTCAACGACTCTTGATTCTGTACCTGCTTCCATTTTTTGAGCTATAACTGTATCAACCGGGAGAATTATCTGAACCTTTTTTTGTTCTGCTTGTTTTAAGATTTCTTTTGCAAGCTCAAGTTTATCATCCTCAACCAAGGAAGAACCTACAGGTATACCTTTGGCTTTGAAGAATGTGAACATCATGGCTCCGCCTATCAATAATTTGTCTGCTTTGTTCAAAAGGTTTGTTATGACTCCTATTTTGTCTGAGACCTTTGCACCACCTAAGACTACTACATATGGATGTTCTGGCTCGTACGTGACTTTGTTGAGAAACTCAATTTCTTTCTCCATAAGAAAACCCGCGACGCTTGGTATGAACATAGCTATACCAACATTTGAGGAATGAGCTCTATGAGCAGTGCCAAATGCATCGTTGACATGGATATCTGCAAGTTCAGCCCAAGCTTTTGCGAGTTCCAGATCATTTTTCTCTTCCCCAGGATGGAATCTTGTGTTTTCCAAAATTAGAACATCTCCTGGTTTCATATTTTTCACAGCCTGTTTGACCTCTTCACCGATCAAGTGTGGTACAAACAGGACATTCAAACCGGAGATCTTTTTGAGATGATCCGCAACAGGCTTTAGACTGTACTTGGGATCCGGTCCACCCTTTGGTCTACCCAGGTGTGAAAGCAAAATGACCTTTGCCTTTTTCTCCACTGCATACTTTATAGTTGGTAAAGCCGCAGTGATTCTTGTATCGTCCGAAACCTTTCCATCTTTGTCTATGGGCACATTGAAATCTACCCTCATTATCACAGTCTTGCCATTTAGATCTACGTCTCTTATCGTCAGTTTTTTCATCTTTCCACCTCCAAAAAAGGGAGGAAGATCCTCCCTTTAGATGAGCTTTGCTACAAGTTCAACCGTATCTACAACACGACAGCTGTAACCGTATTCATTGTCATACCATGAGAATACTTTGATCAGATTACCCTTTACGTTTGTCAATGTGGCGTCGAAGATACCAGAATAGGTTGTACCAATTATGTCACTGCTAACGATTGGATCGGTGTTGTATTTGACAACTCCCTTCAGAGAGCTCTCGCAAGCTTGTTTAACAACTTCATTGACCTCTTCAATTGTTGTTTGTTTTTCAACAACTGCAACAAAATCAGAAATAGAACCATCTGGTACTGGTACTCTCAGGGCAACTCCGTCGAGTTTTCCTTTGAGTTCTGGTACGACTAAGGCGACTGCCTTCGCAGCTCCAGTAGTTGTTGGTATCGTGTTGATAGCAGCAGCTCTTGCTCTTCTGAGGTCTTTATGTGGTAAATCGAGTACTCTCTGGTCGTTTGTGTAGGCATGTACCGTTGTCAGAAAACCACTCATGATATTGAACTTTTCATGTAATACCTTGATTATAGGTGCAATCGAATTTGTTGTACAAGAAGCACAGGAAATAACTGTGTGTTCTGGTTTCAAATTTTTCTCGTTGCATCCTATAACAACAGTTATATCTTCTCCCTTTGCTGGAGCTGTAATGATAACCTTCTTCGCACCTGCTTGCAGATGAAGTGATGCTTTCTCTTTTTCTGTGAAAACACCTGATGACTCAATGACTATATCCACACCGAGATCTTTCCAAGGTAGCTTGGATGGATCCTTTTCGCTGAAGACCAAGTAACTTTTACCATTGATAATTAATTCTTTGTCTTTTGCAAGGACTTCATTTGGATAAATCTTGTGTACAGAATCATACTTGAACAGATGAGCAAGAGTAGGGGCATCGGTGACATCATTGATGGCAACTACCTCGAGATTCTTCCAATTGCGCCTTAAAATTTCTCTCAGTACTACTCTTCCAACCCTTCCAAAACCGTTAATTGCTACTTTCATGCTTTTTCCCTCCTTAATCTGAGTGTCTAAGAGTATTTTACCTTGGTCATGTTTACAATATTTACGAATTTGTGTAAAATCTCACAAATTGGGAAGACCGCCAAAACCAACAACCTTCGAAAATTCTTCATCTCTTCTTTTCGTAACTTCTCTCAAGGCTTCATTGATTGCAGCTATCAAAAGATCGTTGAACATCTCTTGGTCATCAAGCAGAGAATTGTCGTATTCGATTTTAGAGACTTCGTAATTACACTTTGCTGTCACCTTGATGGCTCCTCCTCCAGCAGTTCCAGTAACTTCGATATTTTCGAATCCCTCTTCAATCTTCTCAAGTTGTTCTTTCATCTGTTGCTGAATTTTTTCGATACCTTCTGGCTTCTCGGTTTTGCCATAACTCCTTCCGCCAAATCCTTTGATTTTTTTCATCTTCTTTCACTCCTCTATGCGGATTTTTCCTGGAAAATTCTCTTGGAGTTTCTGAAGTATTCTCTTCTCGCGTTCTTCATCAATGAAGATATTTATTACAATGTCTTTCTTTGCCTTCGTTTTGAATAGGTATTCAAGTTCAAGAATTTTTTCTCTCAAATATTCGTACTGAAATCGTTGAGATGGAAGAAACGATATTTCCACAGTATTATTTTTTTGAGAGATTCTCGATTGTACAAGCGCTACATATATTGAGAGATCTTTTTCTTCTTTAATCCAGTTTAGTATTTCTTCAATTTGCAGACTTTGTTCGGGTTGAGATTTGTCATCTGGTCTTCTATCACGACTTTCATGAGTTTGTTCCGTTGGAACGATGATTTGTTCTATTTGTGGTGCTGTTTGCTCCAATGTTTTTTGATTCGTAGCCGCAAGATTCATCGAGAGAATCTTACAGATGACTTTCTTGTTCTCCACAAACCTGAGTTCTTTGGATATCTCGATTAATCCCTGAGCGACTTTTAACAATCGTTCTGATGGTTTTTGGGAGATTCTCTCCTCAATTTTTTCAATCGCCGATTGAACGAGTTGATAAACATCGTACCCATCTATAAAAATTCTATCGATCAGTTCATCTATTTGTATAAAATTCCCATTTAGGAGATAGTCGATGTACCTATCGACAATTTCAGAAGGTAACAGACCAAGAGCTTTCTCAACACTTTCAACTGTTATGATGCCGTTTAGTGTATAACTGGCAACTTGTTCTAAATAAGATAGGGCATCTCTCATCCCACCGGCTGCCCTTCTTGCGATCAATCTGGCTGCGTTTTCATGAAGTTTCAAGTTCTCTATCGATGAAATTCGCAAAAGATTTTCAGCAATATCACTTTCAGTGAAGTTTTTGAACTCAATCACTTGACATCTTGAGATTATAGTGGCTGGGACTTTCTCCAGATTCGTTGTTGCTAAGATGAAGGTTACCTTTTCGGGGGGTTCTTCCAGAGTTTTTAAAAGAGCATTGAATGCCTCTCTTGTAAGCATGTGAAATTCGTCAACTATGTATATTTTGTATTTTCCAAGCATTGGTCTAAAACCCACGGCATCTCTAATTCTACGAATTTCATCTATTCCTCTATTAGAAGCAGCATCAAGTTCTATGACATCAGGATGAATGCCCTTGTCGATTGAAATACAATTTTCGCATTGACAGCATGGTTCATAATTGACCCTATTGTCACAGTTCAAAGCCTTTGCCAGTACTCTTGCAACAGAGGTTTTTCCAGTACCTCGTGGACCTGTGAAAATATATGCATGAGATACCTTGTCTTTCACAATTGCATTTTGAAGAACCAATTTGGCTTGTAATTGGTCTATAATTTGGTCGAAGTTCTTTGGTCTATATTTACGGTAAAGAGCTTCCACAAAGTTCCACCCTGTGAAATTATAACAGATAGATGCTCTGGAGGTGCAAAAGGTGTTTGCTGAGAAGCTAAAGATGGTTACGCTAATTATTGTTACTATGATGGTAGCTGTGTTATTTGGAGAACCAGCACCAACTTGGTTCAGGAACATGGTTACAGAATGCAGATCTAAGCATGGTTTAATCGTTGATAACGACATCATTGACGAACTTTACACAGCGATTGTCGAGATAAGTAAAAAACATGACTTTGACCCGCTTTTGATCATAGCTCTGATAAATGTCGAGAGCGAGTTTAGAAACGTGGTAGGTTTGTCTGGAGAATTGGGTTTGGTTCAGATAAAGAAAGAAACAGCTGAATTCGTTGCCCAGAAATATTCTCTCCCTGAACCCGAAGGAGGATGGTCAACTCTCTTGTGGGATTTTCGTGTCAATATCGAGTATGGTGTTCTGTATTTAAAATACCTGCTTCAAAGAAATTCCGGTAATTTGTTGAAAGCACTTGAAATGTATAACGGTGGTAGTATGAAAACAGAGTATGCCAATAGAATAGTCAAAGAGTACAAGGAGTTGATGCAAAATAAGGCTATTAATAGTGGAAGATGATCAAAAGATAGCGCGCCTTTTGGAAATACTTTTTTCAAACCATGGTTATGATGTGTACGTTGCAGCTACTGGTGAAGAAGGTTGGAAGATGTTTTCAATGCACAATCCTTCTTTGGTGATCCTTGATTTGATGTTACCTGGCATGGATGGTTTCGAAGTTCTTGAAAAAATAAGATCTGTCGATGAAGAGGTTGGAATAATTGTTTTAACGGCTCGTGGAGAAGTAGAAAATAAGATACGTGGTCTCAAGAAAGGTGCCGATGATTATGTACCAAAGCCATTTCATTTGGATGAGTTATTAGCACGTGTTGAGGCGGTAGCAAGAAGGGTTAGAAAGCCCGAGCAATTCAAAATTGGTGAAATTGTTTTTGATATTGGATCCAAAACACTCATCTTTCCCGATGGTTCGATGACTGTTCTTTCAGAAAGAGAAAGCAGTCTACTGTATTATCTTTGCATAAATGAAGGAAAGGTTGTGAGTAGGGAAGAATTACTCAAAGAGATCTGGGGTGACAGTGAATACATAAGTAAAAATGTAGTCGATGTCTATGTGAAATATTTGAGAGATAAAATGAAAGGAAATGCTCATCTAATAAGAACTATCAGAGGTGTTGGATATGTTCTCAACACTTAAATGGAAAATGGTGTTCTGGCAGACCGTACTTTTCTCGGTGGTACTTGGTCTTGGTTTAACGGCGGCTTATTCATTGGTTAAAAATATGCATTTGAATCGTTCAGTGGAAAATCTCAGAAGAGATGTTCTGAATGCATTCAAAATGCCCGGAAGGATTTTGATGAATCTCCAATTGCCGCCGGGTGTAGCTGTTCTGGATGATGGTGGAAATGTAGTTTTGGGAAGTATAAATACAGAGCATGAACATTTTGGGAAATTCGTCGAACAGGTTCTGAAGGTGAAAAGACCAACATATATAAAGCTTGGAAGAGATGAATATCTTGTCGCAAAGGCAAGATTCATGAGTGTTATTGGAGAAAGGGATTTTTACTTACTTTCCCCAGCAGGTGGCATGGGGGATTTTCTGAAGATCCTGTCACGTGGATTTATCATCTTTTGGATTTTCTTCAGTGGTATATCTCTTCTTGTGGGTAACTACTTTGTGAGTAAATCACTTGCGCCCATGAACAGAATCACAAATGAATTGAAAGATATTAATACAACAGATTTAACAAGAAGGGTATATGATCCTGGACTTAACGATGAAGTCTCCATGCTTGCGGAGACCATCAACAATATGCTCGATAGATTGAAAATTGGTTTTGAGGCACAGAACGACTTCATTAACGACGTTTCGCATGAGTTAAGGACACCTTTAACTACGATACAAGGTTATTCAGAATTGATTCAGCGTTTTGCTGATAACAAAGAAATTGTCAATGAATCTGCTCAAGCAATACAAGAAACTTGCGCAAAACTCATCAATCTTTCTGAAACACTACTCATGTTGTCAAGACCTATAACAAAATTGGAGATAAGATCAATAGAATTAAGATCTTTTCTGGAGGATCTGGCAAGCGAATTCAAACGTGAATTCAACGATTTTCAAATAGATGTTGAGGGAGAAGGTATAGGTTGTGCAGACCCAAAGGTCTTACAAATTATCGTCAAAGCCCTGACTGAAAACGCCATAAAATTTTCAAAAGATAGAAAACAAGTAATTCTCAGGTGCGGTAATGGGTGGGTGAGTGTCAAGGATTTTGGTATAGGAATAGATGAATCGGAAAAAGAAAAGATCTTTCGAAGGTTCTACAAAGGTGACAAATCAAGATCGAATAATGGATATGGTCTTGGTTTGTCTTTGGTCGAAAAGCTCTCGAGGATAATGGGATGTAAGATAGATCTTCAGAGTAAACCTAACGAGGGAAGTGAATTCACAATCATCATGCCCAGATGCCATGAGGAGGAAAAAATATGAAAGTAGGAGGACAAGCGATCATCGAAGGTGTGTTGATGATTGGTAGGAATGTATCCATAGCTGTTAGAGATAACAAAGGAGCAATAGTAGTTGAAGAGATCAGCAAGAAAACGCCATCAAGTTCTAAACTATTCAAGATAGCCTTTCTCAGAGGAATTATCAGCCTTTACTATTCTCTTTACTATGGAATATATGCACTTGACAGGTCAGCTGAGATTAGCTCAGGACAAAAGATGAAAAGATCAGAGACCATTTTCTCTCTGCTTTTAGCTGTTGCTTTGGCTGTTGGTCTTTTTCTCGTATTACCGGTTTTTCTGACAAATTTGCTTAAATTTTTGAAGGATAACGAGTTCATGTTTTCACTTGTTGAAGGTTTGATCAGGTTGGGTTTGTTTTTGTTGTATGTCTATGTCATTTCACTTCTTAAAGATGTGAAAAGAATTTTTCAATACCATGGCGCTGAACATATGGTCATTCATGCATATGAAGCGAATGAAGAATTAACCGTCGAAAATGTCAGAAAACATAGCACGATTCATCCAAGATGTGGGACAAGTTTCATGATGATCTTTTTGATAATTTCCATTGTTGTTTTCAGCCTACTTGGTTCACTGATATCACTTGGATTGACTGGGAAGGTGATCAGTAGAATAGTATTGATCCCCGTAGTTATAGGATTTTCGTACGAGTTCTTGCGAATATCCGCCAGAGGTTCAAAATTCATAAAAATCTTGGCTTCACCAGGGTTAATACTCCAGAAACTCACAACAGCTACACCTAATGATTCACAAATCGAGGTTGCTATTGCCGCTCTTAGAAAAGCAATAGATGAAGAGAGAAACACAAATTGCAAGAAAGATAGCGAAGGACCAGAATTTTTCGGCTAATCCAAGTAAATTGCATAAGAAAGAAAATATGATCAAAAAAATCAAGGTTCGCCAGACACCAATTTTTTTCATGAAAAGATGATGTGTGTGGTTCTTATCGGCTACAAAAGGATTTTTGTGTCTCACTATACGACGTAAAAAACTACTCACAACTTCGTAAGCAGGATAACCAAGGAAGATAGTTGCATAACCTATATCCCCTTTGAAAAATACAAGTACGGAAATTGGCAAAACAGCTCCCAAGATAGCCGAACCACTGTTACCGAGAAAGGATTTCGCCTTCGGTAAATTGAATGGTAAGAAACCTGCAATTGCAAAACCAAGCCGCCATTCACCAATTAGGAATGCACTGATCATTGATGTTGAACAGGCAAGTGCATCCATTCCATCTATCATATTAAGCGCATTGAACATCGACATGAACCAAAATGTCTGGATGGTTTTTGCAAAAATGCCGTGCAATGGTATTGAGAGAAAATATATCTCGCTTGGACCAATGATCAATTGAACAATAGCTATGATCAATTGAAATGGTAGTTTGATTTTGTAAGATAGCTCTTCAATATCGTCCAATATGCCAAAGAGAAATGCAAAACAGATCAGCAATACCATCTTTGTTTGGTTTTCCACAAAAAGTAGAGCCACAAATATAGCTATTCCACCCGTCAACGGTATTGGTACCTTGTGAATCTTTCTGCTACTCGGTAAATCCACAGGGAACTTCTGAGCAAAGAATCTCACGAAAATCAAACTTAGGCAAAAAGATATTACAAAGCTCATTTAGAACACCTTAGAGTGATTCCAGAAAATCATAGATTTTCTGGACGGCTCTTTCTGGTTCATTCACAGTCATTTGCAAAATCTGGTCTATGAAGCGGCAAAGAACTGCATAATCGATGAATTTGTTGTTTTTCACTACCATCACCTTAGGATGAGATGTGGGTACTGCTATTTCATCTTTATAAAAGAGTTCTTCCGTGATTTTTTCTCCTTTTCTGATTCCTGTATAGACTATTTTTATATCTTGATCTGGGACGAGACCATGTAAAAATATCAGTGTTCTTGCAAGTTCATCTATGGAAACAGGTTTACCCATATCCAGCACAAAGAGATCTTTGTTTTTTCCTAAACTCATGGCTTGTAATACGAGAGAAACTGCTTCAGATATACTCATAAAATACCTTGTCATTCTGGGATCGGTGATAGTCAATGGTCCTCCTTTTTCAATCTGCGAATTGAACTTTGGTATTACGCTACCTCTACTACCTATGACATTGCCAAACCTGACGATTACAAAATTAGTTTTACAATCAGAATTAATAGAAAGAAGTAACAATTCAGCCAATCTTTTGGTTGCACCCATCACTGAAGATGGGTTTACGGCCTTGTCCGTTGAAATGAATACCATTTTCTCTGTGTTATACTTACAGCACAACTCAGCGAGTATTTTGGTCCCAATTGTATTTACTCGTACCGCTTCATAGGGATTTTCTTCCATTAAAGGAACGTGTTTGTGGGCAGCTGCATGAAACACTACCTGAGGCTGTATTGATGCAAAAACTTGATTCATTCTTATAGCATCTGCAACATCAGCTATTATGCACCTTTTTATAACATTTGGATGTGTAATTGACAGCTCTTCGTCTATTTGATAAATGCTGTTTTCCCCTTTACCAAGTAACACAAGCAATGATGGTTCAAAATTTGCAATTTGTCTACACAATTCGCTTCCTATACTTCCACCCGCGCCGGTTACCAATACCCTTTTATTTTTTATGAAGGATCTTATCATCTCCAGATCAACTTTTATTTCCTCTCTGCCAAGTAAATCTTCCAGTGTCAATTCTCTCAGATAACCTATCTTTGCCTGTCTATCTGTTAATTCATATATCCCGGGAAGTGTACGGACTTTCACAATCTTTGGATCAATTAAAGAGACGATTCTTCTCATTTGTTGAGCACTCGCAGATGGAATGGCTATTATAACTTCATCTACTTTCAACAAATGAATAACATCTTTTGCACGATCTATAGGACCAAAAATTGGCACTCCATGAATCCGTCTGCCTATCTTTCTTGGAGAATCGTCCAAAAACCCCACAACCTTCCCGAGGTTTGGCCTGTGCTCAAAATCTTCAAGTAGCATCGTTCCTGCATTGCCTGCACCTACTATCAAAACCCTTTTTTTACCAGATGGTTGTACGCTGTTTAACCACTGCCAGAAGAAACGACTCGCCATTAGAAGCATTGCGGAGCCAAGAAAGGTCATCATACCAACTGAACGAGGCATGACAATTGATTTCACTAAATGAAAAAAAAGAACAGATGATAAATAAGCGATAATTGATCCACGTATAAGAACAATCATATCTCTGAATGAAGCGTATAGCCAAACGATATTGTAAGTCCCATTTATGATATACACAATCGCTGCTATCAAACAATAGATCGGTATACTTGAAAAGTATTTTGTAAGTTCTGGCCAATCAAAACCAAGCCTGACAAACAATGCCACGATTCCGGCAAAAAAGGTCAGACCAACGTCTAAGGCAAAGAGAACGAACCTTCTCAATATCTCACCACCTTGTTGTCAGTTCCGTTCCTGTCTTAGGTACGATGTTGTATTTTTTAAGGATTTGACGGATATCTTCTGTTACATAAACTCTCACCATCTGAACCAGATTGTTTGCCATCAATTGATAGGCTGGATATTCTTTGAGAAATTCTTCCAGGGAAAAGACTTCATTCTTCGAAGAGTCATACAGATAGACATTACTCTTTAGAAATTCGTCGGGATGAACAAGCGAGAGCTTATATGGCGTATCAGTTTTGAAGAGTTCTTCAAAATCATCTAAAATCCTTCGAAGTTCTTTCCTGTCTTCATCTGGAATTTGTGATGATTGTGATAAATTCTCTAACCTCAATCTAATTTTTTGAAGAGTATCTGCTACAACACCCTTACTCATAATCGAAGGATCGATACCAACAGCCGCGAAAGTGATCTCGGCGATTAATTTCCACAGGTCTCTTTTTTCAAAACGTCTCAATAACTTATATGCTTCAATTAGATAATATTCATCATCCTCCAGATCGATTTTCCCATTTATCAATTCCTCTTCGCCAACTTGATATTTTTCCAATATATTTTCAAACTGGAATTTTATCTGTGCAAAGATGAATTGATCTGTTAGGTCAAGAAACTTCTCAAGATTGCTGACTTTCTCATAGAGTCTGAGAGGTCTATAAACTAAAGAAAGTATCTGTTGGATCATCAAATCTGCTGCCCTTGATGTCTTATGAAAATACACGTTTTTGTACATCATGAACCTACCAAAAAGGCTTGTATAGATTTGATCGAGTACTTTGGCATGATAACAGAGTATCTTTCTATTGTCTTTCTCTTTGATAAAAGAATTTCTTATGATTCTATCAACGGCCCCCACTCCAAAGTGGGTAGTTCCACTGTAATAAGAATCTCGCAATAGAAAATCAAGTCTATCGGCACCGAGCGGACCTTGGACAATATTGTACTCAACTGTTCCTGTCTCTTCTCCCTCAAAAACTTCATTGACCAGATTCATCAATGCACAAAAGGCATCCTCGTTGATAACATCAGTTTTCAGTGTTTGAGAAAGATCTTCAGCAACAGCTATTTTCATTCTCGGATCGGATATCCTCTCATAAGATTTCATCATTTCACGGGGCATTAACTCGAGCAAGATCCTTTTTCTGTATTCATCATGACCGTCTTCGATTCCCATTCTTGCATATACGACATCATCAAATTGATGACTGAAAGGGCCATGTCCTATATCGTGCAGTAATCCCGCAAGTCGAACGATTCTTCTTTTTGCTTGATCTTCAAGAAGTCTGAGCCCATAAAGTCCACAGATATGCATTACCCCAAGTGAATGTGCAAATCTATTGTGAGTCGCTCCAGGGTAAACAAGTTCAGCTCCCACAAGTTGAGAAAGATATCTCAATCTTTGCACAGGTCTTGTATCAATTGCTAAGATCTCCAGAGGATATAAAAAGATCTCTGAATGTATAGGATCTCGCGATACTTTGTAATACAAGAAAACTCACCTCTTTCCAATTCTCAGGAAAATTATAGTATAATTTTCGAGTCAAAAGCACAGGAGGTAAAATGTACGCGATCATAAAATACAAAAAATACGGTCTTATGAGGTTTTTGTCTGCGATAGAAACATCAAATGCTATTGAGAGAAATATTCGTCGCGCCCACTTACCTTTTACTTTGACTAAAGGTTTTCACCAAAAAATGAAGATCTCGTATCTTGATCCAATGCCAACCGGTGTCATAAATCTTGCATTGTATGTGAGAATCGAGTTACAACAAATAATTGACAAAGCGATGCAGAAACTCAGAGAGACTTCTGTAAATGGACTGTATCCTGAAAAAATCTGGTGGACAGATCTAAATCCTAACAGGATTGTTACAGGCTATGAGTTTAAAATACTTGTTCCACAAGATTGTGTTGATCTTTCCAAGTACGATCCAGAGATGGTATTACAGGTGACTGAAAAATCAAAGTCTGGTTTGATCAGTGATTTCTTTGAAAATATCAAATTCGACTTTCAAGGTAAATTTGTTGTGATAAGATACTTACAGCGAAGGGATAGGTTAATTCGCTCTCGATATCTTTATGAACCAATTTTGACTCGAAAGGACTGTCTCATACTGGTTCAGTGTACTGAAGCATTTTGTAACGATAGGAAACTCTCAGAGCTTTTGGAGGAATCGGCGTGGGCTATAGAGTGTTAGTTGTTGATGATTCAGAGGTTTTGAGAAAGATAGTGAGTTTCAATCTCACACGAGAGGGCTATTCTGTTGACGAGGCAAAAGATGGAAAGGAAGCCCTTGAAAAGTTACAGCAAATAAAACCAGATCTTGTTATATTGGACATAATGATGCCATATATCGATGGTTTTGAGGTTCTCAAGAGGATGCGAAAAGATCCCGAACTTGCTCATATTCCTGTGATCATGTTGACCGCTAAAGGCGGCGAAGATGATCCAAAGACAGCGCTTGAACTTGGTGCAAATGGTTTTCTCACAAAACCATTCAGTCCAATCAAACTACTTGAAGAAGTTCGTAGGGTGATACAGTATGGAACATGAACTCAGGAAGGTTTATGAGAAGATCTCCAAAGCTACTAATTTGCCACCATATCAAGGCATGGCAAGCCTAAAGGATATAGTCACGGCTATTGATAGAATCTTATCGGAATTGAATGAACATCGAAAAGATTATACAAGATTACTTGAAGAACACATTGAAGAGTTATCAAAAACTTATCAGGAGATATCGACTCTTTTTGAACTGAATAACCTTTTTACCAATGTAGTAGATCCATCTGAGAGCCCCGAACCACTTGTAGAATTGCTCAGACAGACTATACCTTTCTCTGCAATTTCTATCGAACTAAATGTTGCCGATAAGCACATCCATCATGAGAAGATCTTTGAGATTGATAGTGAAACCTTTCAGAAAGCAAAACAAATAATTAATATAGATGATGACAATGTCATCTTGATAGAACCAGATCACAATTACTATGTTAGAAATTTACTATCTGTTCCCGTAAAGAGTGGTAAATCTCTCTGGGGAAGAATAACTCTGATCGAGAGGATCCCAGACATGTTCACTGCAGCCGATAGGAAAATTCTTGAGGCTGCCGCCCAACAACTGTCGTCGGTGTGTGAAAGATATGTAAGATTGAAGCGAGAAGTGGAAAGAGAGAGACTAAGGGAACAACTCGAGATAGCTCGACAAATACAGATGAGACTCTTTCCAAGAAAATTGCCAAGCCTTAAGTATGTTGATATCTGTGCCGATACAATCCCGGCTATCCAAGTTGGAGGAGATTACTACGATATCTTGATCAGGGAAAAACGGGTTTTTGTCACTGTAGCAGATGTATCAGGAAAGGGTATTCCAGCGGCTTTGATGATGACTTCGTTGCGTAGTGCATTGAGAACACTTTCCAATAACGTTGATAGCGTGTCAAAATTAGCCGAGCAGTTGAACAATGTTCTTTGCGATGATCTCGAAGAAGATAGGTTTGTAACAATGGTTTTAATGTGCCTACACTGTGATGGTACACTTCAGCTTGTGAATGCTGGACATAACCCGGTGTTATTTCTGAGTGGGAATACTTTGAACACATTAGATGCACAGAACCTACCCCTTGGCATAGTAAAAAATACAAATTACAAGATATTTGAAACTGAGATGAAACCAGGAGATATTCTGGTTGCTTATACAGATGGTGTAATTGAAACCCGTGATGTTTACGGTAATGAATATGGATTCGAGAGATTGTGTAAACAAATCTTTGAATCAAGGCATGATAATGTTGCTCAGATCTTGGAAAATGTAAAAAACGATCTTGATAATTTTTCTGTTGATGCTCAAAGACATGACGATACAACAATAACAGTGATAAAATATCTTGGAGAAAATTTCTCTTAGGAGGGAAGAAAATGTCTGGTCACAACAAATGGGCGAATATCAAACATCGAAAGATGGCACAAGATGCAAAACGTTCTCAGATGTTCACTAAGCTGATCAGGGAATTAATCGTTGCGGCTCGTGAGGGCGGAGGAGATCCAGAAACAAACCCAAGATTGAGAACGGCAATTGAAAAAGCAAAAGAAGCGAATATGCCAAAAGACAATATTGAAAAAGCCATCAAACGCGGTACAGGTGAATTAGAAGGAGTAGATTATCAAGAGATCATTTACGAAGCTTATGGTCCCGCGGGTGTGGCACTGTACATTCGTGCACTGACAGACAACAAGAACAGAACAGCGCAAGAATTAAGGCATGTCCTCAGCAGACATGGTGGAAGTCTTGCAGATCTTGGAGCAGTTAGTTGGATTTTCGAGCGAAAGGGAATCATCAACATACCACGTGATCAGGTGGCAAATGTTGAAGAGGTAGTTATGTTAGCGATTGATGCCGGAGCCGAAGATATCAATGATCAAGATGACCCAATAAGGATAGTCACATCGTCCGAAAATCTCACGACAGTCAAAGAAGCACTCGAAAAAAATGGCTACAAAGTTGATGCCAATATATCTTATGTCCCCAAGAATACCGTTCAAGTCACTGGAAAAGATGCCGAGAGAATACTCACATTGTTGAATGCACTTGAGGACATGGATGATGTGCAAGATGTTTACTCGAACTTTGAGATGGACGATGCGGAAATGGAGGCAATACTTTCGCAATTAAATCAATGAAAAATTTGTTGTTTGTTTGGCTAATAGTGCCAACCTGTTTCTTAGCTGCCGTGGTAAATCTCGATTTTGCCCTTGGCAGCTATTCTTGGTTTGGTTTAACTGTGTCTCCATATGTCGAATTCTGGCGCGTCCAGGCAGACCTTGCATTCACATTGGGATTTGTTGGTGATAGTTCTGGACTGAAAGTTTTACCCATCTATGAACCATTCGACAATCTGAAATATTTTTCACTGGATTTAGACAATGGAGGAGTAAGATATGTCGTGCCATATAGTGGTTGGTTGAGTTATAGTAACCTTGAGTATCAGCCACACACTCTCAGCCTATGGGGATTCAATGGTTCTGTTGGATTTGTTCTGAAAGACAATTACGCGTTATTTTTCAAAGTTCCTCATTTTTCTGTGTGTGTTGATAGCGACTCTGGTTATCATTTAGGAATTCCGGTGAAGTTCGGTGATCTACAGATAGAACCTTTTGTATCCAATTATGGCTATGGAATAGGTATCGTTTTAGGTGAGTTTTCTGGCTTTTTTGTACCAAATATGGGTTTTAGAGTGAGTCTTGGGTCAAAAAGATTGTTTTTCTTTGGACAATATCTTGCAGGTGAAACTAACATTGGATTTGGTTGGTTTAACAAAGATGAGTGGGTTTTGATAACAACTGAATCGATTGATGTGAGAAAAAAGATAGATCAAATCTACTTGATACTTAATTCTCAGAAGGAGCGATGGTATGCAGGATTTTCTTTCCCAGTTTTCTGGTGAATTTCCAATGGAAGATTTTCAATGGTTTGTGAAAGAAGTCCATAGATATTTTGGACTGGATCTATCGGGTTACAAACCACATAGAGTTAAACGAAGAATAGAGATACTCATAAAGAAATACAGGTTATCTTCTTTTCAAGAATATCTGAAATTCTTGCTTTCAAACCCAACTGCTAAAGAAGAATTTCTCGATAAATTAACGATAAATGTGACAGAATTCTTTCGAAATCCAGAAAAATGGTGGGAACTACGTGATAAATATTTGCCAGAGTTGCTTGCTGTAAGTAGAAGTAGATTCAAAGCATGGAGTGCAGGTTGCGCAAGTGGTGAAGAACCATATTCTTTGGCCATTTTGCTTGAAGAATTGAAAGCTCCCCTGGGAGCATCGATACTGGCAACGGATTTAGATGAAAGGGCACTCGAAGAAGCAAGAGAAGGTTTGTATGAAGCGAGATCGATGGTAAGTACTCCGAAATCTTACCTTGACAAGTATTTTGAACTACTCGATGGTAGTTATAAGATAAAAGACTTTATCAAGAAAAGAATCGAATTCAAGAAACACAACATGCTTCAAGATCCATTTCCCAGCTCACTTGATTTGATAATTTGTAGAAACGTGGTGATATATTTTGAATCGGCTGCTAAGGACCAACTTTACAGAAATTTCGTGAAAGCATTGAGACTTGGCGGTATTCTATTTGTGGGAAGTACAGAGAGAATCTTTGACTACGCTGAGATAGGTTTGAAAATAGCCAGTCCCTTCTTCTATCAAAGGGTGAAATGAAATGTTTTGGGTAACATTCGTGGTTCTAATGGATCAACTTTCGAAGATGTTGGTAGAAAGGTTTTTGTTTCAACCAATTTTTGCAATTCCCGGTGTTCTATGGTTTACCTACACCAGAAACACCGGCATAGTATTTGGTTTATTCTCAAGGGCGCCATGGGTGTTATGGGTGACCTTTGCCGTAACGCTAATACTTTCATTCGTATCAAGCTTTGTTAAAAGCTCATCTCTCACAAAAGTCGGTCTACAGATGATCGTTGGTGGGGCGATTGGAAATATCGTTGATAGATTCAGATTCGGTTATGTTGTTGATTTCATAAACTTGAGGTACTTTCCCGCTATTTTCAACGTTGCCGATCTTTTCATCACGCTCGGTGGCATATTGATAATTCTGGGTTTATTGATAGGAGAGAAGAGTCTTGGAGATAAAGGTGAACAGAGTTGAGCAAGAGCAAAGACTCGATCTCTACCTTTTGCAAAAGATACCTGCAAAGATTTCAAGAAGTTTTCTACAGAAAGCCATAAAAGAAGGTAAGATAACAGTCAATGGTAAACCACAGAAACCAAGTTATCGGGTGAAGGTGAAAGATGTGATATTCGTACCAGACCCCGAACCAGCGACGATCCTGTCGATTGAACCAGAACCAATAGACCTTGAGATACTTTACGAAGACCATGACTTGATAGTGATAAACAAACCAGCTGGTATGATAGTCCATCCAATCCCTTCACACACAAGTGGGACACTCGTAAATGCGTTGCTCTATCATTGCAAAGATCTCCAAGGAATCGGTGGAGAATTAAGACCCGGTATCGTCCATAGATTGGACAAAGATACCTCGGGGGTCATGGTTGTGGCAAAAAACGATTTATCCCATAGAAATCTTTCTCAACAATTCAAAGATAGAAAAGTTTCAAAAGTTTATCTGGCTCTGGTTCGAGGTAGGATAAGTGATCCTCAAGGAGAGATCAAAGTATCTCTGGCAAGGCATCCGGTTTTTAGAACAAAGATGTCTGTTAACGATACGGGTAGAGCCGCCATAACATTTTACAAAGTTCTCAGATATTTTGACGATACAGCATCTTTGGTTGCAGCGTACCCCAAAACAGGACGTACTCACCAGATAAGAGTACATATGAAATACATAGGTCATCCAATTTTGGGAGATAAGCTTTACGGTAATAGTCTTGGAGCACCTCGTCAAATGCTGCATGCAGCAAAGCTTGAATTTTATCATCCAAGAACTGACAAGTGGCTCAGTTTTATAGCTCCTTTACCTGATGATTTCAAAGATCTCATTATCAAGTTGAATTCTCAGGTTGTGAAGATCACGTGATACCAGCTATTGTCTCCCCATATTCTTTTGAAGGTTCTATATTAAAAATCGAACAAGTTGTTGAAAAAGCCTGTAAGTATGGCTTGAAATCTTTGTTGATCGCAGACAAGAATTTTCACAGTGCTGTGATTTTCAACGATCTATGCAGAAAAAAAGGATTGATACCTGTTCATGGGTTGAGAATCGGCGAAAAGATTTTCTATGCGAGAAACCGTATTGAATTTGAAGAACTTGTCAATGCATACAATCAAAAAAGGGAACCAAAGTTGAATTGGTTAGATATAAATTCTGTGAAGCTGGTTTATTACCTTGAAAACTCTCATCGTGAAGCATATGAAATCATGTGCCAACTACTTTCAAGTCCAAGTAAACTCGGATCACCTTTTGAAGGAAAATTCCAAGATGTCGCGATATCACTCAATTGTGAGACATATGATTTACGGGTGAGTGTGCGATTTCCCCAGCCACAAAAATCGTGGTTAAGGAGTTATCTAAATGACTTGGTACCGGAATATAGAAAAAGGTTTGAAAAAGAAATTGAAGTGATTGAAAAACTCGGCTTTGAACCATATTTTTACACAGTGAAAAAGATCATAGATACCGCAAAATCTCTTGATATTTGTGTTGGACCAGGTCGTGGCAGTGCTGTGGGATCTGTTGTTTCTTATATTTTGGGAATCACGAGTGTGGATCCAATAAAGTATGATCTATTATTTGAAAGATTTTTGAATGAATACCGCCAAGAATTACCGGATATAGATATAGATGTTGAAGATGAAAAACGTGCTTTTTTGATTGAAAAACTCTCCGAAGAATTTGCCTTTGTTGCTCAAATTTCTACATTTGCCACACTTTCTCCAAAATCTTTGCAGAATGAATCAAAAAGACTTGGGATCGAAATAAAATCCAAGACATTTGACCTTCTCAATGGTTTGCCTTTTCACAGAAGCACACATGCAGCTGGTGTTGTCATAGCAGATTCAGTTCTACCCTTACCGATTGTTCCAAATACAAAGCCGTTTTTACTCGAATATGACATGGATTCTCTCAGTAAGGTTGGAATTACAAAAATAGATATCTTGGGCTTGACGACCCTATCTTTGCTCCATAAATTGAAAAAGTCTCTTGGTCTCAAAGAGATTCCCATAAATGATTCTTTAGTTTATAAAGAGATCTCATCTGGTAGAACGCACGGTATTTTCCAGCTTGAGCGTTTGCCCGCAAGAAGCCTTTGCAGGCAAATTAGACCACAAGATATCAGAGAACTTTCTGATCTTCTTGCTGTAAACAGACCTGGACCGTTACTTGCCAAATTGAACGAGCTTTACGCTGAAAGAAAGCGTGGCTGTGGTGAGCGCAGTCGGTTTTTCGAGGAAACATATGGTGTGATGATATATCAAGAGCAATTGATGAAAATTGCTGTAGATTTGGCTGGCATGACACCTGCTGAGTCAGATCTTTTCAGAAAGGCTATATCGCAGAAAGACTTAAATGTAATGAAAGATGCAGCAGAACAATTCAAACGTAGAGCAATAGGCAAAGGGTATGACAGATTCTCGATAGAACAATTGGTTGAAATTATACTCAGATTTTCTTCGTATGGATTCAACAAATCTCACAGTATAGCTTATGCGCATATAAGTTATGAACTCGCTTATATAAAGCATCATTTTCCTAAGGAGTTTTTCACAATATATCTGAAAGAACATTCCAGCGATAGGGAGAAAATCTTTCTTTCGGTTCAAGAATTACGTTCTCGGGGTTTTCGGGTAGTTCATCCATCGATCAATCCAGTTGAGTTAAAAGACAATGAATTTCAGTTACCGCTTGAAGTGATAGCAGGCGTGAGTAATTCAATCGCAAATATGTGTATTACAAAAGGACCGTTTTCAAGCATCGATGATTTTACGAGGAAAACCTCAATACCTCTTTCAACATTGGAAAGATTGGTCTTTGCAGGAGCCTTTGATTGCCTATATTCTACTCGTGAAGAATCAATAAAGGCGTTCAATGCATTTCAAAAAGGATACGATTCGTCTTTGACGGAAATGTCCTCGATCTTTGGAGAACACCGTGAAGAAAAAGTCTTGAAGTTTACCCAAAAAGATATTGCCGCATTCGAAGAACAGGTATATGGTTTTCCTTTAACCCCTTTGCAGATCAGCTTTCAAGAGAACTTTGCGCCTTTGACCGAGGTGTTCGTTTCTGGGAGAATTCTACCAGTTGCATTGTTGGTTGATTCGAATTTTGCAAGTGACGGCACGACGATAATACGGATAAAAGGAAATCTACCCGACGGAGAATATCTATGTGTTGTAAAACCAGATTGTTCGATCGATGAATACTATGACTTATCAAAGGTAGACTCAGTTGTCTATGAACCGCAAAGTTGTTTTGATCATATGGATTTCGAACCTGCTTCAGAAAGAGAAATGGTGAAAGTTAAACTCCTTGATAAAAAAGTCTGCATCGATTCAACAAGACCACTATTAGATCATTACAAAATAAATGTTATGCTCAAAAATACCTGATCCGAAAAATATTTTGTAACAAAGATTATCACACTCTTTTTGCTACTTATTTTCAACAAGGACTGTCCTGATGAAATTTGGCATATTTTCACATCATAGAAACAAAGCTTGAGTGATCGCAAAAATACATGGTAGAATTTCAGAGAGATTATACCCTGAATGCAAACAGAGTGAGGTGTTATTGTGCGTATTATTCTTGATTGTGACCCAGGTCATGATGATGCTTTTGCTATTCTATTAGCTGCGGCTTCCAAAGAAATCGAATTGCTTGGTGTTACCACTGTTGTAGGAAATTCTTACCTGGAAAACACGACGAGAAACGCAAGGACGGTTTTAGATCTTTTTGACATCGATATTCCCGTGTTTGCCGGATGTGGTAGACCGCTTATCAGAAATACCATTGTGGCCCCAGATATACACGGTAAATCAGGGCTCGAAGGTGCTCAACTTCCATCGCCAAAGAGACCTATCGAAAAAACTCATGCAGTTGACTTCATCGCCCAGATGTTGGAAAGGTATTCAGATGTAATCTTGGTTCCAACAGGTCCTTTGACAAATATCGCAATTTTCATGCTTCGCTATCCTCATCTGATCAAACGAATAAATTCAATTGTTTTAATGGGTGGTGGGATTGCTTTCGGCAATGTAACACCTGTTGCTGAGTTCAACATATTTGCCGATCCAGAAGCTGCCAAAATTGTTTTCAATTCTGGTGTACCGATTGTTATGGCTCCACTGGATGTTACACACCAGGTTATCGTCACAGAAAGAGAAGTGAGCCGAATGAGGCAATTTGGAGCAAAATTCAATCTTCTTGCAGATTTACTTGTTTTCTTTAAGTCCACATATAAGAGAGTTTTTGGTATCGAAGGTGTTCCTTTACATGATCCGTGTACTGTGATGTATCTGTTGCATCCAGAAATATTCGAAGTGAAGGAATATCATGTTGATGTAGAGACAAAAGGCGAACTCACTTATGGGCAAACAGTCGTTGATATCTGGCATACATCCGGTAAAATTCCAAATGCCAAAATTATGTTAAAGGCTGATAGTGAGAAATTCTTTGATATCTTCTTCGAAGAGTTCAACAATTTAAAGGAGGCATAGATTATGGTGGATCCAAGGTACCACATAAAGGTTAAACCAGATGATGTGGGTAGATATGTCATTGTTGTTGGTGACAGAGGTAGAGTGGAACGGGTAGCGAAATATTTTCAAGATGCTGTAAAAGTAGGTGACAATCGAGAATATCTCACCTACACAGGTTATGTCAAAGGTGAAAAAGTCAGTGTGATGTCAACTGGAATGGGAGCACCTGCTATGGCAATTGGTATAGAAGAACTATCCACAACAAATGCAAGGGTTGTAATACGCGTTGGAACAACTGGGGCTTTTCAAAAGAATCTCAAGCTTGGTCATAGCGTGATCGTGAATGCAGCAGTTAGGTTGGATGGAACGACTGCTCAGTATATAATTCCTGAATATCCTGCTGTGGCAGATTTTCAGGTTGTAGATGCGCTTGTGAAAGCAGCAAGGGACGTAAAAAATCCATTCCACGTTGGCACAGTTCTTTCGACAGATTCGTATTATGGAAGGGCTTTTGATCCAGAAAAACACGATCATTTGGAAAAACAACTGGTCAAAGCCGGTGTCCTTGCAGTAGAAATGGAAATAGGTGCACTTTATATCATAGGTGGAATAAAGCAATTGAAAACTGGTGCAGTCTTGACCGTTAGAGAAGAACTCACAGACGAAGGCTATATACAAGCTGGTGAAAAGTTCGAAGAAGGTTTAGAAAACTCTATCAGAATAGCCGTTAGGGCTATAGAGATTCTAATTGAGGGAGGTGTTGGTAAATGAAGAAACTGTTGGTTGTTTTACTCGTAGTTTTGGCAGTACTCAGTTTCGCAAAACCTTTGAAAGTGGCATTACTCTTGAATGGTAACCTTGGTGACAAATCGTTCTTTGATTCTGCCGCAAGAGGTTTGGATATGGCAATCCGACAGCTTGGGATTCAAGGAAAGATCATCGAAGCCTCTTACAAACAAGAAAACTGGCGACCCTATTTGGAAGATCTTTCTGATCAAGATTACGACATAATTATTGTCGGGACCTGGCAGATGCAAGAAATTCTCGAAGAAGTAGCTGCGATGAATCCAGACAAGAAATATTTCATTTTCGATACATCAGTCGATTACAGTAAGCCCGGTGTGAAAAATGTCTATTCGATACTTTACAAACAAAACGAAGGTTCTTTCCTCATGGGTGCCCTTGCCGCTATGATCACAACATCTGGTATGCCAAAAACTAACCCAGAACCGATTATAGGCTTTCTCGGTGGAATGGATATTCCCGTGATAAATGACTTTTTGGTAGGTTATATTGAAGGTGCCAGATATATAAATCCGAATATCAAAGTCCTTATCTCCTATGTTGGGAACTTCAACGACCCTGCAAAGGGTAAAGAATTGAGCCTTGCCATGTATAGACAAGGTGCTGACATCATCTTCAACGTTGCTGGAAACACTGGCATAGGCTTGTTAGAAGCGGCGAAGGAAGCAGATCGCTGGGCAATAGGTGTCGACTCTGATCAGGCTCTCATTTATGAAAGTACAGACATAGAAATAGCTAAAAGGATTGTGACATCGATGATGAAAAACGTCGATCTCTCAATCTTCAGAGGAATTAAAATGCACTTGGAAGGCAGACTTGTTTATGGAAGGGCAGAAAATCTCGGTATTTTGGAAGGCGGAGTGGGAGTTGCGGACAATAAATATTACAGAGAATTGGTACCAGAACAATTCCGCAACAAGATTAAAGAAATCGAGAACAAGATCACAAAGGGCGAGATCAAAGTCGGTACAGTCTTTGGTATGTCTCAAGATGATCTGAATAAACTCAGAATGAGCGTTAAACCTTGAGGGGGCACCTGCTCCCTCTTTTTGGTGGGAGAGAAAATGAAGGCAATCGAAGCTATTGATATTACAAAGGTTTATCCAAACGGTGTTGTCGCAAATAAAAATGTAAATATCTCAATTGAGGAAGCAGAAGTTCATGCAATAGTTGGTGAAAATGGTGCAGGAAAAACTACACTCATGAAGATTTTTTTTGGAATTGAGAAGCCCACAAGTGGTGAGATAAGAGTTTTTGGCAAAACTGTGCATATAAATTCACCAAAAGAAGCGATTACCCTCGGTATAGGTATGGTGCATCAACACTTTATGCTTGTTCCATCCTTTACTGTTGCTGAAAATATCATGCTTGGTATAGAACCAAGAAAGCGCTTTTTCTCCATTGACTCTAAGAAAGTGGAGAATATCATCAATGATTACGCGAAACGTTTGAACTTTGAAATTCCAATATGGGAAAAGGTCTTGGACTTACCAGTTGGAGTGAAACAAAGAATAGAAATTCTCAAAGCTCTTGTGAGAGGAGCAAAGATATTGATACTCGATGAACCATCTTCAGTGTTAACACCACAGGAAGTCAATGACCTGTTTGAGGTACTCAGAAGGTTGGTTCAAAATGGTTTAACTGTTATTTTCATAACTCATAAGCTGAACGAAGTCAAACAAATAGCTAATAGAATAACAATAATGCGAAATGCTCAAGTTGTTGGAACTTATGAAAATAAAGATATCACAGAAACTGATATTGTGGAATTGATGATTGGAAGAAAATTTGAGTATGACATAAAAAGGGAACGAAAAGAACCTGGCGAAGTCTTGCTCAAAGTGGAAAATCTGAATTATTTCAGAGAAGATGGCGCTCATATTCTCAAAAATCTCAATTTTTCTCTCAGAGCAGGAGAGATATTGGCTGTGGCAGGACTCGAAGGCAACGGCCAAAAGGAACTTGTTGAAATACTAACTGGATTGAGAGAAAGGGCTACTGGTGAAATCATGTTGAACGGTAAGAACATACTCGGTGCTCAACCATGGAAATTGAGACAAGTAGGAATTTCTCATATTCCAGAAGACAGAGTTGAAGTGGGATGTGCGCTTGATCTATCAATAGCTGAAAATTTAATATCTGACAGGTTTTACTTGAAACCTTTTTCTGGTCACCTGATTTATAAGAAAAAATATGTAATTGAATTTGCTAAAAAGATGATAAGAGAATTTGACGTTAGAACTAAAAGCCCAGTAACAGCGGTTAGAATGCTTTCAGGCGGAAATATGCAAAAAGTTGTGGTTGCCCGTGAAATGACAAATTCTGCAAGAATAGTCATAGCGAATCAACCAACTCATGGTATAGATATCGCTTCAAGTGAATTTATTCGAAAGAAACTCATTCAAATCAGAAATGAAGGAAAAGCAGTTCTTCTCATCTCAACTGATCTTCAGGAAGTCCTTCAGATCGCTGATAGGATAATTGTCCTCTACAAAGGTGAGATAGTTGCACATTTGAAAAATGAGAATTTAACTGAGACCGACTTAGGGTATTACATGCTCGGTGTGAAAAGACAAAGCGCTGAATACATAAGGGAGTCTGTTGATTTATGAAGAGAACACTTATGTTGTTGGAATTGGCAAGATTTGTTATAACCGTTGGCATAGCTCTTTTGATCGGTTATATCTTTCTGCTTTTCAGCACAGACGAACCTATGGAGGCTTTTAAACTCTTCTTGACCGGTCCAATGACAACTCAGCGAAGGTTTTTTGAGTTTCTAAACAACTCTGTCCCACTGATGATGACAGGACTGGCACTTTCAATAGTTTTTCAAGCCAAGGTGTTCAACATAGGAGCCGAGGGGCAGTTGTTCTTTGGAGCATTTGGTGCGATGATCTTTGCCTTGAAATTTCCACAGATTCCATGGCTTCATCTGATCTTCACGTTGTTTGGAGCGACTCTCTTTGGTTCTTTTTGGGCTTTTGTTCCAGCGATTTTGAGAACAAAATGGAAAGCAAGTGAGTTGGTATCATCGCTCATGATGAATTACATTTCATATTTCCTTGTGCTGTTTTTGGTCAATAATTACTTTCGAGACAAGGCTGCAGGTGCCCTTGTTTCATACAGATTTCCACAAACCGCGTGGTTATCTACATTGACAAAATACAGATTGAATTCCGGACTTTTTATAGCTATTGCTTTGTCAATCTTAGTTGGTTTACTATTCTACAGAACAAAGTTGGGATACCAAATAAGAGTAGTTGGAGCAAACAAAAAATTCGGATTTTACAGTGGTATGAAGACTATGAGTGTCATATTCTGGATACAGATTCTATCGGGGGCGATTGCTGGGCTTGCCGGTGGAATCGAATTAACGGCGATGTATCGTAGATTTGTCTGGCAGTCATTACCGGGTTATGGTTTTGACGGTATTATAGTTGCAATATTGGCAAGAAACAATCCGTTCTTGGTTATACCGAGTGCGTTGTTTATCGCTTATTTGAGAATAGGTGCTAACATCATGGGTAGAACTACGGGAATAGCACCGGAAATAGTCATAGTTCTTCAAAGCCTAATGATTCTTTTGATCACGGCAGAAGCACTTTTGGAAAAATTCAAAGAAAAAGCCGTTGCTAAAGAGGCGATGAAAGGTGACTGATCTTCTAAATCCCGAATTTTGGTACAGCGTTATTAGGGTTTCCACACCACTTTTCTTTGGTGTTATGGCATCACTTTTGAGTTCGATAACTGGAACGATAAACATAGGGATCGAAGGTATGATGTTGATGTCTGCCTTCTGGGGAACTATAATAGCTTCATTCACCCAAAATTCATGGATTGGTCTTCTGGCGGGTGTTGCTTCCTCAACTTTACTTGCCATATTACTTGCCTATTTTCACTTGAAACTGAAAACGGACTTGGTCATAGGTGGCGTTGCCATCAATTTACTTTCGTCAGGTCTAACTGTTTTCTTACTTTATGCGATAACAGGAGATAAAGGGTCTTCGGCATCTTTGAGGAGTTTCACAATACCAAAAATCGATATCCCATTTTTGAAAGATATACCCTTCATTGGTAAAGTTTTGAGTGGGCACAATACACTGACTTATATAGCGATACTCTCAATTTTTGTCGTCAATTACTTAGTCAAAAAGACACCATTGGGTATCAGAATGAGGTCTGTCGGTGAGAATCCAGATGCTGCCGTTTCTGTAGGTATCTCAGTGAATAAAATGAAATCTTTATCACTTGTTTTAAGCGGAATCTTTGCTGGTTTTGGTGGGGCATTTTTGTCGATGGGTTATGTTTCGTGGTTCGCCAGGGATATGACCTCTGGTAGAGGATTCATCTCAATTGCCGCTCAAGCCCTTGGAGGAAATTCCGCTTTATTTGGTGCTTTTGGAGCTTTGATATTTGGTGTGGCAGAGGCACTCGGTATCACTCTACAGTCTTTACGAATACCTTCAGAGATCACTAACATGCTGCCATTTATCTTGACAATCGTGGTTCTTATAATTTACGCAAGATCAAAAATTAGATCTCATTCACGAATTCAAGAACAATGATTTTATTTCATCTTCAAAAAGTTCGCGAAAATCGCCGGGCTTTAAGTCACCAATTTCGATCTTGCCGATTCTTATTCTCTGTATTTTTGTGTAGTGTAGATCTAAAAAGTTCATCATCTTTTTCACCTGATGGTATTTACCTTCGGTTATCGTAAGACTCAACAAGCCAGGTCGAATGGATCGCAAAATGGCTGGCTTGAATTGTTCAGTCGGGGTTTTTAATCCTTTTTGAACTAATTCTATTTTCCAGTTGGTTAACTCCCCCTGAAACCATACAAGATATTCTTTTTGAACATGATTCTTTGGACTTATTATTTTATGTATGAAGACACCATCATTTGACAAGAGCATTAATCCCTCTACGTCCTTGTCCAACCTGCCAGCAACTTGAAGTTCATCCAAGTATGGATGGTCTATTAGATCATATATACATGCTTCGTTCTCAGTCCTGTCACTTACATATCCCGATGGTTTGTTAAAGATTATGTAAACCATTCTGTGAGGAAGAACGAGTTTTCCGTCTAATTTGACAACGTCTTTTTCAGAAACATGAAAACTTTCATCTCTTATCACGATCCCATTCACCGTTGCCAATCCAGATTTTATATATTTTTTGACTTCACTTCTTGTTCCCATCTTTGCGTTGGAAAGAAACCTGTCCAATCTCAATTTTTTCCACCAACCTTTGCATTATAAGTGGTTGAGAAAATATTGTAAAAGATACGCCAAAAGCTATTCCAAAAACGAGAAGTATCGATACATTTCTGAACAACGCAAGTCTCGAAAGAGACATCACCAAAAAACCTGCTATCAAGCCAAGTGCATTTGTGAGAACTGGCATGCCAATGTTTTCAATTGATTTTGATATGTTCTTTGTTATCTTCAAATCATGGGCCAGGTGTATAGAATAGTCTACCACAAGACCAACCAATATGCTCGCAACAATCGATGTTGCAATATCCAATCTGAGCTTCATAAGATAGATAAAAATGAAATTGAAAATTGCCGTCAATAGAACTGGAATTACCACAATTGTTGAAAATTTGAGATTTTTGAAGGCTATAATGATAGAAATAAAGATCAGTATCAATGACGTGATAAGGCTCTGTAATTGGCTTTTCAATATTTGAGAATTTATCTGATCCACAATGAACGATGCACTTGCTACTGTGAATTTGTATTCACTGTATCCTTTCAATTCTTCAAGTAGTACCCTCTTAACCTTCCCAGCTTGCCTGTAAGCCTCATCGGTAATATTTGCAACTATTCTTATCGTTTTTCCATCGGCAACAAAGTAACTTACTGCCGGTTGTACTCGCGCTAATAGTGCAAGGGTTGGAATTGGATATGAGCTTGGAAATTGAACCGATGTAACACCATTCACACTGTTCAATCTTTCAAGTATTTGTTTTACATTTTCTGAATCCTTAACTGTGAAGAATGTATTCTTCTCAACCATTATGTAGACTGGTTCACGGTAAGAAAATTTTTCGGTGAGAATCTTTAAAGCTCGTCCGACTTGGCTGTCTTTGGAAAAATATGAAGCCTGATCCATACCAATCTCTATTTTTGGAAGTACAAAGGGCGAGATCACACAAATAGATAGCACTATATAGATTAAGATTTTACCAAACAGTCCACTGTTCATCTTGAAAGAAAAGGTATTTGCATACTTCTTTTTCTCATCATAGAAAAGTTCATATCCAGAAGTGAAAAGTATTAAAAAAATCAAAGCAAGACCTGACGATACCATCAACCCCAGTTGTTTAAATGCCGTTATCTTTACGAATAAGAACGAAAGAAAGCCAACGGCTGTTGTAAACATTGAGAAAAAGATCGGTCTGAACATCTTCTTTCGAACATCCTTGCCAAAACGGACTACTCCATTGTAAAAATGCAGACCATAGGCAGAGCCTATGACAAGTAGAAAACTAACACACATCACCGTCATAACATTCAATTCCACTTTGAGCAACGCTGAAAAACCATAAACTATGACTGTCGCAACAAGTGGTATCACAAGAGAAAGGAAACTCGCTCTTAGAGAGCGTGTTTGAATCCAAAAAACTACTAAAATTGCTACAAACATCAACGAAGGATATACCAAAACTTGTCGGATGATCTCACTAAAAAGATGGTCGTTTATTACTACCTGTCCAAAAACAAGTGGTGATAAACTTTGATAATCTCCCAATATATTGTCTATTCTCTTAAGAACAGGTTTTTGATCATCAGAAGGTGTGAGTATACAGTTCAAAAGTAGGTATTTTCCATCCTTAGAGATGAATGATCTTGACTCGGGATCCTCTAAGATTTTTTCACTGAGAGTATTTCCATTGAAATACGACACTTTGAAGGCATAATTCACAACACTCAAAACTGTCTTGATGCCTTCCAATTTTGACAATTCATTTTGTAGGTCGATGACCTTCATTATTTCCTCTGATTGGAAAAATGTCTTTTCCGAATGAACTATTACAACTACTTGTGCTCCATCAGAGAATTTCTTAGAAACATTGAGAAGATCTCTCAAATCTTGGTTTTCGATTTGCTCAAGCGTAGCACCTGGAGTATACCCAGGTAAAAAGGTCACATAATCGGCGTTGATTTTTCCTTTGAAGAAAGCGATAAAACCAAAGATAATCGCAAGAACTAAAAAGAAAACTGTCAGACTGTATCTTTTCATGCTATTCCTCCAACTCTGAAGATTACTCGTATCAGTGAAATTATATGGTTAAAAATTTTAACAGTCAATATATTTTATCAATAAGATACAGTGACAGTTTTCTACAGATTAATGTTTTAGGTACTTATTGAACCAATCAGTGATCTCTCTTAGTCTTCTCAATCTGTGCTTTGGTTTACCACTTCTGCTCAATTCATGGTTTTCTCCTTTGAAGATTACCAACCTCGAATCGATACCATGATACTTGAGCGACGTAAACATCTGGATTGCTTCTGCAAGCCAGCACCTGTAATCTTCGTCTGAGTGAATGAACAACGTTGGTGTTTTCACTCTATCGGCATATTTCATTGGTGAATGCCACCAGAGTTTTTCAAAATCATTCCAGGGAGTAGCCAAGTGCTGATCTTTAACAAAGAAATAACCTATGTCAGTTGTACCAAACTTTGAAATCCAATTCGATATACTCCTTTGTGAAACTGCTGCTTTGAATCGATCTGTTTGACCGATGATCCAGTTTGTCATATAACCTCCGTAGGAACCACCGGTGACCCCGAGTTTGGTTTCATCGATGAACGAGAACCTCTTGATCGACTCATCTAAGAATTTCATAATATCTTGGTAATCTACAGTCCCATATTTACCTCTGATGTCTGCAAAATCATTGCCTCTGCCATCACTTCCACGTGGATTGGTATACAAAACAGCGTACCCTTCATTCGCCCATAACTGCATTTCATGGAAAAAAACTTCACCATAAACTGTTTTAGGACCACCATGGATATCCAATATGGCAGGATATTTCTTTGATGAATCAAAATCAGCCGGTTTTATAACCCAACCTTCGAGGATCAGACCATCATCTGAGAGAAATTCAAATCTTTCAGGCTTACATATACTCTTTTCATGAATCCACTCGTTAAAGGTTGTGATTTTTCTCTCTTGGTTTTTAGATAATTCATAAAGTTCTTGTAAATCCATATTTCTAAGACCAACAAAAATAATTTTGTCATTGAAGACATCAAAACCATCGACAGAACCGTTATCTTGTGTCAATTTTTCAATCTTTCCACTCAAGTCTATTCTGTTGAGATTTGAACTGTGCCACTCTGTTGTGATGAAGTACAAGTACTCGCCATCGACTTTGCTTGTTCTGTTACTTCCATACCTACAGTCTGAATTGACGCTGTTGTGAAGACTCAGATCGAACTCTGGCGTGAGAGCTGTAACTTGTCTGGTTCTCGGATCGAGTGTATAGAATTTTGGGTTTTCATTTATTCCATATCTTTTCATGTTAGTACCTGCAAATATAATTTTGTCTTTTAGGAAATAAGCAAAAGTATAATCAAATGGATCTTCATGTGTGAGTTTCACCAATTCATTTTCATTTATCTTGTAAAGATATAGATCTGAGCGAATTTCCATCTTGTCTGTGAAACGGTTTGCTATGAACAGTAAAAGTGTTTTTTCCTGGTTCAACGAGAAATGTTCAACGTTGGTGAACTCGTCAGTTATTGGTGATAGTGATTTTGTGAGTGAATCAAACAGATACAATCTTGTTCTCTTTTTGTTTGTGAATCCACTGCCATTTGACCAAAAAGGTATCTCATCGACAATTTGATAGTCTTTTTCTTCTTTGAGCTTTTTAAGATATTCCTCTTTTTGTTTCTCATCCATCTTAGAAAGGTCTTCAGTGTTGTTATCATAAATAGCAGTCAACACAAATTTATTTTGATTTAGCTTTTCAATGCGATTCACCAATAAAGGAACTTCGAAAGCCTTTTTCGCCTCGCCACCAAAAACATTGATCTTGTAAAAAATGGTGAAGGGTTCACCGGCTTCTTTTCTCTTTTTGTCTTTATCTTCTCTCAGACTCGAAAACAATATATTCTGTTCATTGAGCCAGGTAAACATGCTCTCCTGACCAAAGGTTGTGAGTTGTCTAATCTCATCTGTTGAAGTTTCATAGAGCCAAAGTGTTGAGAAATATTTGTTCTCGTTGTAATCACTTTCATGAACTACAAAAGCCAAATGTTTTCCATCTTCGGAAAAGGTAGGGTTTGACAGAAATTTGTACTTCAGAAAATCATCGATTTTCAACCTTTCCATGGTCTCAACTCCTTTTCTTAATTCGCTTATAGTACAATTTAAATTTTACCACTATCGAAGCAAAAAACACTCACTCAGGTAATGTTAGACTAAAATAAGTTCCAAAATATTGATCAATAGTGGAAAAATTTCAGAAATCATCTGATTTTATCGATTTTATGAGGAATATGTCCTTTTTCACTCTGTACAAAAATCGTATACTATATAATGGACAGCGCTGATCCACCGGTGGATAAAATACCTTATCGTATATTGCCATAGGTCTAATCTTTTGGTTTTAAGCTCAAAAAGGATTGATTTGTGAGAATGAACCTGCTTCAAGTTTGAAGACTTTGTTCGCAAGGCCATCCACGTATTTTGTTTGGTGAGAGACTATCACGGTTGATTTTCCCTGTTTTTTCCAATTTATCAATATATTTCTGAGAGATTCCTTTCCGAGTTTGTCCAGACCAACAAATGGTTCATCTAAAATCAGTAAAAATGGATCATGTGCGAGCATTGAAGCTATTGCCACTTTGCGAGCTTCACCACTCGAGAGTTCATAAGGACTTTTGGAAAATAGTGATTGATCTACACCAACAAGCCTTGCCGCATTTTCCACACGTTCTTTGATTCTATCGAGTTTGAAATTCTTTGAAGCGAACGAGATTTCATCAAAGACAGTATCACAGCAAAAAGAATCTTCCGCGTATTGCATAACAAAACCTATTTTTTTAAAATATTCTTTATCCTTGTGAATAGGCCTTCCATTTACCAAAACACAGCCAGACCTGGGTTTCAAAACTCCGGCTATTATCTTGAGTAATGTCGATTTACCTGCGCCATTTTCGCCCACAATCAGGATGAAATCTTCAGGCTTTATTATCATATTTATTCTTCGCAAGATTAATTTCGAATTATCGTAGGAAAAACTCATATCCTGTAATTGTATCTGAAAGCTATCCATGGCACATACCTCATTTTTCAACATCATCTATAGAAGAAGTCATGAATTCTGAGAACGAGCCGTCAAAATCCACTGTCCCATTTGAAAGATGAATAACCCTTTTTGCAAGGTTTGCAAATTGATATATTTCATGAGTCGATATAATTAGAGTGATGTTCATTTGGTTTAGAGCTTTCAACATTTCTATCACTTGCATGCAGCCTTTACTATCAAGCATTGAAGTTGGTTCATCAAGCAACAAAAACTTTGGTTTCATTACGACTACAGAAGCGATCGCCAATTTTTGTGCCTGACCAGCTGATAGATTTACCGGATCTTTGTCTTTGAGTTCATACAACTGAAATTCCTGAAGGACCCTTTCGACTTCTTTATGCATTGTATTCTTTGGTACTCCCATATTTTCAAGTCCAAATGCAACATCTTCTTCTACTGTTGAACCAATTATTTGGTTGATTGGGTTGTGAAAAACATATCCACATAAAAACTTTAAATCTTCTTGTGAAAGTTCTTTATCATCATACAATATCTTGCCAGTCTGAATTGGCAGCAGTCCTGCGAGTATTTTCAAAAGAGTAGTTTTTCCGGAACCATTTGCACCTGTGAGTAAGATAGATTCTCCATCTTGGATTGAAAGATTAATTCTATCAAGCGCCGTTGTAGATCTGTACTTAAAACCCAGATCAATTATACGCAACATTTTTACACCTTTATCGATTTGTATATTCTTATCCCGCCCTCTTTGTATATATCTTCGACGTTCTTGAAAGTCTCCAACATCGCCCTTTTTACATAACTACCACCCTTGTTGTGATATGCAACTACTTGTAATGAACCATTTTCATTCAAATGTTTAAATGATTCATCGATCAGCCGAAGGACGACTTTTTTACCAGCAGCCATTGGTGGATTCATCATAACCATATCGAATTTTTCGTCTTTCCAAGGTTCATAGAAGGCGCCATGTTTTATCGTGACATCCACGTTGTTATTCTTGGCATTGATTTTGGCAAATTCAATTGCCCTCGAATTGATATCACTCATAAAGACTTCGAGATCTGGATATTCACCTTTGAGTACAATTCCAATTACGCCATAGCCACATCCAAGATCAAGTAACCTATTTCCCCAGATAACGGCATGCTCAATCAATATTCTGGTGGCTTTGTCAATCTCACCGAAACTGAAGACGCCCGAAGGCGTCTGAAAATGGTATATTCTGTTATTTTTGAGTTTTAATGTAACTGTTTTAATTTTCAATTCACTGCTTGGATTTTCACTATAGTAATGTTCCATAATACCACCAAAAAGGGGGCAAGAGCCCCCTAAATTCAGTCTTCACTTTTCTTCGTCTTACCTGCAAGAACTGCTTGAGCTGCTGCAAGTCTCGCCACAGGAACTCTGTAAGGTGAACAGCTCACATAGTCAAGGCCAGCTTTGTGGAAGAAGTGAATTGACTTAGGATCTCCACCGTGTTCACCACAAACTCCAACTTTGAGATTGTTTCTCACTGACTTTCCTTTCTTTGTACCCATTTCAACTAAGGCTCCGACACCAACTTGGTCTATTGATTTGAATGGATCATGCTCGAGAATACCTTTCTGCAAATATTCAGGCAAGAATTTACCAACATCGTCGCGGCTGAAGGCAAATGTCATCTGAGTTAGGTCATTCGTGCCAAAGCTAAAGAATTCCGCTTCTTTTGCAATCTCGTCAGCAGTGACACATGCCCTTGGTACTTCGATCATAGTTCCCACTTTGTAATCGATTTTCACACCGGATTCCTTTATCATTTGATCTGCTACTTCTTTGATTATCTTCTTGAGGAAAATCAACTCATTTACATGACCAACCAACGGAATCATTATTTCTGGAATGACCTCAAGATTCGATTCTTTTTTCAATTCAATTGCGGCTCCGATGATTGCCCTTGTCTGCATTATGGCGATTTCTGGATATGTGATCGTGAGTCGGCAGCCTCTGTGACCAAGCATTGGGTTCAATTCATTTAGAGATTCAACGACATCTTTCAATTCTTTTTCAGGTATTCCAAGTTCCTTCGCTGTAGCTTTGATTTGTTCGTCGTCGTGTGGTAGAAATTCATGAAGTGGTGGATCGATCAATCTTATGGTTACTGGATAACCCGCCATCGCTTTGAACAGTCCTTTGAAGTCGTCTTTTTGAAGTGGTAAGAGTTCAGCAAGTGCCTTTTCTCTTTCTTCTTTTGTTTTTGCAACGATCATCTTTCTGACCTTTGGTATTCTGTCTTTTTCGAAGAACATGTGCTCAGTTCTGCACAAACCTATACCTTCAGCTCCAAACTTTCTTGCTACTTCAGCATCTCTTGGTATGTCCGCGTTCGCCCTTACGCCTAATCTTCTAATCTGGTTTGCCCATTCTAATAATTCAGCAACCTCACCTTCCAAACCAACAGGTTTAATTGTTGGGACCTTTCCAAGGAGTATTTCTCCTGTAGATCCATCTATTGAGATCCATTCTTCTTCTTTTACGATCGTTTTGTTAACTCTGAAAAATCCCTCTTCTTCCTTAACTTCTATGGTTTCAGCGCCGACAACGGCAGGTTTACCCATACCACGTGCTACCACTGCTGCATGTGAAGTCATTCCACCTCTGGAAGTAAGGATTCCTTGAGCAAACGCCATACCACCGACATCTTCAGGACTTGTTTCTGGCCTGACTAAAATCACTTGCTCACCAGCGCGTCCTAATTCCTCAGCCTTTGCCGCATGGAATATAACCCTTCCTGTGGCTGCACCTGGAGAAGCAGGTAATCCCTTTGCTATAACAGGCACTGAAGCTCTCGCCTTGTCATCAAAGCGTGGATGAAGGACTCTTTCAACATCTTCTGTTTTCACGCGCATCACAGCATCTTCCTTTGTAATGAGTCCTTCGTGTACCATATCAACGGCTATCTTTATCGCAGCACGAGATGTTCTCTTTCCACTTCTTGTTTGCAACATGTACAATTTACCTTCTTCGATTGTGAACTCTATATCTTGCATGTCTTTGTAGTGTTTCTCAAGTTTTTTCATTATTCCAATCAGTTCATCATAAACAGATGGCATGATTCTCTTGAGTTCTGCGAGTGGTAAAGGAGTTCTGATACCAGCTACGACATCTTCACCTTGTGCATTTTGCAAAAATTCACCATAGATAACATTTTCACCAGTATTTGGATTCCGCGTGAATGCAACACCTGTTCCAGACTTGTCACCCATATTTCCGAAGACCATCGCAACGATATTAACAGCAGTTCCAAGCATTTGATCTTCTCTTATGTTGTTTATCTCTCTGTATTTGATTGCTCTTTCACTCATCCAGCTTCCAAAAACTGCATCGATAGCAAGCCAAAGTTGTTTTTCAACATCCTGTGGAAATTCTTTGTTTTCTTCTTTGTATATATCTTTGTAGATTTCAACGAGCTTTCTCAAGTCTTTTTCGTCAAGTTCGACATCGAGTTTGACTCCTTTGGTCTTTTTCATTTCTTCGAGTGCGTTCTCGAATTTACTCTTAGGCATACCAAGAGCAGTATCACCAAACATTTGAAGGAATCTTCTGTAAGCGTCATAGGCAAATCGAGGGTTGTTGGTCATTTTAGCAAGACCTTCCACGGTCTTGTCGTTTAAACCAAGGTTGAGAATTGTGTCCATCATGCCTGGCATAGATATAGCCGCGCCAGATCTCACAGACACAAGTAATGGCTTATTTGCATCTCCAAAACCCTTTCCAGTAACCTGTTCAAGTTTTTTCATGGCTTTGGAGACTTCTTCTTTTAATCCCTCAGGATAAGTACGATTGTTTTGATAGAAGTACTTACACACTTCGGCAGAAATCGTGAAACCGGGCGGAACGGGTATACCAAGGTTAGTCATTTCAGCAAGGTTCGCACCTTTTCCACCAAGGATATCTTTCATCTCAGCCTTACCTTCGGTTGATCCGTTTGCGAAGAAATAAACCAACTTTTTTGTCATTACAGCACCTCCTCATTTGAGATACCAATTTACCGTGAAAGCTTTATCATCTACCGTACTCGTTAGGACAAAAACTGAATCAACATTCATACCCAGTAATTTTTCCAGCATAGGTGTGAAATCTACGCAGACAAAGATAGGCATATTTTGTGGCTCGTAAAACTTCATAATTTTGTCGAAAGAACCCCTATGATTTGAAAATTCACTTGGAACAGAGGAATAAAACTTAATTTTTCCATTGTCGCTGGACACGTAAATTCCGTCCAAATCGAGGTATCGAATATTCTTTGAAGTTTTTATTTGCCCTTTCAATGCTTGTTGAAGCTCTTCAAGCTTCACATTACCACCAATGACACCATAAATAGTGGGGTTAGCAACTTTTTGATTTGTTTGGCCTTGTTGAGGTGAGAGAAGATCTTCCAAGACATTGCTGATTTTCATCGAAAAAGCCAACTGCCCAGTCAGTTTATTTGAGAGATCCATCAGTTGTTCAAATTGCTCCTGTACAGCCTCTGTTTCCGTTGCAGCTAAAGATATGGGTATTTTTGAAAACAAATCGGAGAAATTCAAACTCTGATACACAGTATTCAAAGATGCAAAATTGGAGACATTTCCAAATACGAATATTTCTCCACCAATATTTTGGTCCTTATACAGATCAAAATTTTTTGATGGCTTCATATCTTTTAGAAGCATTGTAGCTTTTTCATTCTGCGAGTAAATTACAGATTCGCCAACCAATCTATCTTGGAGTATCTTTACCGACGCTTTCAGAGAAAAGATAGAATCTTGTACAACCAATTTTGGTGAAAAGATGACAATCCACACAGACGGATCAGAAAACTGCTTCTCCATCTCAGTTGGTATCTTACCGCCACCCTTTTGACATTTCTGAAGCAATTCAGAGTTTGTCGATATCAAAAGATAATCACTATTTTGCGCAACATAGATCCCTGAACCGAGTAGTCCAGAGACTGCCTTAACAAGCTTTGACGTGTATTTTGACGGTCCCAAAACCACGGCTAAATCCTGACCTGAAAGAACTACAAGTGCATCCTTGCTCAAAAGATCGTTGAGTTGGTCGGTTGTTGCACCGTACTGAACCAGTGTGCTGGCTAACATTCCTTGTATCATTGGTTCAATCCCGAGCTGGTTCATCAAAATATCAACTAACTGCACCTTTTTTGCGTTAGAATAGTGATCACCGTTGTTCTTCATGAGTAGCAATTGATCATACTCTGTTGGTACAAACTGTGTAACTGCGAACAAAGATAAAGTAAATAACAAAATGGTGAACAATACATACACCTTTTTCATGCAAAGCCCTCCCAGATACTTTCATTTTCAATCAATAATACCATGAAAATTGGTAATAGATAGCTCTTACTTTCAAAATCACTTTAAAACACGGTTTTTCTCAATAATTTGTCATGCAACATGGGTCTATATCACAACTTGAGTCATGTTAATACGTGATTTTTCACCTTTGATCAAGGGGGACTTGAAATCACCCTCCAAAAAGTGTTATTATTCTTGCAAGAGGGAGAATATATCTCCCGGAACCCTATAGAAGGAGGGGGATAACGGATGAACAAGAAGGAGCTTGTCGACAAGGTAACAAAGAAAGCGGGACTCAAAAAGAAAGACGTCAAGAAAGTCGTAGACATGGTTTTTGAATCAGTCACAGATGCACTTGCCAAGGGCGAAAAGGTTCAGCTCGTTGGTTTTGGTAGCTTCGAAGTCAGAAAAGCCGCATCCAGAAAGGGCGTCAACCCACAGACTAAGAAGCCAATCACAATTCCTGCAAGAAAAGTTCCAAAATTCAAACCCGGCAAAGCATTGAAGGAGAAGGTTAAGTAATTTCAAAGAGGGGGCAAGTTCCCCCTCTATTTTCATTTTCCAACACAGAAATCACTGAAAATTTTCTCGATCAAATCCTTTGAGTAATTTGTTCCAAGCAAAATATCAAGATTTGCAATAGCATCTTTTATTTGTTGTGCAACTAAATCCAAAGAATATCCTTCCTTGAAATCTTTGGTTGCATTTTTTATGCTGAATTTGCAATTTAAGAGACATTCATACTGTCTTTCTGTGGTGATATACCCCTGAGTGCTGTGAATTATGTCTGATACAGATTTGATTATTTGCCTTTCTAATTCTTCAATACCTTCTTTGCGAAGTGCGGAAATCGTTATGGTGTGGATATCTGTATTAAGCACATTCCTTAGCATCTCTCTATCGATCAAATCGTTGGCATCTATCTTGTTTATTACCACAAGATATCTCTTGTTTTTTATCAATTCCAAAATCTTGATATCATCTTCTTCAACAGGGGTAGTCGCATCGAGTACAAACAAAATCAAATCAGCTTCTGAAGCTGCCTTTATAGCTCTTTCTACACCTATTTTTTCTACCTTATCCTGCGATTCTCTTATACCCGCGGTATCAATGAGAGTGAAAGAAATACCTTCAATTGTAACTGGGACTTGGATTAAATCTCTTGTAGTGCCAGGGATCTCAGTAACAATCGCACGATCTTCCCTCACAAGTGCATTCAAAAGAGAAGATTTTCCAACGTTTGGTTTGCCGACAATAACGATTTTGATCCCAGATGAAATGGTCAGTCTATTCTGAGCATTTTCGAGCAATTTTTCAACAAAATCAGAAGCCCCACTCAGTTCATTCAGCAAAATATCTCTTTCCGTGAAAACATCATCGGGGTAGTCGAACTCCACTTCGATCTTTGCAAGAACACTGAGAAGCATCTCTCTCAGTTTTTTCACGACTTCAGATAACTTCCCAGAAAGGTTATTTGCAACAAGTTTAACAGATGTCCTTGAAGGAGCTTCGATAATCTGTTTAATAGCTTCTGCCTTTGTCAAGTCGATTTTTCCATTCAAAAAGGCTCTTTTTGTGAACTCACCAGGGTCTGCCAGTTTTGCACCATTATTCAATAGGAGATCCAAAATCGATTGACTGACAATTGGACCACCATGGCACATTATCTCAACCATATCTTCACCCGTGTAAGAACGCGGTTTTTTATAAAAAACAACTGTTATTTCATCGAGTATTGCACCGTCGTCGTCTTTTATGAAATTGTGAAAGACCTTTCTTGGTTCCACATTTATTTTATTAACGAGTATTTTCTGACAAATCTGCCATGAATCATCGCCACTTATCCTTATAATTGCTATTGCTCCTATCCCTTTTGGAGTCGAGATTGCAGCGATTGTATTTGACAATGAATTAACCTCCCAACAATTCCTGAACAATCTTGTTAACCAATTTGCCATCGGCTTTTCCTTTGACTTGTGGCATTATGAGCTTCATCACTGTTCCTATATCCTTTGGACTTGAAAGGTTGTATTGCTGTATCAGTTTCTTTGCAAGCTCTCTTATCTGATCTTCACTCATTTGCTCGGGCATGTAAGATTTTATAATCTTGAGTTCGTTTTCTTCTTCAATTGCGAGATCTTCTCTCTTTGCCTGTCTATACATCTCAATTGATTCAAGTCTCTTTTTGACTTCTTTTGACATGATTTGTAACACATCATCATCAGTCGCTTGTCCAAGTTTTTCGACCTCAAAATTTTTGATTGCAGCTATTAGGAGCCTTATTGTGCGAATTTTAGTTTCATCTCTTGCTTTCATTGCTTGTTTGAGATCCTCAGAAAGTTTTTCCTTCAGACTCATTTTTAACCCTCCTTATTGATCGTATCTTGATGTTATAATATATCCCAAATATGAAAAATTCTGATGAGTATTTTTTGACAATTTGGGGGGATTTTATGAATCAGCAGGTTGAGATTGTTTTGAGGTACGCCCTTGCACGAGAAATAGAAGGTAGAGAGTTTTATAAAACCAGATTGGAACGCATCTGTAGTCAACAATTGAAACAACTCTTTGAGCAGTTAGTTCAGATGGAGCAATTACATATCAATTATATCACTGATCTGCTCCAAACAAAGTCAATTCCCCAAGAAATTTCTCTTTACAAAACAAGTGATTTTGAGATCAGAGAACTTGAAGAATCCTCAGGAGATATCAATTCAATGACGGATCTGTCTATATTGAGAATGGCGTATTTAATAGAACACGATTTTGCCGTTTTTTATGAGAATGCGGCAAAGAATACTTCAGATGATGTCCTTAAAAAAGTACTCTTGGAATTATCATCCTGGGAAAAGTCACACAGAGATATACTCAAGGATCTCTACGATGAGGCGATGAAAAACTTCTGGTATGAACAGGGTTTTTCCCCGATATTTTGAAGATTCTCATTGTTACACAATGGTTTATCAGTAGGAGGTGTGAAAATGAAAATTTCTATAAATAATCGTATTTACGATGCCAAAGATGGTCAAACGATTTATGATGTAGCAGAGCAAAATGGTGTGGATATTCCAGTTCTGTGCCATCATCCATCGCTTGAACCAATTGGCGCGTGTAGAATTTGCGCTGTTGAAGTCGAAGGAATGAAAAATCTACAAACTGCCTGTACAACAAAAGTCTTTGATGGAATGAAAATTTATACCGCAACAAATAGGGTTATCAATGCGAGAAAAATAAATCTTTCTTTGCTACTGAAGGTTCATCCCAACGATTGTATGACTTGTGATGCAAATGGAAACTGTAAATTGCAAGAACTGGCATACAAATACAACATCAAGATACCATCAAATGAAATTGAACTCAGAGGGTTACCATTGGATGATGCAGATCCTTTTATTGTGAGAGATTTGAATAAATGCATTCAATGCCAGCTTTGTGTAAGAGTCTGTGATGAGATAGAAAATATGTCAATCTACTCGATGGTTGACAGAGGTTATCAAACATTGCCAGAACCAGCCTTTGGAGTCCCACTCAGAGAGAGTGAGTGTGTGTTTTGTGGCCAGTGTGCCACGGTGTGTCCAGTTGGTGCGATAGTTGAAAAACCTGCTATTGGAAAGACAAGGTGGTTGGAAGTCGAGAAGGAGACAACGACATGCCCATATTGTGGTGTTGGTTGCCAGCTTGATATCTTTGTCGATAAAAGGACCAAACAAGTCGTCAGGGTATATGGATCGATGATTAATCCCGATGTCAATGATGGAATCGCAACATGCGTTAAAGGCAAATTTGGTTTGGATTTCGTCAACGATCCTGCCAGATTGACAAAGCCACTGATAAAAAAGAACGGTGAATTTGTTGAGACAGATTGGCAGGAAGCCCTTGACTATGCTGCGAGCGGTTTGAAAAAAGTCATGGAAGAATACGGAAGCGAGAGTATAGGAGTTCTTTCTTCGGCAAAATGTACAAATGAAGAGAATTACTTGATGCAAAAATTTGCAAGGGCAGTACTCAAGACACCGAACGTAGACCACTGTGCAAGATTGTGTCATGCTTCAACTGTAGCTGGTCTTGCGCGATCCTTTGGTAGTGGTGCGATGACCAACAATCTAAAAGATATTCTCAAAGCTCAGGTAATCCTCGTTACGGGGTCGAACACAACTGAAGCCCATCCTGTATATGGATCAAGGATAAAAAAAGCAGTCAGAAATGGAGCGAAACTCATAGTTGCAGATCCAAGGAAGATTGAACTTGTAAAATACGCAACCATTTGGTTAAGACAAAGACCAGGTACCGATGTTGCACTTTTCAATGGTCTGTTGCATGTGATAATCAAAGAAAACTTGGTAGACACAGATTTTGTACTTACTAAGACAACTGGTTTTAATGAATTGAAAAACGCCATCGAAAAATATACACCTGAATACGTTGAGAGAATAACAGGTGTCCCAAAAGAAAAAATCATCGAAGCAGCAAGACTTTATGGTAAGGCTCAAAGGGCAGCGATCGTGTATTCAATGGGAATAACTCAGCATGAACATGGTACAGACAATGTCCTTGCGATTGCAAACCTTGCAATGGCAACTGGTAATCTTGGAAAGGAAGGGGCAGGTGTAAATCCACTTCGTGGACAGAACAATGTTCAAGGCGCTTGTGATATGGGGGCATTACCAGATGTACTGACAGGTTACCAGAAAGTCACCGTACCTGAAGTGGTAGAGAAATTCGAAAAAGCGTGGCAGACAAAGATCCCGGCAAAGGTTGGTTTAACAGTTGTTGAAATGATCCATGCAGCCCTTGAAGGTAAAATAAAAGCACTTGTGATAATGGGTGAAAATCCCAGGCTCTCAGATCCAGATGCATCCTTAGTCGATGAAGCACTGTCAAAACTTGAATTTTTCGTTTCAATGGATATGTTCTTGAATGAAACGAATAAGCATGCACACGTGATATTACCCGCTGCATCTTTTCTTGAAAAAGATGGTACCTTTACCAACACAGAAAGACGTGTACAACTCGTCAGAAAGGCATTTGAACCCATCGGAGAAAGTAAACCAGATTGGCAGATCATTGTTGAGCTGTCCAAAAAATTGGGTTATGATATGAATTACGATTCACCTGCCCAAATAATGGAAGAGATTAGGTCATTAACACCAATCTATGGTGGTATAACTCATGACAGAATCAAAGAAAAAGGCTTGCAATGGCCTTGTAGAACACTTGAAGATCCTGGAACTCCAATATTGCACACTATCAAATTTAATACAGCAGATGGATTTGGAAAATTTCATGTTGTTGAATACAGAGAATCTCCTGAACTCCCAGATGAAGAATATCCCTTTTATCTCACAACAGGTCGCATACTATTTCACTTCCATACCGGCACTATGACAAGAAGGAGCACCATCGCAAAATATTTGAATGAACCATATATAGAGATGAATCCACTCGATGCACAAGAGCTTGGCGTTAAAGATAAAGATGAAGTTTATATAATTTCCAGACGTGGTAAAGTAAAGGGTATCGCGAAAATCACAGAAAGAGTGCCCCCAAAGACTATTTTCAGCTCTTTTCACTTCTATGAAACTCCTATAAATGAATTAACCTTGGCTGAACCCTTAGATCCAATAGCGAAGATACCAAACTTCAAAGTGACGGCTGTGAGAATTGAAAAATCATGAGAGCGGTAATATTAAATGGAGGAAGTTCCAAAAGATTTGGTGAAGATAAGAGTGAATATCTCATCGGAACGAAACCAATGATAGAACATGTGTACGAGAAACTGTCAAGAGTTTTCACTCAGATCGTACTTGTTGGTAAACCATATAAAGGTTTGCAATATTTAAAAGATCGTTATTCGGCAGGTCCCTTGGGTGGTGTTTTGACTGCTATAGAGATATTTGAAGATGATTTGTTTGTTGTGGGATGTGACATGCCATTCATCTTGCCAGATGTTGTGGAAAGTATGATCGACTTGTTCAAGGTAGAAAAAACAGATGCAGTTGTCCCAAAACTCTCGGATGGAATTCATCCGTTGCATGCAATTTACAGCAGAACAATCAGAGAGAATTTAGTGAAGTCTATGGTGTGTGCTGACAGCTCCTTTCGTGCGGCTTTTGACCATTCAAAGGTGTTGTATGTGACAGAAGATTTTTTCAGAGAGATACCAAATTGGGAATGGAGTTTTGTGAATATAAATACCAAGTCTGATCTGAAATTCTTAGAGGTGGCAGGATGTTCTTACAAACTCACAAGGTAAAAGCCGATGGTAGTTATCAAATAGTAGAAGATCAAATCGTAGAAGACAGTTATATCAAATTCTATGTCAATAATGAATTTGTCGAAGAGATTCATTGTCTTGCAAGTGACTTGGAAGAGCTGATTATTGGGAAACTTTTGTATCAAGGAGTGAAATTGCTTCGCTGGAGTTTTCTGATAAAGCCAGGGAGCGTTTTTATCGATGTTCTTGAATTCGAAAAGATTGAACCAAGACCTGTTGGTGTGAAAACTTTCGTGAGTGCATCAATACTTATAGATTCGATGAAAGATCTTCTAAACAATCCCTTACACAAGCAAACTGGTGCAGTTCATTTGGCAGGACTTTACACAGTTGATGGCCAATGTCTTGTGAAATCTGAAGATGTTGGTAGACACAATGCCGTCGATAAAGTTATCGGTTGGCTTGTAAAGAACAAGATAGATCCATCAAATAAGATGCTTCTGAGTAGTGGGAGACTACCTTTGGAAATGGCTCTTAAATGTATACTTTCAGGTATTGAAATATTAGCATCAAAAGCACCAGTTATGGCCAGTGCGATTGAGTTTTCAGAAAAATTAAATCTCACACTCATAGGTTTTGTAAGAGAGGGCAGAATGAACGTTTATACTCACAAAGAGAGAATAAAGGAGGTGTCTTTGTGAAATCACCAGCTGAGGTTCAAAAAATACTCATTGAAGAAATTTCAATTAAGAAAGCTAAACTGAGCTTCACTCAGATGGCACTTCTCGGAATCCTTGCGGGTATGTACATAGGTTTTGGTGGTATCATGGCGCTTACTGCAATGACACAAGTAGAACCTTATGGTCTGAAGAAGGTTCTTGGTGGCGCAGTTTTTACAGTGGGACTAATGCTTGTCGTTATAGCAGGGGCTGAACTTTTCACGGGAAATGTTCTCATGTTGACTTCGGTTTATGCAAGAAAGATAACAGTAAGACAGATGCTTAGAAACTGGATAGTTGTTTATCTTTTTAACCTTGTTGGTTCTTTATTGATTGCATGGATGCTTGTACAAACAAAACTCTGGGGTATGGAACAGGTTGTAAATGACTTTGGGAAGACTGCGATCTCTGTTGCAAATTCGAAAGTTACTCTGGGTTTTGGTGCGATCTTTTTCAGGGGTATGTTATGCAATATATTAGTCGATTTGGCTGTAATACTCGCATTGGCAGCGGATACTGTGGAAGGCAAAATCTTGGGTATATTCTTCCCGATCATGACTTTTGTCGCCATAGGGTTTGAGCACAGTGTGGCAAATATGTCCTTGATACCGCTTGGACTTTTCATAAAAGCTGCTTCAAATTTTGGTCCTGAGACTTTGAATTGGGCAGGTTTTTGGAAGAACATCATCGGAGCAACACTTGGAAACATAGTTGGACCGGGAATCTTTACTGCACTTTTTTATTATCTGAGTTATTACAGAACAACTGGTCAATCCAAGACTTGAGTAATCGTCAATTTTTTCGTCTCTGCTAAATCAATGTATTCTCCATTATCAAGCCTCACAATAGGCTGCGTTGCACGGCCTTTTGTGTTTCCAATCACAACTGCCTTTTCGCCTGAATTCAGAAGGACTGTCGTTCCAACTGGATAAAGTCCGACTATAGACACAAATGCTTGAACTAATTCTTTGTCGAGTTTTCCAAAGGATGCCATTTTAATCAGTTCTGAGATAGTTTTATATGGCGACCAAGAGGATTTGTACGATCGATTTGAAATTAGAGCATCATATATATCTGCAATTGCTATAATCTTTGCTTCTACTTCTAATTGGTCTTTCGTTAATCCTCTGAGATATCCAGTTCCATCGAGTTTTTCATGATGATCTCTGACGCCACTTATTACCTTAGGATCATCGACATTGGAATTCTCACATATTCTACTACCATATTCTACGTGCTTTTTTACTAACTCGAATTCTTTCTCTGTCAACTTCCGCGGTGCATAGAGAATCTCTTTGGGGACCAAAACTTTACCGATATCGTGAATTATCGAAGAAAATGCCAATCGTGATAATTCGTTTATCTTCATTCCAACTTCCAAACCTATCAATGCCGATATCATTCCAACATGTACTTCATGAACATATGTGTATTCTTCATCACTTTGTTGAATCAAGAAAATCAAAGAAATTTTATCAGAGTAGTTTTTCACAATGTCATTTACAATTTCACTTGAAAGATCTCTTATCTCATTTTTGTTTACCCGCATCTTTTCTGCAGCGTTGTGGAAGATATCTTTCATTTCTTCTTTCAATTTTTCCACTTTCTGCGGACTCACGACAGGGGGAGTAACTGGTGAGATCTGTACCCACAGATATTTCACGCCATTTGTTTTGAGGTTTTCTATGATCTCTTTAGTAAGAGTTTGTCCTAAACGAACTAACGGAGACTGGTTGTCGGCAATCTGCACAGTCTCCATAGCTATATCTCCTGGTATGAGTGAATCAACCTTTTTCCATATAATTTGTCCTATCATAAGTCTTTGACTAATCCTTCACTTCCTTTTGGTATTAACAACGACCAGTGCCACTTATTTGCACAGATGTTTTTCCAAATGTTTTGAACATCTTTGTATTTCACAGACTCAACTCTCTTGAGCACGTCTTCTAATTCAAAAGGTTCAACTTTGACTAAAAGAAATTCTAAGATGTAACTGAACATTGCCGGGACACTTTCTGTGACCATTTGAAGCTTCCCCATCAGTCTCTTTTTTCCATACTCGAAATAATTTTTAGATATAGAGGCATCATCAAATATTCTATTCATTTCCTCCACATATCTTTTGAACTTCTCAACGCTTGTTGAAGCGTATATCCCTATCAAAGAATTATTTTTCCACACATGGCTCAGTAAATCTATATCGTAAACAAGTCCGAGTTTTTCCCTTATTCTGGTGAAAAACATTGAGCTCATACCACTTCCAAGCAGAGTGTTTAGAACAAGGAAAGCTGGATATTCTCGATTTTGTATCCCAAAATCAACTGGAAGTCCAACAATCGCGTGTATTTGACTCAAATCATTTCTTTCTTCAAAGGCACATGAGATAGTTCTAAAAGTAACATGAGCATCGAGTTCATCGACATTCCTATCAAACTTTTTTGTAACGCTCTCAAGTTTCTCAATCAGTCGTTTAGTTATCTTTCCAACTGCTATTATTCTCAGATTGCCATATCTTTTAGAATGAAAATCTTTCAAGATATTTGCATTGAGTTTTTTAACAGTATCTTCATATCCACTTACTGGGCGACAATACGGTTCCTGTAGTATGCTCTCTGCAAACAAGTCTTGCACCCTACTGACGTGATCTTCATTGAAAGATTTTATTTCTTCTGTAACTACAGATTTTTCAAGTTCTACAGCATGATCTTCAATGAGTGGATTGAAAACCAGATCACTTAGGATATCAACGGCTTTTTCAAAGTGAGAGTAAGGTACGCGGGCATAATACACCGTGAAATCTTTGGTTGTAAAGGCATTCAAACTGCCTCCTACGACTTCAAGTTCATATTTCAGGGTGAATTCTTCATAATTTTTGGTGCCTTTGAAAGCGACATGTTCTAACAAATGTGCGGTTCCAGCAAAGTTTCTATCTTCGTGTGCCGAACCCGCCGGGACAACAAAGGCAATTGATAAAGTCTTTACACCCTTCACGGGTAAACAGTAGATTTTAATAGGACCTATCTGCATCTTTTCTATTTTCAAATGGATCAACCTCCACAAAAAGTGCCAGCTTTAAAATGCTGGCACGCGTGATCAGTTATTTGTTCAATTAATCTTCTTTTCTACCCTTTTTATATGGCTTATTTTTCTGTGTTTGGTTTTGGTCATCATCGTCAGAAAGTTCCTCAAGTTGGAATCTACCGCTGTTGTCAATATTACTCACCTTTACTCTTAAGATATCGCCTATCTTGATTGATTTGAGATTTCTCACAAGTTTGCTCTGATGTAATAACCCAATCTTTCCTGGTGCAACTTCTACAAAAACACCGAATGGCTCTATGCGGGTTACCTTTCCTTCAAAGATCTCACCGACAACTATTTCCTTCACAATACCATTTATCTGTCTGATTGCAGCATCAACCTTAGTCTGATCATCGCCAATCACACTGACTCTTCCAGTGAGATCATCAACAGATATCTTCACATCGTAATCTTTTATAATGCCCTTTATGACACGCCCACCTGGACCGATTATCTCAGCAACTCTGGATGGATCAACGTTTGTTACCTTGATGACTGGTGCGTATTTAGAAAGATTTTCCCTTGGCTTATCGATTGCCTCATACAGCTTTTCCAAAACATATAATCTTGCTTCTCTTGCTTGGTTCAAGGCTCTTTCGAGAAGATCTCGTGACACACCAGAAACCTTACAATCCATCTGGAATGCAGTAATACCGTCTTTAGTACCGGCAACTTTGAAATCCATATCGCCCCAGTGGTCTTCGGCACCGAGTATATCTGTCAAAACTATCTGAGCATCATTTTCCAGTATAAGACCCATCGCAACACCTGCAACGTGTTTTGACACTGGAACCCCGGCGTCCATGAGTGCGAGTGACCCAGAGCAAACAGTTGCCATGGAAGATGAGCCATTTGATTCGAGTATCTCCGAGACGACCCTCACCGTGTAAGGAAATTCATTCTCATTTGGAAGGATAAACTTCAAAGCCCTTTCAGCCAGATAGCCATGACCGATCTCTCGACGGCTTGGACCTCTCAACGGCTTGACTTCACCCGTTGAAAATGGTGGAAAATTGTAGTGAAGCATAAATCTTTTGGTTCCTTCTTCGAGCAATGAGTCTATGATTTGTTCATCCATTGGTGCACCAAGTGTGACTATTCCAAGACTCTGAGTCTCTCCTCTTGTGAAAAGTGCCGAACCGTGGACTCTTGGAAGTAATCCAATCTCACAACTTATAGGTCTTATCTGTTTTGGATTTCTCAAATCGAGTCTTATCCCTTCTTCAACTATGATTCTTCTCATCTTGTGCTTTAATCTTTCTTCATAAGCGTCTTTGAGAAGAATTGCGAGTTCTTCAATTTTCTCTTCGCCATATTTTTCTTTTAAGCTATTAGAGATTTTATTGTAGTATTCATCCAAAGCCGATCCTCTGGCCTTTTTGCCTTGTGTTAAAAGCCTATTTCTCAGTTCACTCTCATCGATTAGAGATTCGAAATCGCTTAAAACTTCTTCTGGCAGAAGTTTTTTTTCTAAGTTGATTTTTGTGATGTTGAACTCAGATAGTATTTCCTTTTGAAAATCAATTATCTGTTTGATAGCATCGTGTGCTCTGAACAAAACATCCACCATCTGTGATTCACTTACTTCTTTCGCTTCACCTTCCACCATAGTAATGGCATCTTCTGTGCCCGCGACTACTATATCAAGTAGACTCTTTTGCAATTGCTCTTCGGTTGGGAAAAAGACAACTTCACCATCAACAAGTCCGACTCTGACAGCTGCAACGATACCATTAAATGGGATATCAGAGATGTTAAGAGCCAGTGAAGTAGCAAAAACACCCACTATATCAGGTGGATTAATTGCATCTGCGGAAATCACAGTAACAACAACCTGTACCTCATTTCGAAGATCCTTTGGGAACAGGGGTCTAATGGGTCTGTCAATTGTTCTTGCAGACAGAATAGCCATTTCACTTGGTTTACCCTCTCGCTTAATGAATCCACCTGGTATTTTGCCGGCAGCATAAAAGCGCTCTTGAAATTCGACAGTCAGTGGCACAAAGTCGATACCTTCTGTGATAGAATCAGCCATTACAACCGTTGCAAGGACTGTTGTTTCACCTATTCGAGCCATGATGGCACCATTTGCTTGTTTTGCGACTCTTCCATGCTCAACAAAAAATTCCCTTCCAACGATTTCACGTTTCCATGTCTTCAAACAAATCACCTCTACTTCTAAGAAACTAAAAGCGGGCAGATGCCCGCCCTTTTTGTTTTTTAATTTTTTATTTTCTCAGGTTCAGTTTCTCAATTAATGACCTGTATGATTCTGGATTTGCCTTTCTCAAATACTTGAGGAATTTTCTACGCCTGCCAACCATCTTCATCAAGCCACGTCTGGAATGAAAATCTTTTGGATGAACCTTCAAATGTTCTGTTAAATGCTTAATTCTTGCCGTCAAGATGGCTACCTGAACTTCAACTGAACCAGTGTCCTTGTCGTTGATCCTGAACTGCTCAATAATCTGCTGTTTCTCTCTCTGATCCACCAGTTGCACCTCCAAATATTGTAATCCTTCAACCCAGGCAGGGCTTCACCCATGTCCGAGTTGAGGTCTGGAGCGGGCGACGGGGGTCGAACCCGCGGCCCTCAGCTTGGGAAGCTGATGCTCTACCACTGAGCTACGCCCGCACGAAACATTTATACCACATCTACAACAACTCTGAACAAATTACAAAAACATTTAAACACACAGTCCTCTTGATGAAACAATTTCTACTATTCTTTGTGCGTTCGATTCACTCAATATGAAAGTATAAAATTGATAAGCCTGTAAATCTACCTGATCTGTCCTACTCAGATAATAGTTCTTTACCTTTGATTCAAACTGTTCTCTTTCCTGTACTGTCATTTTTGCGACAGCTTGAACTATCTCAAAGATTCTTCGATCTTCAATACAAGCATTGACTATCTCCTGTAGGACATCGTCCATCTGATCAGGACTGTTTTTGTGTTACAAACACCTTGAAGGACATCCCAGTCCTTGTTTCATTGTCAATCAAAGCCTCAATGAAACCGGGAATCATGTAGATATCCTTCCCACCCTCGTTCAGGAATCTTCTCGCTACTGCAATAGCCTTTACTGCTTGGTTAACTGCACCTGCACCGATAGCTTGGATCTCAACCTTGTCCGCCTTTGATAATGCACCCGCAATAGCCCCCGCCACTTTGTTGGGATTCGAACTTGAACTGACCTTCAAAATCTCCATTCTACCAATCCTCCTTGGAGTGAGTGTTGTACAAGAGAATTTTACCATAATTTCATGGTATTTCAACTGCACGTAAATATTTTGCTGCCTCTTCAGGAGGCATAGGATTTATATAAAAACCCGATCCCCACTCAAATCCTGCCACGTTAGTGAGACGAGGGACAATTTCTAAATGCCAATGATAATAATTTTTTCCTTCACCATTGGTTGGTGATGTGTGAAGCATGAAATTGTATGGTGGATTGTCGAGTGCTTTGTATATTCTGTACAATGTATTCTTCAAAATTCGTGCAAAAGATTTAACTTGTTTTTCCGTGATGTCGTTAAAATCATTCATGTGCTTTTTTGGAATGATCCATGTTTCACAGGGGAAACGCGCTGCGAAAGGTTCAAGCGATATAAAATCATCATTTTCTTCAACTACTCTCTCTTGCCTTTGTATCTCTTGATCTATTATGTCGCAAAAGACACATCTTTCTTTGTAGGTGTAGTACTCTTGAGATCCATTCATTTCTTCTTGAACCCTTTTTGGTACTATTGGAATGGCTATGAGTTGACTATGAGGATGTTGCAGAGAAGCTCCTGCATCTCGACCGTGGTTTTTAAAGATGAGAACATATTGAATTTTTTCGTCTTGTGCAATGGTATCATATCTCTGCTTGTAAGCCCAGACGATTTCCTCGACTTGTTTATAATCCATCAGAGCAAGGTGTGTATTGTGATCAGGTGTTTCGATGATGACTTCATGATATCCAAAACCGTCCATTGCATCAAACATACCGACACCGTATCTCTTAGCTTGAAGTTCGGAATTAACAGCACCGAATTTGTTTGGAACCACTCTCACCCACCAACCGGGTGTGTTTGGAGCAGTGTCAGCTGGTCTAAACGCAAGGATTTCCTGAGGTGTTGTGTGTTCGTTTCCATAATCGAATGGGCAGAAAGCTGGTTTTTCTTCTATCTTGGGTCTGACAAAATCATGGGGTCTCTTTGCTCTCTCGGTGGCTATTATGACCCATCTTTTCAGCACAGGATCTTTTCTGAACTCAGGCATTGGCAAATCCTCCTTAGAACTTTCTCTTTTTCAAAGCTTCCTGATAGACTTTCATATACTGCCTCGCAGATTTATCCCAAGAGACATCGGTACTCATGGCATTTTTGACTATTCGCATCCAGTGATCACCTTCGTTTTTGAAGAAATAAACGGCCCTTGCAATTGCTTCCAGAAGATGAGCGGCGTCATATTCTCGAAAACCAAATCCATTTCCTTCTTTAGTTTTTGGATCGTATTCTTTTACAGTATCGGCAAGACCACCTGTGTAACGTACTATGGGTATCGTACCATATCTCAGACTGTACATTTGTCCAAGCCCACATGGTTCATACCTCGATGGCATCAAAAACATATCGCTCGCCGCATATATTTTTTGCGCGAGATCTATATCGAATTTGATGTTACTTGAAACCCTTGTTGGATATTTCTTTTCGAGATTCTTGAAGAATTCTTCATATTTTTTATCGCCTGTTCCAAGAACTACAAATTGCACATCGAACATCATTGTATAGTCCGCAATTTTTTCAACAAGGTCTAATCCTTTTTGGTCGACAAGTCTGTTTATCATACCAATCAAAGCCGTATCTTCCCTAACCTGCAATCCAAGTTCTTTTTGTAGTTCTTTTTTGTTTATTTTCTTATCAGCGACATGCTCAAGATCGTAATTTGCATATATTCTTTTATCAGTTGCCGGATTGTACTCGGCGTAGTCTATACCATTTAATATTCCGTACAAATCCTCGGCTTTGAGTCTCAATACTCCATCGAGTTTTTCACCAAATTGTTCAGTTTGAATTTCTTGTGCATAAGTAGGACTAACCGTTGTGACGATGTCACTGAAAAGAATTCCACCTTTCAAGAAATTCATCTGTCCATAGAACTCAAGTCCATCGATATTGAACAGATAACCTGGTAGTCCAGCAAATTTAATGTATTTTGGATTGAAGATACCCTGATAACCCAAATTGTGTATCGTGAAAACGCTTGCAGTTTTTGAGAAAAACGGGTCCGTTCTGTAGATTGTTCTAAGATAAACTGGTATCAAACCTGTCTGCCAATCATGTGCATGAACCAAGTCAAAGGTTTCCGAAAGGTATTTCATAGCTTCTAAAGAAGCATTGGAAAAGAAGATTGCCTGTTCTGCCAGATCTGGTCCTTCGTAGACATTTTCAGAGGAGAAATAATAATCATTCGCTATAAAGTACACGACGCAATTAGATTCAGGCATTCGAGTCTTATAGAGATCGAATTTTTCCGAGGTCTGCAAATTTGGAACCTGTATGGATTTTGCGACAGATTCTATTCCCAAACCAAGTTTCGAACAATTTTTTTGGACGACTTTATGAAATGGCATAAAAACGGTTACTTTGGCGCCCTGTTTTTCTATGACCCTTGGAAGAGATCCGACGACATCGGCAAGCCCACCAACTTTCGCAAAAGGATAAACTTCATAGGCAACCATTGCGACTTTCATATAACCACTCCTTTTTTCAAAATTATACCATGCTCATTTATTGAAAGATTTTTCAATTTAAGAAAAGGCTCAACACATCTTCTACAGAAAAATTCAGATAACCTTTGCCTTCTCTAACACCAACCGTGACAGAGAATGGAATGGGAACTTGGTAAATCACATGGCAGTTGAAGGTTGTCTTGAGCCGTATATCGTAAACAGTCTTGTCATTGTCGATCTTTACAGAGAAACCCGGCGAGAAGTTCACACTGTCGATTGCCCAAAAACCATCTATAGAGCCAAAATTGACTGAAGGACCCGGGATAATTAGATCAGCCCCATATTGAAAATCTGTGAGTCTCACCTGGCTATAAAATCTGAAAATACTGTCCTTAAACAAAAATGCCTTTGCAAAGCCAACACTGACATTTGGTAAAACATCCGACCAAAGTGCAACGTCAGGGAAAGTCACTTGATGTAACTTGCCTCCTACCTTCCCAAGCGAATATAAAACCCTAACCCGCGGGTTTAAAAACAATGTCTGATCCAGATTCATGCCCAAGATCAAATTGAGTTTTTCATCCATCAGCCTTTTGTTTATGTAGAATGGTATGTCAAGCTCTGTTGAAAGTGTAAAGAGGTTATTTTTTTGATCAAATTGTACAGTTAATGAAGAATCAGATTGTGACTTTATCATGAACTGGGCGATCCAATTCTCCCAAGACCACACACATCCAAAGATCATGTATGTGTCCATCAAATCATCCCAAAATCCCGTGGCAAAACCTGCCCCATAGTCCAGCCTTCCTGAGTCGAATGATAGATATGGAAAGGGCAATACAAATCTCAATTTCATCGAATCATAATAACTTTGTACGTCATTCATCTTTGCAGACTCAAAGGTGGAAAGTTCAAAACCATGAATCTCAAAATTCATTTTAACCTCTGGTTGTGATTGTTGTTTGAAAATACCAAATCCACCTGGAACGACTTTAAATGAGTAAGTCAGGTTGTTTAGAACAATTCCACTGATTGAACCTTCTATATTCATCTTTGAAATCTGTTTGTTGTTGATGTCCAGCAAGTATAAGTCAAATCTACCGGAATAATCTGCGCAGAAGTACAGTTCATTTGAAAGAAGTTTTGGAGATAATTTTGAATATTTATCATTGGTGAGCCTTTTGATCGATCTATCTTTGTCGATCATGAACAGATCTATCTGTCCATCAATTTTTGCGGTAAAAACTATTCTGTCATCAGAAGCTGTTATTTGCAGTGGAACAATTGATTTATCTGGTCCGAAGATTCTCTTTAATCTTCTGTCTCTTAGATCATAAAGATCAATAAATCTTTTACCATCTTCATCTTGCCTAATCATTGCAAGTTCAAAATCATTAATCCACGATAGATCGACAACTTTTTCGATACCAAGATCTTTTACCGTTCCACTGTAAAGATATAACCGAGATACAGTTGAATCTTTTTCTTGAACATATCTTGCCAGTGCTATCATCCTTGTTCTGTTAATAGAGAATGAAACGATGTTGTTCACATCGAAGAGCTTTACATGTTCCTGTGCGAAGGTGTCGTAGTAATAGATTGCCTCCTCACCGTTGTATTTTTCTGCAATGTAATAGATTCTCCAAGCATTGATATCCAGTTTGCTCGCACGTAGTAGTATTTCTGAAATTCTCCCATCCTCTTGTGTTTGCAAAGGTTTTGCGAGCCAATCTTCGAGATCATTTTGTAAATTGGCATTCTTCAAAGCTCTGTAAAAACCAGCCAAGGGATCTTGAGTAAACTTTCTCACCAGCTCCATTACCTTCTCGTGGTCATATTTTCTTTCTATGGAATTCAACAGCGAAAAACCTTGGACATAGGATGGTCCACCGGCAAGCCATCTGCGAGTGTTCAAAGAAGATGCATATCTCAAACCTACGTCACTTTTTTTAGCCTCCTCCATATAATCCGCAAAGAGTCTATCCTTACCACGACCCGAATCTGAAATAAATGTTTCATAATAAACCGCAAGACCCTCATGGAGATAAAAGGGTGTCAAAACAGATTGGATCGCTGCTGGAACTGCGTGACCAAAGAATGATGTGAATGAAATATAGGATGAAAATGAATTTGTAAGGAATAGATGAGTCAATTCATGTGTGAAACAAAAAGTCACCCATTCTTCATAATTAGGAGTGAAAACATAAGGATCGATTTCATTTGGATATATGACGATGACATTGTTCAATGGATTTGCATAACCGTTTGCGATGTCTGTTTTGTCGATCAAGTAGACGATGGGCCTGGGGTCCAAAGTAAAGCCAAATTCCCTTGAAATTCTCTGGTATATTTCATCGGCCTTTTTATAGAGAATCGTGGCGTGTCTTTCTAAATTATCCTGATATGCTATATCTATCCATAAGGTTCTTATCAAATTGAATCTTCCGGAAGCTGAAACTAAAATGGGAATTATGATGAGGAAAAAGGCGATTTTTTTCATCAAGAACACTCCAATTTTTTGAAAATGTAATTCACAACCACTTCGATCGCTTTGTCGTTGTGCCCACCCTTAGGCACTATTATATCTGCTTTTCTCTTTGTGGGTTCAACATACGCGTCGTGCATTGGCTTTACAGTTTGTAGATACTGATCTATAACAGACTCCATTGTCCTTCCTCTTTCACGAACGTCTCTTCTGAGTCTACGAATGAACCTTATATCGCTCTCGGCATCAACATAAACCGATAGTCCATACAATCTGTATATCTGGTCATAATACAAGGCAAAGATCCCTTCCACAATAACCACACTCTTAGGAGGAAAATAAACTGTTTCAGGCTTTCTAACATAAGTTGCAAAATCATATGTTGGGATCTCGACAGGAGTACCTTCTATTAACAATTCAAGGTGGTTTTTCAAAAGCTCATATTCTATCACATCAGGATGATCGTAGTTGATTTTTCTCCTTTCTTCGAACGGAAGATGTCCCATGTCTTTGTAATAATTGTCCATTGGTAGAAGAGCACATCTATCTACACCAACTTTTTGTATAATCTTACGGGCAACCGTTGTCTTACCAGAACCCGTTCCCCCGCCTATGCCAATTAGGAGCAAAAATTCACCTCCTGTGCAAAATAATACCAGATTTTTATTTTTACAATGATTTGATACGGAACTTAACAATAAAGGATATAATATATACGCTTTTGAAAAAGCACGCTCTTTGATCCCAAGCCTCGGTGCCCATAGGGGTCGGCAAGGGAGAAGAGAAGGGCGGAAGATTTAACCAAATCAGGAGGTGTTTTGATGCCGGTTATCACCATGAAACAACTACTCGAAGCTGGAGTCCATTTTGGCCATCGCACAAGAAGATGGAATCCGAAGATGGGCCCTTATATCTATGGGGCAAGGAAAGGTATTTACATCATCGACCTTCAAAAGACTCTGAAACTTGTTGAAGAAGCCTGTGAATTTGTCAGATCAAGAGCCAGCGAAGGAGCAACGATGATCCTTGTCGGTACCAAGAAACAAGCTCAACATGTGGTGAAAGAAGAAGCAGAAAAGTGTGGATGTTTTTATGTTAACAACCGTTGGCTTGGTGGACTTTTGACCAATTTCAAAACGATTAAGCCAAGAATCGACAGACTCATCGAACTTGAGCAGATGGAAGAGAGCGGTGAACTTGCCAAACTTCCCAAAAAAGAACAGAGTAGGTTGAGAAAAGTCCTTGAAAAATTGAGAAAGAACCTCGGTGGTTTGAAAGGTATGGACAGACCTGCCGATATAATCTACGTGATCGATCCAAGAAAAGAAAGAATAGCCGTTGAAGAAGCAAACTCTATGGGTATACCTGTCATAGGCATAGTAGATACAAATTGTGATCCAGAACCTGTTGATTATGTTATACCAGCTAACGATGATGCGATCAGATCAATAAAATTGATCACCTCTAAAATCGCCGAAGCTTACCTCGAAGGAAAAGAAGGCATTTCTTTTGCCGAGGAACCCGCTGAGAAAACCGCCGAACAGCCTGAATCTGAAGATATCACGAAGGAAGAAGATTCGCTCGATATATCAGATCTTTTTGAAGAAGGAGAAATTGAAGAGGAGGAATGAAAACAGGGGGCACAAGCCCCCTGTTTCTATATGAAAGTATTCTTCAAAACATATGGTTGTCAAATGAATATCAACGACACTGAGATCATGTCAGGCATTTTGTTAGAAAATGGATTTGACATAGTCGCTTCTTTGCAAGAAGCCGATGTTGTTATACTCAACACCTGTGTTGTGCGACAAAAATCTCAGGATAAATATCATTCAGAACTCGGTCAACTTCTAAAATTCAAAAAACAAGGTCGATTGAAAATAATAGGCATAGCAGGATGCGGTTCAAATCTCGAAGCCGAAAAACTCTTAGAGTTAGGTGCAGATTTCGTAATCGGTTCAAGATCAATAAATGAAATATCAAACATTCTGAACAGGGCTATACATGGAGAAAAAATAGTTTTTCTTACAGATACAATTTGTTCGGTGAATTCAGACTTGCCAAGATTGAGATCTTCAAAACATCATGCTTGGATAACGATCATTCATGGATGTAATAGATTCTGTACCTATTGTGTCGTTCCTTATACAAGAGGACGAGAAAAAAGTAGACCCATGGATGATATATTGCGTGAAGTGAAGAAACTCATACAAGATGGTGTGAAAGAGATAACCTTTCTTGGTCAAAACGTAGATGCTTATGGAAAAGATCTAAAAGATGGTACAAATTTAGCGAGATTGATAGAACAAGCCAGTGAATTTGAGAACATAAAAAGGATCTGGTTTTTAACCTCTTACCCCACAGACATCACCGACGAACTCATAGAGACTATTGCAAAAAATCCAAAGGCAGCGAAATCATTTCATATACCTGTTCAATCTGGTAGTAATCGCATCTTGAAGCTAATGAATCGCAGATATACCAAAGAACAATACCTCGATTTAGTGAAGAAAATTCGAGACAAAATCAAAGATGTTTCCATCAGTAGTGACATAATAGTCGGTTTTCCAACGGAAACCTTAGAAGATCACAATGAAACAGTTGAGTTCGTTAAAAACATCGAATTCGAGCGCCTGAACCTCGCCGTGTATTCACCCCGCGACGGTACTGTTGCAAGCAAATATTTCAAAGACGACGTAGATAGAAAAGAGAAAACAAGAAGACTCAACGAATTACTCGAACTTCAAAAACAGATAAATAAGAGATTGAATGAAAAATATCTCAATCAGTGCGTTGAAGTCATTGTCGAAGGTAATACAAAAGATGGTCTTTATTACGGTAGAGATATCAGAAACAAGATAGTCATCTTTTCGGGGCAAAATCTTTCCTTAGGAGATGCAGTTTTTGTGAAAATCTCTCGGACTACGGCAGGGCCGTTGTATGGAGAAATGCAAAAAAAATGCGGGCTTTAAAGCCCGCCAAAGCCGTGGGGGGTGTATCTCAAGGGGGATAGGGGGGTTTCTCTTCACTTTCCAACTAAATTGTAATGGTTTCAAGTTACAAATACTATCAATTTAAGTTCCTATGTGAAAACGTTTGTGTTAACAAGCTACTAAGACCAAAATTGTCTAATTTTCTTTCCTGTTTTTATAGACAGATCATAGTACGAACCAGTTCAAAAACATGATAGGTGATTCATTCTCAAATATTCTTTTCCATCTTTTTGACAAAATTATTCAGAACATCTTCGAGATCTGGTTTTCCTATTTCTTGCAGCTCATATTTTACGCGCACCGCTGGTTTGTTCAAATTCATGACTCTTCTGAGATCTATCGGAGTTCCTATAATGACAAGTTCGGCGTCTGATGAGTTTATCGTTTTTTCAAGTTCTTTGATTTGTTTTTCACCGTATCCCATTGCTGGAAGGATCAAATCTAAATGGTTGTATTTTTTGTATGTCTCCACAATTGATCCAACTGCAAATGGCCTTGGGTCTATGATTTGAGATGCTCCAAATTTCTTTGCTGCAACAAAGCCGGCACCGTATTTCATCTCACCATGCGTTAGAGTGGGACCATCCTCAACTACGAGTACTCTTTTACCTTTGATTTTTGAATAATCTTCCACAAATATTGGCGAACTTGCATCTATTACAATTGCATTGGGATTCCATTTTTCGATATTTTTTCTAACCGTTTCTATTCCTTGTGGATCTGCTGTTTCTTCTTTGTTTATCACCACAACGTCTGCCATCAAAAGATTAGTCATTCCAGGATAGTATGTGACTTCATGTCCAGGTCTGTGTGGGTCTGTAACGACAATCATGAGATCTGGTTTGTAGAATGGAAAATCGTTGTTTCCACCATCCCAGAGAATCACATCTGGATCTTCTGCCTCAGCGCTTCTCAGAATTGCCTCATAATCTACGCCGGCATAGATAACCGATCTTCTATCTATATGTGGTTCGTATTCTTCTCTCTCTTCTATCGTGCATTTATACTTATCCAGATCTTCGTATGTAGCAAATCTTTGCACTTTTTGCTCAACAAGATTTCCATAAGGCATTGGGTGTCTTATAGACACAACTTTCAATCCTTTTGATCTGAGTATATCAAGAACCCTTCGTGTAGTCTGACTCTTCCCACAGCCTGTCCTTATAGCACAAACTGCGACAACGGGTTTTTTAGATTTAATCATTGTATGCCTTGGTCCCATGAGTTTGAAGTCTGCACCAGCAGAGGTCACTACAGCTGCCTTTTCCATGACATATTGATGTGGTAGGTCGCTATAGGCAAGTACCACTTCATCTACATCATGTTTTTTGATGAGCTCGACTAATTTTGATTCAGATTCAATTGGTATTCCCTTTGGATAGAGTTTTCCAGCCAGTTCTGGTGGGTATACTCTACCCTCGATATCTGGTATCTGAGTAGCTGTAAATGCTACAACTTCGTAATCTTCGTTGTCTCTGAAATATGTGTTGAAATTGTGAAAATCTCTTCCTGCTGCGCCCATGATGATAACCTTTCTCCGCACGCTGTTCACCTCCAAATATTTTTGAACTCCTATGGTAGTATATCAATTTAAACAGTTCCTGTCATCTCCAAAAAGTATGCTTATCTGGTTCTGGAAACAGACGAAAACCAATACAATACTCAGTTATACGAGTATGCTCACGTATGCTTGAGTATGCTCATCAAAACATTTCGGATTAAAATAATAGTCATGATATTAATACAACAAAGACATTTTTGATATAATCAAAGAAATAGATAGGGGAGGTTTCTATGAAGGGCTTCACAGTGATTGAATTAGTAGTAGTTTTGATACTGATTTTCATAGTAACTGGGATATCGGTTTTTATCTATAACCAGATAACGAGAAATTCTGAAATTTTGATTCAAAAGACAAATGTTCAAGAACAACTCGCCAAAATAGATTCTACTCTTCGCAGGGAGATTCTAAAAGCTGGTCCGACAGTGGATGGTCTGAGTGTCCAGAGTAATTTGGTGACCTTCGTAGCAACGGTCCCATTCTCCAAGGGTGTTTACGGAGTCTATGGATCGGCAGCCAAATTACTTTACTCTTTAAACTTTTCAAATGGTGTTTTAGTTCTGAATATACAAGAAATTGGTGGATCCTACAGTAAATCCATGCAAATTGGTCAATTAGATGAGTGCGCCTTTTCGAGTCCTGATACAGGGATAATATCATACACACTCGGCAAGAGTATTGGCACTAAGAGTTACAAACTGCATTCTTGCGTTGTACTTTCTAACATCAAGTGAGGTGGTGATCAATGAGAAAAGGATATGTTTTGATATACACCCTCATCATAATCGCTGCAATATCGATTTTGTCAATAGCTCTTCTCACGAATACAACGGCTTATGTTCGAAACAATGCGCTTGAAATAGAGAAAAATAATGCGTATTTGTCTTCGCAGAAACTCCTTCAGCTCTCTCTTGCATATATAAAACCATACTTCAGTGGTACCAGTGGCATAACTCTTAGTTGGACTTCTGCGAATGTGAATCAGAACATAGAATGGTGGAATAGATTCAAAAATTACATGATTTCTCAATCAGATGGGGATTATTGGCAAAATTTCTTCAACAGAATCAATGAACAACGATATTTTGATCTATCAACACTCAGTGGATTTACTGAGGACTCATCTGATATTTCTGGTTCTTCTATAGTTCTACCGATTGCGGCTTCATATCAAGCCAACGGCAGACCATATTCTGCCTTCCTGGTAAGTAGAGCAATTAGTGGCAAAATAGAAGCCTACTCTGTAGCAGTTGTTGCCGTGGATTTTTTGAACAAATATGCGTATTTCACAGAAAAAGAGACAAGACCTGGTGGGCAGACTATCTATTTCATATCTAAGGAAGTTATAGATGGTCCCATGAGATCCAACGATATTATTCACATCAGCGGAAATCCAAGATTTAAATCAACCGTCGAAGTTAAAGGTGTTGATATACAATCAGGGAATCCTATTTTTGATGACCCGTTTTCTCCTAAAATCTTGACACAGCAAGATATAGAGTCTTATAGAATGTCGATGATCGCGAGTAACTATTCAAGTGATTTAAATGCATTGGTTAAAAATCCAGTAGATTTTGTCAACAGCACCATTGAAAGTGGTATAAACTTGAACCTTCGCACTATCATAAGGGATGGTAAAAGGCTCACACCAGTGAGACTTATCGTTGAATTCAAGAGCGCTCAGGGTCAAGGAAATGACCAATTCATGAAGGTTTATGTTGAATATCAGGATAAATCTGACAATAAAGTAAAGACAGATTCTCTTTTCACGTTAAAACCAAGACCAAGTGAAGATGGTTATCATATGGTCATACATGGTCAAGATGCTCGAGAGTGGCTTGGATTACAAGGTAGTGGCAATGACGAAACAAGAAATGTTAACTTCAATGGTGTACTCAAATCCAATCTCACAATCGCGCTGAGGAACCATACAAATAGTGACAAACCAATGTATGTAGATGGAAAATACACGATATATTCAGAACAAGATGTCGAAATATATGACCACATAGTTTATGAAGATTTCAGAGATCTTTTTCCACATAACCGCATCGACAACATCGTGGTTAATCAAGAACTTGTAGAACAGATGAGAAATACCGAGCGTTCAGATTTTTTGAACATAGTTGCCAACAACTCAGTGATTATAAAGGATAAACAGAGAAACATGAAAATCAATGCGAGTATATATGCCTTTAACGGGAGTTTTGAGGTCCAAAACTACGATGAAGGATCCCCGAACGGTCAACTCACAATCTTTGGATCTTTGATGCAAAACTATCGAGGACCAGTGGGAACATTCAGTGGTGATACTACAGTCTCAGGTTACTATAAGAATTACATATATGACAACAAGATACTCGAAGGAATAAGTATTATTAGTGGTACACCCGCTAAAAAGGGTGAAATACTCGTTCTGACACTCAGAGGTGTTTATTGATGAAAGGAATTTTGCTGACAGAGGCGATTATAAGTCTATTATTGGTGTCAATTCTTTTGGTCTTTGGGTTTGAAAGTATTACTCTGTCCTTAGCACAGACCGATAAGATAGAAGCTCAGATCGAAGTTACTTCACTGCTGAATTTTGTATATGGATATCTCTCAAAATATGAAATTAAGCATAATGTTTCCAACATAACTGCCGCGTCTATCAACAATCTTTATTGGAATGGAAATGTACAGTATCCAAAAGTGTCTTCTTTGAGTTTTCAAGATCTTTCAAAAACGATTTCTTCAAATCAAAAAATTAAATATAGAAAGGCATACATCGTAGTAGAACAAAAACCAGGAAAAACAATTGAATTTGTTTTTATCTTTGGTTTATAAATTTGACTCCATTTACTTGATTCCTCTCATATGAACCTTCCCCTTGACCAGTTGGTCAAGATGTGCTATACTGTAATTGACCAGTTGGTCAAGGAGGTATGAAAAGATGTCGGTCATAAAAGCAGAGAACTTAACCAAGTACTATGGCAAACACAGGGGCATAATCGATGTGAGTTTCGAGGTCAATGAAGGTGAGATCTTTGGTTTCATAGGTCCCAACGGTGCAGGGAAATCCACCACTATAAGGATAATCCTTGGCTTGATCTTCCCGGATTCTGGTTATGCGAGTGTATTTGGCAGAGACTGTATCACAGATGGTCATAATATAAGGGCCCAGATAGGCTATGTCCCAGGTGAGGTGAATTACTATTCTGATATAACGGTTGAAGAGCTTTTGAATTATTCTGCGACTTTTTATAAGAAAGTTGATAAAACTTATATAGATGAACTGTGTCAGAGATTTGAATTGGATAAAAGAAAGAAATTTCGCGAACTTTCAACGGGTAATAAGAAAAAAGTTGCCATAGTTCAATCACTTTTGCACAAACCAAAACTGCTCATTTGTGATGAACCGACAAATGGACTTGATCCTATAATGCAAAACAGGTTATTTGAACTTTTCGAAGATCTGAGAAGACAGGGTACTACGATCTTCTTTTCGTCTCACATATTAAATGAAGTTCAAAGACTTTGTGACAGATTCGCGATGATAAAAGACGGCAGAATAATCAAAATCGAGAGTATAGAAAAGTTAAGAAGAAAGAACTACAAAGTAGTTAGAGTTCAGACATCGCAAAGAGAAAAAATAGAGAGACTTTCAAATCTTACGGATATCACAGTTGAAGATTCAATTGTCAAGTTTGAGTACATTGGAGAAATAAACCAACTAATAAAGGAACTATCGAATATTCAAATAGATAATATCTGGATAGAGGATCCATCCATTGAGGACTTCTTCATGTCATTTTACAAGGAGGTGGGGAAATGAACATTTATTTGTGGGATATAAAGAGAAACCTCAAATCTGTGGTGATCTGGACTGTGGTGTTGATTGCAATACTTTTCATGTATGGTGCCTTTTATCCTTCGATGGCAAAAGATGCCGAACTACTTTCCAAGGTAATGAAACTGATGCCAAAGGCATTTTTGAGGATCTTTGGACTGGAAAATTTTGACTTTACCAATATTCTGAACTATCTTGCGACTATCTCAAGTATCTTTGTAACCTTATTTGGAAGCATCTTTGCTTCATTACTTGCGATAAAAATGATTGCAAAGGAAGAAAGCGATAGAACAGCGGAGTTTCTGCTTTCAAAACCCATCAAGAGATCCAAAATCCTCTGGCAAAAAATCCTCATATTGTTATCATCTGTACTGTTTTTAGATGCCACTCTGTGTCTTTTTTCTTTGATGATAATGGAATATTTTGGGTCTGGAACTTTTGATCACAAAAAATTCTTGGTTTTCTGGTTTTCCCAGTTTATTCTGCACATTAGCATAGCAGATCTTGTTTTTTGTGTGACCACTTGCCTTAAAAGGCAAGATAACTCGATCTCTCTGGCTATAGGTATCGTTTTTGTTCTGTACATTCTCTCGATGGTCAGTAAACTCACAGATCAAGCGAGATTCTTGGGTTATTTCACGCCGTTTTATTATTCAGATGGCATCAAAGTTGTGAAAGAAGGTTTTATTGAACCGATCTTCTTGCTTTTATATCTTCTGATAAACAGCGCTGCTATACTGATATCTTTTTTGATTTATTCAAAGAAGGATATATATTTGTGAGAGGGTGAATCTATGATAGCCGTGACTGATCGTATTTTAGAAGCTGCTATAGAAGAATTTGCGCAGAAGGGTTATCAAGCGGCTTCCACAAATACAATTACTAAAAGCGCAAATGTTGCTAAAGGTCTTTTATTCCACTATTTTAAGAACAAAGAAAGCCTTTATATTTCTTGCTACAAGCGTGTGTTGAATTGGACGCAAGGTGAATTTGAAAAGTTTGCCGAGAGATCGAAAGATTATGATTTTTTTGAGTTTCTCAAGGAGTGGAGTTTGAGAAAAATCTCGCTGGCCACAGAAAAACCTATTTATGCAAAATTTCTTTTATCGGTATCAACCCTGCCAGAAAGGCTCCAAAAAACTGTTATGATTATGATTAAAGAAAGCTTCTCGAATTCAATTCATATTTTGTATGAGAAGATAAAAACTGTGAAATTGCGTGAAAATATCGATTATGAAGACGCTATAGTCTTTGTAAAAGCGGTTTTTGATGGTCTTGGTGAACTCTACCTTAATCAATATGTCGACAAAACTCAACAGATACTTGAAAATTTTGATGAAATCAAGATCCAAACAGATAAAATAATCGACATGTTGAAATTTGGCATTACTGAGAGATGAAGCTCATTCTTTTGAAATCTTTTCTTTGTATATGGTGACAAGATAGAGAATCTGACCAGAAAGCTGCAATACAGCAGTTATCTGACCATTTGTAATGCGGATTCTTTCATTGTATTGCATTGTAGCCTGAGACTCTTTGGACTCAAGAAGATCTACAAGTTCCTTTATTTGAACACCACGTTCCATCATTCTGTGAAAGGCATGTGGTGTTAACAAAAGATCTTTTTCAAGTAAAGAGACGTGAATTATCATCTTGATTTCTCCCACTGAAAATATCCCAATACAAAACCTGGCGAGTTCCTTTCTCTTTGCTCGATATTGTAATGGTTCATATTCTCTGCTGACTTGGTGGTTGAGTTTTAATTATTGCATTGCACCATAGCTTTACTTGTTTCTGCTCCAAAGTTTCTTCTCAAATTCTTTGAGGTCATTATTCCCCATGCAAAAGTTACAGCTTCTGCCACTATGTTTCCACACAACATACCCCACCATACACCTTTTAGTCCCAAATTCAAGACAAAAACGAACAACCATGAAAAGAAAATGTGCAAAACCACTGTTCTGAGAATTGAAACTGCAAGACTTTTAATTCCATGGCCTATACCTTGAAACATCGCAGAAGTGAACATTCCAAATGGAACTGTCGGGATGAAAAAACTCAGAACCTTTAAAGCTTTGACAAGATCATCAAAGAGAACACTCGCACTTTCTGAATAAGTAAATATGAAAGCTATTTTTGAGGCAAAAAGGAAAATAAGTGCCATCGTACAAAGACCTATGGTAAGACCAAATTTTATGGCGAAAAGGTACGCACTTTCCAGTTTTTTTGCATTTCTTTCACCATAGGCTGCACCAGTTACAGAAGTCACAGCATTTGCTATACCCATCAAAGGTATAGTACCAAAGTTTATGATTCTCCAAGCGCTTGTGAAAATAGCAACACCTACGTCTCCACCAGCCACTATGATGAATCTGTTGAGTATAAAGTTAGAAGTGGACATAATTATCTGGCCAAGAGATGTGGGTATTCCTACTCTCAATATATCGGCTATTATCTTTTTGCCTTCTTGTAGGTGCTTGAAACTAATCGAGACATAGGTATTTCTTTTGAAAAACAACCAATTTGCCATCAAGAGTGTTGAGGCAGCTATTGAGATAACAGTTGCGTAAGCCGCACCATCGATACCCCAACCAAAGGTGTAAATGAACAGAGGATCTAAGAATATATTTAGAACTGCCCCTAAGGTTATTGCATGCATCGATCTTTTTGTGTCTCCTTCACCTCTGAGTATTCCATTGACCACGTTGTTAAACATTAGGAGTGTTATTCCAATGAGTATTATTCGTGAATATCTCATCGCAAGCTCAAGTGTTTTGCCAGTTGCACCTGTTAATTTGAGAATAGAGCCAAGGATAGGAAACGCTCCTATAGTCACAAGAACTCCAAAAATAAGAGCAAGGGTAATAGAATAAGTGGCAGCCGAATCAGCCTGTTGTTTATTTTTTTCTCCTATCTTTCGGGATATGACAGAACTTGCTCCAACTCCAATTCCACCCGAAAAAGCCAGTATGATCATGAAGATGGGAAAGAATAACCCGATTCCCGCGAGTGCTTCTGGGCCAAGTCCAGCCACCCAAATACTATCGACAAGATTGTACAGAGCCTGAACGATCAAAGCAACCATCATTGGCAGAGACAATTTCACAATAGCTTTCTTAGGATCAGATCGAAGAAGCGAAACGCCTTTTGTGTCTTTTTCCATAAAAACACACCCCACTCATACAATCCAAAAATTTGTTTTATTTATTGTTCACCACGGTTTGGCACGACACATATGAAATGGGCGAATTTATCACCAACATTTGTAAACTGATGTTCCTCATCAGGTTCTACGAAAACAAAAGCGCCCTTTTCAACTACTATCTCACCATTCTTTGACTTAACCTTTATTTTTCCATCCACAACAAAGACCTCATGTTCCCAACCATGAGAATGGTATGGTGTACTTGCACCTGGTTTGAGTGTGAAAAGTCTCATTGCAAAATTTGGAGAATTGTCTTTTGGACCTATCAAAACTCGTTTTAGGACCTTTCCGTCGAAAAAACTCTCTGGTTGAACTTCTTTGTAGCTACCGATCTTCAAAATGAACACCTCCTTTATTATTCTATGCCTTTCAACCATGTATTTTGGATCGTCAACACAATTGACACAGTCAATTTATTTTTGATCCATTTTCAAATCCCAAAACCTTACTTTTGAGTTAACGAGAATGATTAAAAATAAAGATGATGATTAAAAACGAGCAAAATGGTATATCTGGGTCCAATAAAATACTCACTATAAAACTTTTCAAACCATATTTTGCCAATCTCTCTGATTATTTTCGATAATCTCTTTTTTTCTTTAAAATCTGTGGTTTGACTTAGATTAACGATAACGTTATCGTTGAAGTAGACCACAAACGATTTTTTTAAGTAAAAAATCAAAGTGGTCAATGAGATTTCAAGGGGAGGTTGAAACCATGAAAAAAGTACTCTTGATCATCAGCATCTTGGCTCTTTTAGCTGTCATTGCTCAGGCAAAAACAACGATAACTGTCTGGACATTTTTCAGTGGCGGTGAAGGATTCATAGTAACTGATCTTATCAAAAAATTCAACGCTGAAAATCCAGATATCGAAGTTGTTGAGCAAATAATTGAATGGGGAGAACTTTACAACAAATTGACTACAGCAGTGGTCGCAGGAGATCCACCTGATGTTTCTGTCATGCATCTCGCAATGATACCAGATTTTGCTTCAAGAGGAGCCTTGACAGCTATTGACAGTTATGTGTCTAAGGATATTCTGCCTGATTATGTGCCTGAGATTATCTCAAAAGCACATTATAATGGTAAACTCTACGCAATTCCGATCGATACACACCCTCTTGTCCTTTACTACAATAAGAAACTTCTAAAAAAAGCAGGGTTGGTTGACCAAAATGGTGAAGCTCTTGTCCCAAAGACTTGGGATGAGCTTATTAACTATGCGAAAACAGCCAAAACCAAACTTGGTCTGGATGTAGGTATCTCTGCAGAAAATGGACCAATGACTGGCGAAAGACTTTTCATAGCTTACTACACACAACTTGGCGGTGAATTCTATGACGCAAAAACAAATACAATTAAACTTGACCTTGAAAAAGCGAAAAAAACCTATGAGTTCATTAAGAGTCTCTTTGATTCGGGTATCATGAAATCAATGGATTACAATACTGGTGAATCACTGTTCCAAAACGATCAGTCTCCATTCCATCTGAATGGCGTTTGGGCAATGGCGGTCTATCCAACACTCAATTTGGAATTCGGTGTTACAAGTGTGCCTGCTCTCCCTGGTAGCAAACCTTACACATGGGCAGATAGCCACACATGGGTACTTCCGAAACATCCAAAAGACGATCTGAATAAAATCAAAGCCGCTGTGAAATTCATAGAATGGTTTGCAAGAAATTCTGCAGAATGGGCAAAAGCGGGGCATTTACCAGTTCTCAACAGTGTTTTGAGGTCTGATGCATTCTTGAAATTGCCCATGAGAGCAGATTACGCGCAGGTTGCAAATTTTGTTGTACCTGCACCGAGTATGAAAGGATGGGTAGAAATCAGACAGAAGATGTGGGAGATAAATCAATCCGTTATCCTTGGTCAAATGACACCTGAACAAGGCGCGAAGGAACTACAACAGGCAATCAAAAATGTTTTATCAGAGTGACATATAATTCAAAAGAAGGGGGTTATCCCCCTTCTTTATCCTTCGTACGGAGGGATTTCATGACTGTTTATAACAAGAAAAAACACACATTACTGGCTTATTTATTTTTTCTACCATTTGGTGTTTTGTTGATTATCTTCAAATTGATACCCTTTGTAAATTCAGTCAGGATGGTGTTCTACAAATGGGATATTTTGGGTACCCCTCAATTCATAGGTTTTGCTAATTTCACACGTATGTTCTCTGACAAGGTTTTTCTATCATCATTGTGGCACACCTTTTATTTTGTCATCTTGACAGTTCCACCAATCATGATCCTGTCTTTTTTGGTCGCCGTACTTGCAAATAGCAAGATGCATGCAGGGGGATTCATGAGATCGGCTTTTTATCTCCCATACACTTTGACGATTTCAGTTGTTTGTCTAACATGGGCATTGCTTTACAATCCATATTTTGGACTGATCTCGAAGGCTACAAAGTCCATTGGTTTGAAGACCATCAATTGGCTTGTCGACCCAACTTGGGCTATGCCAGCCGTCGCTATCACTACAGTTTGGTGGACGATGGGTTTTTGTGTTGTTCTATATATTGCGGGGTTGCAACAGATACCGACTTCTTATTATGAAGCGGCAGAACTTGATGGTGCAAGTGGTTTTAAGAAAATGATCTTTATAACAATACCACTTCTGAAAAGGGTACATGTTCTTGTCATCGTGACTCAAATCATTGCCTCACTTCAAATCTTTGGACAAGTTTACATTATGACAGCGGGAGGACCAGCTGGAAAGACTCGAACAGTTATGCAATATATCTATGAACAGGGTTTTAGATACTTCAAAATGGGTTACGCTCAAAGTATGGCATTTATCATGTTCCTCATAATGCTTGTTTTTTCATACCTACAACTGCGTTTGATGATTTCCTCTTCAAAAGAGGAGTTGATATAGATGAGATTAAAAAAATACCTTTTGACAACTCTGGCAATTGTATTGTCTATTATTTACTTGATTCCCCTTATCTGGATGGTTTTAGCGTCTTTTCAATCGCAGAAAGATATCCTTGCTGGAAAATGGATACCGTCCAAATGGTCGGCTGATAATTACAGAACGATACTCCAAAGGGCAAAGATAGGCACTTGGTTCATAAACAGTTTAATCTCTTCTTCGGTAGGAACAGTTGGCATCATCGTAATTTGTACGCTTGCGGCGTATGTAGTGAGTCGAATGAATTTTCCGGGGAGAAGGTTATTGTACATTTTGTCTTTGACTGGTTTTATGATACCAAGTCAGGCAATTGCCATCCCACTATATTTGATGATCAGAAAAGTCGGTCTTGTGAATAATCTATTTGGAATAATAATACCAGCTTTACCTTCCTCAATGGCAGTTTTCATACTCTCACAGTTCATGAAAGCCATACCAGCTGACTATGAAGAGGCTGCGAGATTAGATGGTGCAGGTGAGTTAGATATAATGTTCAAAATCATTTTGCCAATGTCGATACCTTCTATCATAACGGTAGCTGTGCTCCATTTTACCTGGATATGGAATGACTTTTTTTGGCCCCTGATCGTTATGACGAATGAAAAGATGTACACCCTACCAGTTGGATTAGTGGCACTGGCTGGTTCGGATGTCAACATACGGTATGGTCCAATAATGGCAGCAAACGTGATGGCATCTTTACCAGTTATAGTAGTTTATCTTTTCATGCAAAGGTATCTAACGCGCGGGGTAATCCTGAGTCTGAGATGAAAGGAGCGCAAGATGATGAGAATTATTTTGAATCAAAATTGGAAATTAACCTACGAAGATGGTGTAATCTGCAACGATATCTCTCTACCACATGAATTTCCCATAACTGAACAAAGCTATCCAAATCCAGTTTGCCTTTCTGGTTTATATGAAAGAGAACTGGTCGAATTAAAAGGACTGTCTGATAAAAGAGTCTTGCTGAGATTCCACGGAATCGACTACCTGTCGAAGGTCTACATAAACGGAAAACAAATCTTAGACCATGAAAATGGCTATGACCTGTTTGATATTGAGATAACAGAATCACTAAATTTTGATGGTCATGATACATTAAAGATCTTTGTCTCTGATTTTGATATAATCAATAAACCTGAAATCGTTATGGGCAAACAAGATTGGTATGGGAATGCTTGTGGAATAATTCAGAATGTTGAATTATGGATTGTAGACAAGATTTTCATAAAATCTGCAAAGTTCATACCAATGAAAGACCTAAAAACCATCAAGTGTGAAATTGAATTCTCTGATGGACAGGAACATGACTTCTCCTTAACTGTGATAGATCCATCAGGAATACAAATTTTGAGTGAAAAATTTAATTACTCAACATTTGATTTTGCCATTGAGAATCCAAAACTTTGGTCTCTGAAATCCCCTCAACTTTACACAGCCATAATTGATTTCACCGACGGTGTTTCAAAAGATAGGTTTCAAACAAAATTCGGTATTAGAACGATAGATACAAATAAAGATAAAATACTATTCAATGGCGAACCTATTTACTTGTTTGGTGCTCTTGATCAGAATTTCTATCCGATCAATCACTACATACTACCCAAAAAGGATGATCTCATCTCTGAATTTTTGAAAGCAAAGGAAATGGGACTAAATCTTTTGAGATTTCATGTGAAAATCCCAGACGATCTTTACTTGGAAGTTGCAGATGAACTTGGACTCTTGGTATGGATAGACCTGCCATACGCAAGACAGTTAAACGAAGGATCGATGGAATACCTGGAGAAATTGCTTGAAAACCTTCTAAAAAGGCATGCAAACCATCCGAGTTTTGTTGTTCTAAGTTTGATAAATGAAAGCTGGGGTATCGATCTATCCAAAGAAAAAGAAAGAAAGTGGCTCGAATTGTTTTACAGAAAAGCTAAAAATCTTGACAATACAAGACTCTATGTAGACAACTCCGCTTGTGTTGGTAATTTTCATGTCATCTCAGATATAGATGATTTTCACTTCTATAATTCATTTCCATACCACAACACACAGTGGAACAAAAAAATAGAAAATTTCGCTACCGGAGATTTTAAGAGTTTTTTTGAATCAGACAGAGAGTTACCAAAGGTTGTATCAGAATTTGGTATCTGGGGGCTTTCTGATCCAAAAGATTGGGAAGGTAATTGGATGAGATTTCCTGTAACCACAATGGGTGTGAAATTTCCAAACTCATCACCTATCGATGCAATTGCTCGCGTTTGTGGTTTTCACAACATAGATGATTTCATCTACCAAGCTCAGCTTCACCAATTCTTAGGTTTGAAATATCAAATAGAAAGGATGAGACTCAGGCCAGAGATTTCAGGTTATGTCATAACTGAATTTTCAGATATTGCTTGGGAAGCCAATGGGCTACTGGATTATAATCGTATGCCAAAGGTCTTTCATTCCAAATTGAGGTTTCTCAACAGAGAGATCTTGCCAATCATTAAAGATCACAGAGCAATCATCAAAGATGATGATATCTATCACGCGCAAGTTTATATAGCTAATAATTCAGGAAGAAATATCGATGCAAATTTGGTCATCAGAACAGATACCAAGATTCTCAAACAGGTACCAATTTCATTGAAAAAATGGTCGGTATCAAAGATCATGGATTTTTCAACAAAACTGGAACCAAGTACACAGAATATTTTTCTTGAAATTTTTGAAGGCGGGGACTTAATCAATCGCAATTTCTACCCAATAGTTGTTTTGAGACCATCACCTTTGAAAGATGAGATAGTTTGGGTAAATGGTGATATATTGCAAGATGATGAACTCGTATCGATCTCTGAAAAGCAAAAACTTCATGGCTTTTTAGATCTATCAGGAGATTGGATAAGCAATTTGACCATATTCAATACAAAAAGAAATAAGAATATATCGGCTTTACTATGGTCTTTAGGTGAGGTCACATCAGAATATGTGCTTATGATGAAACAAGACAAAATACCAAGTTCTGACAACTCAATCATAAACAAAATCACTGGTTGGGGTTATGCCTTTACCTCTCTGTTGTACACAAAAGAAATAGAAGGAAGGCGAAAGATCTTCACAACATTGAAAGATGATCTAATTTCAAGACTGATTATTTCTTATATACTATACTAAATATTTGAGGGTGAGAGTAAGTGAAAAAATACGTGACAATGAAAGATATCGCCAAACAAGCCGGTGTCTCGATTAATACCGTTTCTAAAGCATTGAGGGGTAAGGAAGATATAAGTAAACAGACTCGGCAGAAGATACTTAAAATAGCCAAAGAAATCGGTTATATAAAGAACTCAACAGCTTTCGCACTGAGAAGAAATCAGACAAAAACCATTGGAGTTGTAATAGAAGACAGCTCCAATCCTTTTTTTGCCGAAGTTCTAAAAGGTATTGAAGTTGCCACAAGAAAATTCGGTTATCAATTACTTTTGATGAACACAGAAACAGATCCAAAAACGCAATCACAGGCTATTACTACTTTACTTGAAAGAAGAGTTGAAGGACTCTTGATCAGTCCATTTGGACAAAACACAGAGGATTTTGAAAAACTTTTGAAGATGAATTTTCCTTTTGTATTAATCGGCAGACATATGTACCGTTCAGATATCGATGAAATATACAACGAAGAGATCAAGGGAGGTTATTTGGCGACAAAACATCTAATTTCAAAGGGCAGAAAACGCATACTTTTCATAAACACAAACATGGATAATTCCGCATCTAAAATGAGATATGAAGGTTATAAAAAAGCACTTTTTGAATCAGATATAGAACTCTCTGAAGATTACCTTGTCACTGTACCATATAACAAAAACATGGAAGCAGGCTATATGGGTGTCAAAGAAGCAATCAAAAGGGGTGTAGATTTTGATTCTATATTTTGCTACAACGATATGTTCGCATTTGGTGCGATAAAAGCACTGGATGAACTTGGGAAAAAAGTTCCAGAAGATGTAGCGGTCGTTGGTTATGACGATATTTGTTTTGCATCTTATTTTCGCCCACCTTTGACCACCATCCAAATCAAGAAATATGAAATGGGTTTTGAAGCCTTCAAAACTTTATTGGAAAGGATCAGTGGCAGAAGAAAGAATTGTAAACAGTTGATACTGGATGTTGAATTAATAATCAGGAAAACCACCTGATACGATTTCGATTTATCCTCACATTTGGACAAGAAAATCCCTGTCTCAAAATTGGCAAATTCAGTGTATAAATAGAATTTGAGATATCCTCAAAATAGGATAGGTCTTTGGAGGGATACGGATGAAAGTGATGATCGTTCAACCCATTCACGAAAGTGGGATTGAGTTGTTAAAAAAAGCAGGTTTTGAAATCGTTCACGCCTCTGATGCCAACCCAGAGACTGTGGCAAAGGAAATAGTTGATGTTGATGGTGTCATAGTTAGAACATCGCCTTTCACAGCTAAGGTCATTCAAAGTGCCCCAAAATTAAAGGTAATAGCTCGTCATGGTGTTGGTTTGGACAATGTAGATCTTGAAGAGGCATCAAAAAGAGGCATCTGGGTTGTGAATACACCCAATGCAAATGCCATCTCTGTAGCAGAAGCAACCATTGCATTTATTCTCGCACTCGCAAAAAGACTCAAACAAATGGACTATGAAACAAGAAATAACAACTTCAAGATACGAGATTTATTCTCTACTATAGATCTGGATTCGAAAACTTTGGGAATAATAGGCCTTGGAAGAATCGGCACACTTGTTGCAAAAAAATGCCAGCTGGCTTTTTCAATGAGAGTTTTGGCATTCGATCCATATGTTAACAAAGAAAAAGCCAATGAAATTGGTGTGAAACTTGTATCTTTGGAAAGTCTTTTGAAAGAATCTGATTTTGTCACCATACACGCACCACTTACAAACGAGACAAGAAATCTCATAGGCGAGACACAACTTAGATTGATGAAATCAACTGCGTTCATCATAAACATGGCGCGTGGGCCATTATGGGATGAAAATGCCGTGTTGAAAGCTTTAAATGAAGGATGGATCGCAGGAGCAGCTACAGATGTCTTTGTAGAGGAACCACCAAGATCTGATCATCCATTTTTCAATTGTGACAAGATCTTGCTCACACCTCATAATTCTGCTTTAACAAAAGAATGTGTAGTGAGAATGGCTCAAGATGCAGCACAAGGTGTGATAGAGGTGCTTTCAGGTAAGATACCAACCTTTCCAACTAATACAGATCTCTTAAAAAAATACGGTTATGAGGTGACAAGATGAAGGAAAATAAAACAAAAAGACTCCTGAAAGAGGGGAAAACAGTTATTGGAACAATGGTGAGTGAAATCAGAACACCGAGTATAGCCCAGATGCTTGCCACAGCGGGATTTGATTTTTTTGTCATAGACACTGAACACTCGTCGTTTAGTCTTGAAACCGTACAAGATATGATATGGGCTGCAAAAGCCGGTGGAATAACACCCATAGTAAGAGTACCTACAAGGTTTGGCCATCACAACTTATCAAGACCACTTGATTGTGGTGCAGAGGGCTTGTTAATACCACAAATTGAGGAAATAGACGTTGTTGAACAAGTGATAAAAGCAACAAAATATTACCCTGTGGGTGAAAGAGGTATGGCTACAAGAAAGGCACCGGTGGGTTTTTCATCCGTCAAAAAAGAAGAATATATCAAATGGGCAAATGAAAATACAATGATAATTCTTCAAATCGAAAGTAGAAAGGCTATAGAAAATCTCGATAAATTCAAAATGCCTGGGGTTGACGCGTTTTTGTTGGGGCCAAACGATCTCTCCCAAGATCTTGGTTTTCCTGGTGAAATTGATCATCCACTTGTCCAAAGCTATGTGGCAAAATTTGTCCAAAAATCTCTGGATCTTGGCATCCCATGTGGTATACATCTTTCAACACCTGACGCAATTAAACCTTGGGCTCAGATGGGTATGAAACTCTTGGTTTGTTCAAGTGATATAAATCTAATTGTAGATAGTGCGAGAAAGATAGTGGATTCTCTGAGAATGTTTTAACAGGAGGCGATATGAATTGATATGGCACGATCGATTCTATATGGGTTTGATACATTTTATGGCCTATCCAAATGCAAAAACCCAGGAAGAAATACTCTCAACGATTAAAAGAGTGCTCAACGATGAATTTTTCCAGGCCGTTGAAGTAAGTGCGCTTGTAGATGAAGATACTTTCAAAAAAATAGGAAAGATGTGTGAAACGGCAAAGGTCGAATTACTCGTTGCAGCACAACCTCTGATACTAACAAAAAATCTCAATTTGAATTCACTTGATGAGAATGAACGACTCAGAGCAGTCCAAGAAGCCAAGGCATCTATCGACAAAGCGTATATCAGTGGTGCAAAGGCAGTGGCATTTTTGAGTGGTAAGATGCCAAATAGTCAGATTGAAAACGCAAAAAAAGAACTTGTAAAATCACTTGAAGAGTTATGTGATTACGCCAAATTAAAAGGTAAAGAACATGGCTACACAGTTGCAGTGAATCTGGAAGTCTTTGATTGGTCTGTGGACAAAAAAGCTCTCGTTGGACCAGCACCTGTGGCATTTGAAATTGCGTCAGAAGTCAGAAATTCTTGTGAAAACTTTGGTCTTACCATTGATCTTTCTCACCAACCATTACTTTTTGAAGATTCATTTTACACAATCGGTTTACTTTCACCTTTCATAACACACGTTCACATTGGTAACGCAGTTCTTGAAAAAGATCACCCTTCCTATGGAGATCTACATCCAAGATTTGGTATAAAAGGTGGAAGCAACGATGTCGAAGAACTCACTTATTTTCTGAAAGCACTTTTGAAGAACAATTACTTTGAAAAAAAGGTTGCAACCCAAAAACCTGTGATATCTTTTGAAGTAAAACCATTACCAGATGAAGATCCAGATCTTGTAGTTGCAAACGCAAAAAGAACCTTTCTCATGGCGTATTCAAAACTTTTAAAGGAGGTTCAGTGAATGACAAAACCAAGAGTTTTTGTAACAAGTAAAATACCAGAACAAGGCTTGAAAATATTGTTTGAAAACTTTGATGTGCAGGTTAGTGATTATGATGGTCTTATACCAAAGAAAATTCTTTTGGAAAAAGTAAAAGGCATTGACGGTCTTTTGTGCCTTCTGGCTGACCCGATAGACAAAGAAGTCATAGAAGCAGCGGGGCCACAACTAAAAGTAATAGCAAATTATGCTGTTGGCTACAACAACATCGATGTTGAAGAGGCCACTAAAAGAGGTATCATGGTGACCAATACACCGGGAGTTCTTACAGAAACTACCGCCGATCTGGCATGGGCGTTGATGATGGCCATTGCCAGAAGGATCGTCGAAGGCGACAAATTCGTTAGGGCTGGCAAATTTCGCGGATGGGAACCCATGTTGCTCTTGGGTACAGATCTCTACGGGGCAACATTGGGTATTATTGGTTTTGGTAGGATAGGTCAAGCCGTCGCAAGAAGAGCTATCGGTTTCAAGATGAAGGTTCTCTATTATAGCCGTTCAAGGGTTAATGAACAAATCGAGAAAGAACTGAATGCAACATACGTTGATTTAGAAACACTTTTGAAAGAATCAGATTTTGTCAGCTTACATCTTCCACTTACAAAACAGACACATCATCTGATAGGTCAAGATCAATTGAAGCTCATGAAGAAAGAAGCTTATTTGATAAATACAGCACGTGGTCCAATTGTGGACGAAAAAGCCCTTGTTAAAGCGTTAAAGGAAAATTGGATCAGAGGAGCTGCACTCGATGTTTTCGAGAATGAGCCAGAAATTGAGCCAGAACTACTCGAATTAGAAAACGTCGTTCTTGCACCGCACATTGGTTCGGCATCCTACAATACAAGAACAAAAATGTCTATCATGGCGGCCGAGAACATTGTAAAGGCCTTGAGTGGTGAGGTGCCACCAAATTTGGTGAATATCGAAGTCTTAAAGAAAAAGTGAGGCGAGAGCCTCACTTTTATTTCAGAATTCATGTGCTGATGAAATAAATTCTATGTACAAAAACCCCATCGCAACTGTATTCGCATACTTCTTTTAATTCGAATCCTTGTGGTAACACCAGATCAATTTCCGTTTTCCTTTCTTCAAGATTCACAACATGTACCTTCAAAAGATTGTCCTGTTTGTATGAAGTTGTGATAACAAAACCATCTGATTTTATTTTCCAATCTTGATAGTTTTCGACTATCTCAATGAGTTCTTCAGCATTGAAAGGATGTGTAAATGTATAACAGTAATTGAGATAATTGAAGAACAAAAAACCATTTTTTTGAAGTCGCTCTCTCCATACTTGATCATTAAAATATGTTGAAAAATTCAATAATGCTAAATCTTGTTCTAAAGCCAATTGTTGTTCGGGTTTCTGATTAAGAGAGATTATTTTGTATACATCACTCCATATCAATTTTTCATTTTCAAAAGGCGAATAGCCAAGAAAGATCTTATTTTTCTTGAATTTTTTCACGATATTTATCTCATTTTCTTCAAAGATTGGTGGTACAAGCAGAAGATCTACTCCTTCAAAATTGTCCCAAACCACTTTGTAATCTATGTTCGAACGAATTAATTCGTGCTGTGCTGCAAAGAAAGGTAGTGCTGTTTTCTCCCAATGAAAGGTTAACGAATCATAAGGATGAAAGATACCTATTCTTGCCGCACGCTCACCATAGAGATCTTTAACAAGATTTTGTTTGTACCATTTGTGATAATTCTCTATCTGATTACGTACATCTTCAAACTGATCGTCCGTCAGCAAAGTCCACTTACCATTGTGAAAATATTCCGTGCCTTTGAGAACCATCACTGAGTCATTTGAATATGCCTCTGCCATAGCTTGAAGGTATAATCTAACAGGATAAACAGAATCATCTCCGATTCCAAACATGTAGGGTACAGAAGTTACAGCCTTCCCCTTGCTGTGTGCGTGAGCTATTCTATAGGTCATCGTATTAAAGATCTGTATATCATGAAATTTTCTCGGAATTTGATGATTTTCTATCATAACTAAGTCTTGTACTCTGAAAGCCTCTCTCAGATCTATTCCAGCCATGATCGAAAGTTCACTTATACCTGCTTCGAAAGAGTTTGAAGAAATCAAGATATCTTTTTTGAGCTTCCGTGCAACTTCAGAAAGTTCCTCCACTGTTTGCCAAATTATCTTTCTTCTCCAAATCAAGTAGAGTCTTGATTCAATATTCTCACTGAGGTGATGTGGTATACCTTTGACATCGAAACCCTGTTTTTCTGCAAACTCTTTGAACAAATCTTGACATCTATCACAATAACATGGGCGAAAACCAAACCATGAACCAAACATGTTATCAAAGAAAACACCGTCAGCTCCTGCATTGACTATTCCAATCACGATTTCTTTCAAATGCTCTTTCCACTCTGGATCTGTGGGACAAACTAAGTATCTGCCAGAATAATAATTTATCTTTTCACCATAAGGATCTAAAGCGTACCAGCGTTTTGTCAAGTATGAACCAGTGAAAACTGCATTAGAGAACTGTACATATCCAAATACTTTAAGGCCTTGCGCATGATACTCTTCAACAGTCTTTCTGAAATATTCATGATCTTCCTTCTCGATTTCTGGAGGAAACCCCCAGTTATAACTACAATAAGCCCAATTGTATCCCATTTTCTTAAGCCGAGCTGCACCCTCACGTAAGCCTCCCTTGATATGAACTTGTTCATCAATAGATTTACCAGGGAATTTGACTTTATTGATCCTTATCGTACCTGGTCCTGCCCACATATAAACTGGGTAATGATCCCATTTCTCGACCATGTAAGCACCTCCTGATTCATTTTTTGTATATTTCATCTATTACAAAACCTGCAAATGAGCTCCAACCTTGATTCAAACCTCCTCTATGATAAGCAGGTGAATAATATTCAACTAAATTCAGCCAACCATGCTTCAACGAATATTTCCACCACTCGAGAAGACCATAAGATGGATCGAACCCATTTTTGAACTGAGCTAAGGCATAAGCGCAATTCAAATAAGGCCAACAACTCGAGTTATGATACCTAAATGGGAATGCACTTTTCCCAAAAAGATGGGACCTTTTCTTATAAGGTGGCCACACATTCATAACGCCCCAATCACCATATGGTTGTTCGGAATTGTTCCGTGTCTCAAGAAGGTCATGCATTTTAGAAAGTGTTGATAAAGCTTTGTCTTTGTCTGCGATATCGTATAAAATTGCGACAATTGTATCTAAACTGAGATGATCTTCAACATAGGTACCAACAAAATCATAGAAATAACCCTTCTCATGATCGAATAATCTTTGGTTGAAGAGTTTTTTCGTTATGTTGAATCTTTTGCATAATTCGATATCCTTGACTGAGTGCATTTTGAAAATCTCACAAGCTTTACCAAGTGCAGCTATCTGGAATGCCAAATCATAGCTAACCAAACCATTTCTAAAGACGTTGTCAGCCCAATCGTTTGAATCATATGGTTTGAGCATCAAACCATCCTTGTTTTTAGGATAGCTATCTATCTGACGTATAATAATTTTTATTTTTTCTAAGATAGTCTTTCCATCAACTTTTTCAGATAAGATTGAAAGATCTTCAGTGAATTTAATGTACTCGAAAACTAATAACACAAACAATGGGCCCGAGTCGTGATGATTTGACCACCAGTCGTTTTCATATCTTACAAACTGAGCAAGTTGAGATGAACTCATGGCAAGATCTCTCAACAATCTTTTTTCGTCGTCATTTAAAAACATTACCGCGCTTGGACAACCATCATCATGAACTCCTTGAGCTAAGGTAAGGATTTGTTCTTTAACGAGTTTTGAATCGATTTTCAAAAGTGTGAGTGACGTCCAAAAACCGTCTCTGAAATAAGTCCTTGGAGGAAAACTGTAATTGTTACCTGCTGACAGAGCCTTGACAGTTCCAAAATCTTTCCAACAGGAAAGTGCTGTATGTACCGAGAAAAAATACAGGGCTTTTTCCAAATTATTCAAAGCACCAGGGCAATGCTCATCGAGTTTCTTCAGATAAACTCTGTTCTGATCTTCCTCAGATCCATCAACTGAAATTTGACTACCAAATGAGAGTTTTATAAAACCTTTATCGTTGCTCTCGATCACAAGCTCAAAGAGTCTGTCATTTTTCTGCTCGAATTTAATCAACTTTCCTTCCACGATCTTGATCTTCAAAATGTCTGAAAAATTCACTAATCCGTTAAAAAAAGAGACATTTAATGATCTTTCAAGGTCTATCGATTTAAAAAATGGTACTTTGAAATTTCTCTTAAGTGGTACTTTGAAGAGAAGCTCAAGTCTTTTCAAACCATTTATAAAAAAGAGAGTGGAGACTATATCATTCGCGGTTAAAAAAGACCAGTTCATATTCTCTCTTTGAAAATAACACCCATTTGGCCAGTATCTTGACAAAACAGGTTCACCAATATTTGTTTTCACAAACTCTAACACTAAACCATGTTTCGAAGAAAAGAGTTGCTTAGGTTCACCATATTTCATAATTAAGGTCTGCTCCAAATTGGAAAGTATAAAAGTCTCTAAGGCCCTTTCGTAAAGGATAGTACCGTTATCCAATATCTTATAATCCATATAAGTCACTTCCTCATTTTAAAGCACCAGTTGCTATACCCTTCACGAAGTATTTCTGGAGTAGCAAGAAGACAATTAAAACAGGAATCATTGATATTACCGTCATTGCCAATAAAGGTCCCCACTGCACTATATGTTCACCGGCATACATTCCCAAAGCCAATTGAACAGTGTACAGTCTGGGAGTACCAACGACAATCAATGGCCAGAGAAAATCATTCCATCTCCAAGTGAAAGACAATACCGAGAGGGCTGCTATAAGTGGCGTTGAAAGTGGTAGTACTATTTTAAAGAAAATCTTCATCTCCCCTGCTCCATCAATCCTTGCACTTTCTAAGATTTCATCTGGAAGTGCAGACAAAAGATATCTCTGTGCAAGAAATATACCCGTAGGTGTTGCAGAAGGTGGTATTATCAAACCCCATAAGGTGTTTATCATGCCTATCTTCGAGAGCACCAAATAAATTGGAACCATTATCACTTGCAATGGAATCATCAACATCGACAAAGTGAAAGATGAGATAAAACCCCTAAAACGAAAGTGATACTTTGCCAGCGCATAACCTCCCATTATGCTTATCAAAACGGTAATAATGGTCGCAAAAATCGAAATAAAGAAAGAATTTCTCATGAACAAAGGAAGTTGTGTTTTAGAAAAAACGTTTCTGTAGTTGATCATAGTCAACTTGGTTACCAAACGAGGAGGCCACGAAAAAAGATCAGATTCTTCCTTAAAACTCGAAAAGACAGTCCACAATATCGGAAGAACGTACAAAAATGCAAAAACGTACACAACGAGATTCAAGATTACTAAAAAAATCCTTTTTCTTCTTTTCATTGCTTTTCCTCCAAAACTTTGAATTGTAATAATGAGAGAATTATCAAGATTAAGAACAGTACTATAGACATTGCTGAGGCCATGCCAAGCTTTCTTTCCATAAAGGCAGTATGGTATATCTTTTGCGCAACCATTGTCGTTGATGTTCCAGGTCCTCCAGAAGTAAAAACATATATCACTTCAAAACTCCTCATCGCCATAATTGTTGAAAGAATTATCACAAGTACTGAAGTAGGCTTGAGTAGAGGAAAGATGATCTTCCAAAACCTTGTCCATTTATTTGCGCCGTCTAATGATGCCGCTTCATAGACTTCAACTGGGATAGCTGTAAGTGCTGCATTGAACATAACCATAAAATAGCCCGCAACATTCCAAACCGTCACCAACGTGACACTCAAAAACGCTAATCTTTTATCTATCAACCATGATATCGGGTTTAAACCCATTTTTATGAGAATTATATTTATCAATCCTGCATCATAATCCAAAAACCATTTCCAACTGATACCTATGATTGATGGTGATAAAAGCCAAGGCCAATAGAAAAGTGCCCTTAAAAAAGATCTACCATAAATAAAATCCGATGTAGTTATTACTGACAAACCAAGTGAAGAAAAGAAAACTAAAGGAACAACAAGCAACGTGTAAAAAAATGTTCTGGTCAATACATGGCTAAAATCACTTGGCGTGCGAAAAAGACTAATGAAATTAGACAAACCAACGAATTTCCCAGAAAAGGTGAGCATATCATAGTCTGTAAAAGAATAATAAAAACTACTCAGAGCAGGTGTTACTATGAATATCGCAAAGATCAAGAGATTTGGCAGAAGAAATAACCATGGGACCAGTTGTTTTTTCAAAGTTCTTCCCTCCAGATTTAAAACAACTTGGGTGGGATTCCCCACCCAAGAAAGCTCATTTACTTTTTGCGACTTCTTCTCTCAGAAACTTTGCAAGATCTCTGAAAGCCTGCGCAGGAGTTTTTTCTTTGGCAACCGCTGATTTTATCGCATCGATTATAACTGTTCTGTTCTTTTGTATTATAGCTGCTGTATCTGGATCATACCAATCCGCGACAAGACTTCCCCTTCCTGATTCATCAAGATCCTTCATCACCACATCGTAAACTTCTTTGATCACAGGATCTTCAACCTTTACCTTACCACTCAAATCTTTTCTATCAGGTATCAGATAAAGTTTTCCGGCAAATTCTGCGAGATTTTCTTCATTGGTCAAGAATAGTGCAAGCTGTGCACCTTTTTCAGTGAATGGAACTATATACTTTCCACCTGTCATTACAGCTCTTTGACGCTTGTATGGCCACATAATGGCGCCCCAATCAAATTTCAATTGTTCTTTGAATTGGGCAAGCATCCATATGCCAGAGACATACATTGCAGCCATACCGTTTTGGAAATACTTTGCCGGTGCGTCGCCAGTTAACCAAACGGCTTTCGGTATGAGATCTTCGTCATGAAGTTTGACGAAAAACTCCAGAGCCTCGATCGATTCTGGTGAATCAATGATTATATTTTTTCCTTCAGGGTCCCAAATACCGCCACCGAAGACATACAGTAAATTTGAAAATCTGTAGGGACTGAAATCATAAACAAGGGCATATCTTGCTGCACCACTTTGTTTGATTTTTTTCATTGCAGCATACCATTCATCAATCGTCCAAGGTCTGTCTTTTGGTACTTCTATACCAGCCTTCTTGAAAATCTCTTTGTTGTAAAAAACTGCGTGAGCATCCGAAGTGTACGGTATGCCTATTACTTTACCGAATTTTTCATAGATCTTTTTAAAGGCTGGTTTGTAGAAAGAGACATTTTCAAGCCAATCTTCGAATTTCATGTTGGTGTACTTCTCAACTAAAGGCTTCATATCTATTGCGTAATCAAGCCATGGTAATAAGTCGGTTTCCCTTGCAACATCTGGTGGTGAACCCGCTTTAGCCATTGCAGCAAGTTTGGGTTTGTATTCCAAGTAATAGGGTAGATTCAGAACAACAACTTTTTCACCATAAACCTTTTCGAATTTTGCAACCTGATTCTGCATGACGTCATAATCTGGACCATCTGTAAACCACATTAAGACCACATCAGCCATTGAGAGAACCGTCGCTAAAACAAGTAACATTGCAAAAATTCTCCGCATGAAACCACCTCCCCTTGAGTAATTTAGATATTCATAACTTTCTTTTGAACCAAAAAGACACCACCCAATGCCACATCATACTTATCAATCATACCTTTGCGAAATTCAAGGTTCTCATAAAACTGTAGTGGCAAGAACTCATAAAGAAATTGCTCAATAATTTCCAAGATTTCTGAGAAATATCTTTGTCCGATTCTCCCTTTGATGATTACAATCTGCGGATCAAACATGAGTATTGAATTGGCTATTGCAGCGGCAAGATGCATTAAAGATCTTCTCAACTTCTTTCCCATTTCGATCTGCCCTTGCTTAATCGCCATGATAATTTCTCTCAGATCGGTATCTTGAACGATCTCACCCAAGTACTTTCTCAAACAATGACCTGATATTTTCCTTGCCAAATGTCCAAAATTTTGTTCTTCACAAATGTCATCTTTTGTGACATCAATATCGGTTATCAACCATCCAAATTCTCCTGCTTTACCATAAAATCCCTGGAATAATTCGTCGTTTAAAATAACTGCAGATCCAAGACCACTATCCAAATATATAAAAAGTACATCCTTAAAACCTTTTGCTGCTCCGAGTTTGTGCTCGGCAAATGCAGCCAATTTAACTCTATTTGCTACGTATACAGGAAGGTCGAGCATCATTTGAAGCGTGTTTTGGAGATTGAAATCCTTCATACCAAATGCTGGAGCCGTTCTCACTAATCCTGTGTTCGGTTCGACCATGGCCGATATCCCAATTCCTATTCCTAAAAATTTTTCCCTTGGCAGATTCGATTGCCTTATCAACTCTTTGATTTTTTCGGAACACCACTCAATGATATCAAGTGAATCTTTTGTGTGAGGAATTCTTTCCTGAAAAGCCTTTTTCTCATTTCCAGAGAGATCAGTAATGATTATTTCGAACGTATTTTCTTCAAGTTCGGCACCTATACAATAAAACGCATCCGAAACGAATTTTAGGTTGATCCTTGGTCTTCCTATAGAAGACTTACAAATATTGGATTCGACTACAAGTCCTTTATTAATCAGCTGAGCCACCGCCTGACTTATAACAGGTTTACTCAGGTTTAAGAGTTTAGATATTTCAAGTCGAGATATTTCACCAGAATCTCGTATAACCTTCAGAGTTCTTGCCTCAAGATCGGTTAACAAAACAAACACCTCGATTTAGTTAGATATTACTAACTAAATGTTGCTTCTAACTGCATCTTTTGTCAAATGTTAACAAATCAGAAAATACATCAAAAACTAATCTCCGCATTTCCAAAGGCAGTTTTTTCGTGTTTAGATCCCTATTTATTCCGATAGCAAAAGTTATCCTTGGAAAATCGTACTATTTCGATTTATAGTTTTTCGTGTAACATTATCATGATTTCAAAAAGGGGGTAGATAAGCAATGGATCTTTCTAAAATCAGAGAAAATTTCGAACCAAAACCAGTTGGTGAATTGAAATCTCAGAACATTATCAAAAGACACCCAGCCAATCCTATACTCACTTACAAAGATGTGCCATATATTTCTGCACTTGTATTCAATCCTGGTGTTTGCAAACTAAAAGATCGTTATATAATGGTCTTTCGAAATGATTATGGTTCTTTTGAAGAAAAAAGAATCGATGGAACAAATCTGGGGTTGGCACTGAGCAAAGATGGAATAAAATGGAAGGTTAAACCAGAACCGCTGCATTTTACACTAAATGAGAAAGATTTTATAAGAGTTTATGATCCAAGATTAGTTACAATCGAAGAAAAGATCTATATGACCTTTGCCGTTGACACATGGCATGGAATAAGAGCAGGCATTGCAAAAACGGAGGATTTCGAACAATTTGAGATCATCGATCTCTCAACGCCAGATAACAGAAATATCGTACTTTTTCCAGAAAAAGTAAATAGTATGTATGTAAGACTCGAAAGACCGTTTCCAGTTTATGGCAGGTTAGGTTTAGAAAGATTTGATATCTGGATCAGTTTTTCACCAGACTTGAGATATTGGGGAGACAGCAAGCTTCTCCTTGCGGTGGAAGATGTACTATTTGCCAACATCAAAATTGGTCCAGGAGCACCCCCTATTAAAACCGACAGTGGTTGGTTAGTAATCTTTCATGCTGTAGATATTGATTCATCAAGAGGAAAGAATGGTTGGGAAGAAAAATGGACCAAGCGTTACACAGCAGGTGTTATGTTGCTTGATTTAAAAAACCCGACCAAAGTTTTGGGTTTATGTAAAGAACCTCTCATTGTACCGGAGGAAAAGTATGAGACCAGTGATGGATTTAGAAACAATGTAGTCTTTCCAACAGGGGCTATTTTGGAAGGTGATGAACTAAAGATTTACTATGGTGCCGCAGACACGGTGATCTGCCTTGCTACAACCAAAGTTGAAGATCTCGTTTCAACCTGTGAAGAATTTTAGCTTAGAACTATTGTATTTGACGATTGTGTTAATTTTTGAATGGAGTCAGAAAATAGAATTGTTGTATAATAAAAATTGAAAATAGGGAGGTGAAATCAATGAGAGAGATGACCAAGAAATTCCTCGAAGATGCCTTTGCCGGTGAAAGCATGGCACACATGAAGTATTTAATCTTCGCAGACGAAGCTGAAAGAAAGGGGTTAAAGAAACTTGCCAATCTTTTCAGGGCGATAGCACATGCCGAATTTGTTCATGCAAGAAATCATTACAGAGAACTCGGAAAGATCTATCAAGAAATGAAAGATAACGTTCAACAGTGCATCGATGGTGAAACTTTTGAAATCGAGGAAATGTACCCGGTTTACAACACAGTTGCACAATTTCAACAAGAAAAAGGAGCGGAAAGAAGTACTAAATATGCCTGGGAAGCAGAGAAAATACACGCTCAAATGTACAAACTTGCTAAAGACCTTGTTGAGAAAAAAGAAGATTACCCAGTCAGCAAAATATTCATCTGTCCTGTCTGTGGTCATACAGTAGAGAATGAACCACCTGAGAAATGCCCTGTATGTGGAACTGCCAAGAAGATGTATGTGGAATTCTCTGTATAAAGGAGGGAATAATATGAAACTTGCTGATTTTATTAAGTCAGAAGATTTCAAAAAAGAAAAACATGTACCAGTTATCGAAGTTGCTGAAAAGGTCAAAAAAGGAGAAAAAACAGAGATCACAGTCACCGTTGGTAAAGAAATACCTCATCCAAACACGACGGAACATCATATAAAATGGATCAAGCTCTTTTTCCAACCAGATGGCGATCCATATGTTTATGAGATAGGCAATTACGAATTCAATGTTCATGGCGAATCTGTCAAAGGCCCTAATACAGGCGATGTCTACACAGAACCAGTGGTGAAAACCGTTGCGAAACTGAACAAATCTGGAACAATCCTTGCTCTATCATATTGCAACATACATGGTTTGTGGGAGAGCAGCAAAAAAATTGAAGTTGAATAAACTAAAGCCCTGGACAAACCAGGGCTTTTTTCGAATATAAGGGGGAGTCATCGTGGACCTTTCTGTTGTAATTTGTGGCGAGGCTGGCCAAGGTATTCAGACAATAGAATACCTTTTTCCAAATATATTAAAGAGCCACGGTTTAAATGTATTTTCATACAAAGAATACATGTCTCGTGTCAGAGGTGGAAGTAACTCGACTTTGATAAGAATCAGTGATAAACCTGTTAGAGCATTCTGTAAGAAAACGGATATTCTCTTTTCTCTTTCACCAGGTGATGTACATTTACTAAGACTTTTGGAAAGAATAGATGACAATACCTTTGTTTTCATCGATTCAAATTCAGAGACAAAATTCAATACAAAAGCAAGGATAAAAAAAGTACCAATATCCAGTTTAGCACTTGAAGCTGGGAACAAACTTTATTCCAATTCTGTAGTTCTTGGTATGTTGTGTGGCCTTTTGAAACTTCCCTTTGAAAACGTGTTAGTCGCGATTGAGAAATGGTTTTGCAACAAAGGTACGAAGGTTTGTGAAGAAAACAAAAAGGCGGTCAAATTGGGATATGATTATGTCTACAAAAACATAGAAATGAACATTGAAACAAAGATCGAAACAAATCCGAGCGTCAAAGATCATATATTGATGAGTGGTGCAGAAGCAGTTTCTCTTGGTGCCTTAGCTGGTGGATGTAACTTCGTCTCTTCATATCCAATGTCTCCATCTACCGGTGTTCTGACTAACCTGGCAAATCATTCAAGAGATTTTGACATAATCGTAGAACAAGCAGAGGATGAAATCAGCGCCATAAATATGGCTTTAGGTGCATGGTATTCTGGAGCAAGGGCGCTTGTGACAACAAGTGGTGGCGGTTTTGCATTGATGGTAGAGGCTCTGAGTCTTGCTGGGATGATAGAAAGTCCTATAGTGATACACCTTGCACAAAGACCAGGTCCTGCAACAGGACTTCCAACAAGAACAGAGCAAGCGGATTTATTGTTCGCACTTTTTTCTGGGCACGGTGAATTCGAAAGAGTTATCTTTTCACCAGGTAATCTTGAACAAGCATTTTTCTGTACGATGAAAGCTTTTGATATTGCAGACAAATACCAAGTACCAGTCTTTGTTTTGACAGACCAGTATTTGATGGATATGATTTATAATTTCGATAAACTTGGAGAAATAAAGTCTTTCTCGGATTACATAGTTGAGACAGCGCCTGATTACAAAAGATATCAATTCACGGAAAATGGGATCTCCCCAAGAGGTATCCCAAGTCATGGTAATGGATTAGTTTGTGTGGATAGTGATGAACACGACGAATATGGAAGAATAACAGAAGACTTTACAATCAGAAACAAAATGGTCGAAAAGAGACTAAGAAAACTGAAAAACTTCTCTGATGAAATTCCTGCCGAATTCATAGGTAATAAAGATTTCACTCATCTTGTGATATGTTTCGGTTCAACAAGAGAGATTGTCCTTGAAGCATCAAAGGACTTTGAAAATTTGGCAGTACTTCATTTGCAACAACTTTATCCATTACCATCTAATCTCTCTAAATATCTAAATAGAGCAAAGAAAGTACTTCTTGTAGAATCCAATGCCACCTCACAACTTGGAAAGCTTCTGAAAATGGAATTTGGTTTTAGTGATTTCAAAACATTGAATAAATACAACGGCTTACCTTTTTACGTAGAAGAAATAAAAGACACATTACAAAAGTTTATGAAGGGGGAGATTTGATGGCTACAAAGTTTGATATTGAAGGTGGAGATATCGCATGGTGTCCTGGTTGTGGTAACTATTCGATACACAACATTGTCAAAACTGCATTACAGGAGCTCGACATAGACCCAAAAAATTTGGTACTTGTTTCTGGAATCGGGCAAGCTGCGAAAGCACCTCAATACATAAAATGTAATTATTTCAACGGTTTACACGGAAGAAGTTTGCCAGCAGCTGTTGGAATAAAGGTATCTAATCCAAATCTTGTGGTAATTGTGGAAAGCGGAGATGGCTGTATGTATGGTGAAGGAGGAAATCACTTCATACATGCCATCAGGAGAAATTCAGATATCACCGTTTTAGTTCACGATAACATGGTTTATGGTCTAACAAAAGGGCAAGCTTCACCAACCAGTGAGAAAGGTTTTACAACACCTGTACAGGTCAATGGAGTTTTGAATGAGCCATTCAACCCAATAGCCATTGCATTGTCTTTGAAGTGTTCTTTCGTGGCTCGAGCATTCTGCGGTGATGTGCAAGAAACAAAAGAGATCATAAAAAGAGCCATATTGCACAAAGGATTTTCATTGGTAGACATATTCCAGCCATGTGTTACTTTCAATAAAATCAACACCTACAAATGGTTCAAAGAAAACACCTACTATATGAAAGATCACGACGAGACAAATATAAACAAAGCATTTGAAAAAGCACTGGAAAGATCTCCCTTACCCTTAGGTGTATTCTATATCGAAGAAAAACCTACCTTTGAATCACAACAAAGAGTCTATAAAAACTCTTCAGAGCCACTTTTCAAAAGAAAGCATAATGTTGAAAAGCTAATGAATCTTATTGAATCAAAGCGGAGGTGGTAAAGATGTTGCAAATCGGTTCAATTGCACCAGATTTTTCATTGAAAGATCAAGATGGCAATGTGATTCAGTTATCTTCGCTAAAAGGAAAGAAAGTGCTCTTGTCATTTCATCCACTTGCTTGGACTTCTATCTGTGCAAACCAGATGAAATCATTGGAAGCTAACTACGAAAAATTCGAGAAACTAAAAACAGTTCCACTTGGTTTGAGTGTTGATCCAGTTCCAAGTAAAAAAGCTTGGGCAGATTCACTGGGCTTAAAGCAATTGAAGATCCTCTCGGATTTCTGGCCACATGGTGAAGTGGCTAAATTGTACAACATATTCAGAGAAAAAGACGGTTTTTCTGAAAGAGCAAATATCATAATCGATAAAGATGGAAAGATCATCTTTTTCAAAGTCTATCCTATTAGAGAATTGCCAGATATTCAGGAAATAATAGATTTTCTTATATCTCGTTAAAATTTCAATATATCAGGATAATCCATGATTAGGTTAGTGCAAAGTTAATTAGGTATACAAGATGCACCTTACTTTTCTGCCATCGACATCGATGGTTTGAGAAAAATTCGAGCATTCTTTTTTGGCATAAGCGCATCTTGGCATAAAGGCACATCCTGAGGGGGGATTTATCAAATTGGGGGGCTCTCCTGTTTGACCAAGCCTTGTATTCAGTTTGTTCGGATCTGGTGCCGCCATCCTCAGCAGTTTAGTATATGGATGTAATGGATCGTCAACTATTGCTTTTGCGTCTCCTTCTTCAATAATCTGTCCAGCATACATGACTGCTATTCTGTCAGAAATATATTTTGCAGAAGCAAGATCGTGTGTAACATGTATCAGAGAAATAGCGTGATTATCTCTCAATTTCAGAAGTAAGTTGAGAATAGAAGCCTTTATCGACACATCGAGCATCGAAGTGGGTTCGTCGGCGAGTATTATCTTTGGTCTTGTTATAATCGATCGCGCGATGATGACTCTCTGTCTCTGTCCTCCAGACAACTCGTGTGGATATTTCTCAAGAGAGTCGAATGGCAGTTCAACCTCTTCAAGAACCTCATTTATCCTCTCTTTTATATTAGGTATCTTGAAAATTTTGAGAGGCCTTTCAAGGAACTTCCCAATCTTCTTCACCGGGTTTAATGCTGAAAATGGGTCTTGGAAGATCATTTGAACGGTTTTTCTGTACTCTAATTCCTGATTTTTGTTCATCTTTTTAGGTACTTCCTTACCAAGCACAGATAAACTTCCATCATCTTGGACGTATATTCTTGCAACGACTCTCAAGAAAGTCGTTTTGCCACAGCCACTTTCTCCAACAATCGACAAAATTTCTCTATCTGCAAGATGGAGATCCACTCTTCTCAATGCGTGTATCGTATAGTGCTTAATACCTTTTCTAAAGGCAAAATTTTTGATAATTCCTTCTGCGATCAATACAGATGACAAGAAACCCACCTACCTTGTTCAACCTGCTTGTACTCCGGATGTTTTTCTAAGCATATCTTTTTTCTGAACCGACATCTTTCATAGAAAGGACAACCCTCAATTACAATCGAAAGGTCTGGTGGTCTTCCCGGGATACTTTTGTACTCTTTGAGCTCTCCAGATACACTTGGCAAAGCTTCAATCAGCCCTTTTGCATAAGGATGTAGTGGATTTTCGTAAACATTTCTGGTATCACCATACTCGACTATTTCACCTGCATACATTATAGCCAAGTGCTTTGATATTTCGAATAAAAGTGAGATATCATGTGTTACGAAAGCTGCAGAGAATTTTTTCTGTTCTTGTAACTCGAAGATTTTCTCAAGAATCGACCTTTGCACAACCACATCCAATGCAGTTGTTGGTTCATCAAAAACGACAAATTTTGGGGAAAGAGCCAAAGCCATCGCTATAACAACTCTCTGGCGCATTCCACCGGAAAGTTGGTGTGGGTAACTATTTGCGCGTTCCACAGGGATACCCACGAGTTTTAAAACTTCTCCAACTATCTCATAAGCTTCTTGCCTTTCCATATCTGTATGACAAACTATCGCATCGGCAATCTGATCTTTTATTTTCATAACTGGATTCAATGAACTCATAGAACTCTGTGGGACAAAAGAAAACTCTTTCCAACGAACTTTGGACAGTTGCTCATTAGAAAGGCTGAATATATCTAACCCATTGATTAAAACCTTACCAGATTCTATGTAGCCAGGACTCTTCAACAATCTGAGCATCGCCAAAACCAAAGTCGACTTTCCGCAACCAGATTCACCGGCAATGCCAAGAAAATCCTGATCATGAATCTTCAAACAAACGTTATTCACTGCTCTAACTACTTTTTTTCTGAAACGATATCCTGCTCTTAAATTTAGAATCTCAACCATCAGACCACCCTAACGTTTTCTCAATCTTGGATTAGTTGTTTCATCAAGCGAGAAATTCAAAAGGGCAAAAGCAGTACCAAGCATGATTATCGATAACCCAGGTGCAAGGACCCATGCCCACATTCCATTCAACAAGGCATTGGCACTCTGAGCCCAATAGAGCATTGTGCCCCATGAAATTTTACTGACATCGCCTAAACCGAGAAAGGATAAAGAAGCTTCTCCAATAATTGCATAAAGAACCGAACTGAAAAAAATCGAAGCTATCAAAGATAACATGTTTGGAAATATTTCGAAGAACACAATCCTTATATTTCTTTCTCCTATTGTTTTCGCTGCCATCACAAAATCTCTGTTCTTCATTGAGAGCATCTGTGATCTTATCATCCTTGCTCCACCACCCCAACCAGTTATTGCGATAACCAAAATCACAGTCCAAAAGCTTCGGACTCTCATGTAAGATGAAATCACAATCATAAGTGGAATACCTGGTATAACTAAGAACACATCCGTTATGGTCGACAAGATACGATCAACAATACCTCCGTAGTAACCCGAGATCATTCCAACAAAAGTAGAAATACCTGACATGAGAAGACCAGTGACTATACCTATTACAAGTGAAAGTCTTGTTCCATAGATAAGCTGTGAAAAAATATCTCTGCCCAATCTATCTGTACCGAGAAAATGCAGACTACTTGGTTTATCATAAGGTAAATCAACTATATCATTTGGATCATATGGCGCTATATATGGAGCAAAAATGGCGATAGCTAAAAAAAACATTATTATACCAATTCCAGCCCAAGCCTTGATAGACAAAGTCTCACCCTCTTGTTCTTGGATCGAGAAACATGTAGACAAAATCCATCAACAGGTTTGCACTCAAGACAGATAAAGATATAAAGAAAAATATGGCTTGTATCAATGGGTAATCTTGACTAACAGCGGCTCTGTACAATTGATAGCCTACTCCGGGGTAAGAAAAAACGATCTCCGTCAAGAGTGCCCCGCTCACGACAAACCCCAAGGACAATCCAAAAGCCGTTACACTTGGTAAAATGGCATTCTTCATAGCATAATTGGCGAGAATTTCTTGCTGTGAAAGGCCCTTAGCTTCCGCAAGTAATATATAGTCTTCTGCTAAGACACTGACTATGTTATTCCTCATAGTGAGAATCCAAGAACCAATAGATCCTACAACAAGTGTTGTTCCAGGTAATATGGCGTGATAAACAACACTGAGCACAAAACTCCAACCACTCAGAAACTCCTTGGTTGAATATGCATTTGATAAAGGAAACCATTTCAAAACGTATCCAAAAAGGTACAAAAACATCATCGAAAGCCAAAAATACGGAAATGCCTTTATCATCAAAGAAACCATAGTAAGCGCCACACCAACGGGTTTATCTCGTTTATAGCCAGCGATTGCGCCTAACCAAGTCCCTATTAGAAAGCTAATCGCTGTGGAAATACCAACTAAGCCTATCGTCCATGGCAATGAAGATTTGAGTACATCTCTCACAAGCACTGGGTAATACACATATGAAATCCCAAAATTACCGGTAAAACTATTTTTGATATATTCCAAATACTGCACTATTAATGACTTGTCCTTTTCAATACCTATTGCGATTCGAAGAGCTTCGACTGCAGATGGACTTGCTTCTCCAGCTATGCGGGACATAATTCTCTCTGCAGGGTCTCCCGGCATCAAGCGAGGAATCAAGAAATTCAGCGTCAATGCAGTCCAGAGTGCTATGAGAAAGAATAAGATTTTTTGAGTCACATATTTCAAAATCAATCACACCCCTAAAAAAGATCCGGGGACAGTTGTCCCCGGTACAAATCACTTTGGTTCAAGGTGCATGACCAAGTAAATCTTATCCATACCAGTGGTTCTTGGTTCTACAAAGGCATTATTTTCATTTGGCCAGCCAGTGAAATTCTTGGTTGAATATATGAACCAAACTGGATTATAGAACAAAGGTACTGCTGGAACATTATCCAATATGATCTGCTGTATCTGCGAAACTATAGTTTTTATTTGTTCTTTATCAACTGTTTGAGAAAGTTTTTCAGTCAATTCATCGGTGTATTTGTCTATCCATCCTCCTCTGTTGCTACCGACATACGCATTCGAAGAATGCAAATAGTTTTGAAAGAAGGTGTAAGGATTGGGACCGTAATTCGACCAGCTCACGGCGACATCAAAATCTTTCTGCCTAATCTTTGTCAAATATGCACCGTAATCTATTGGAGTCACATTCAGTTCTATACCAACCTTTTTGAGTTGCTGTGATAAAAGTTGTGAAACTGCGATCCAATCGGTCCAACCAGCAGGCACAATGAGTTCATATGACAATCTTATTCCATTTGGTCCGACTAAGATCCCATCTTTGCCTGCTTTGAATCCCAAGGCTTCGAGTTCTGATTTTGCCTGTTGTAAGTTGAAAGAATACCATTTATTTTTCAAATTTTGGTCAATTAAATACGAATATCCAGATTTTATCACAACAGGATTGGCTTTCACTGCATAATTCGTCATCCCGATCCTTATCAATTCATCTGTATTAACTGCCTTAGCAACGGCTTTTCTAAATGCTGGATCTTTAAAAGGTGCTCTCTCAAGATTGAAGAACAAAAAGACAGGGTTTCCTTCGGGGAACCAGAATTTTATGTCCTTATTCTGAATATTCTCAATCTTAGGATAATTGATGCCACCCCAGTCAATTTCTCCATTTGCAACTGCGAGTTGTGCTGGTTCATTTCCATTGAAAGCGGGAATTCTTATTCTGTCGACTTTGATCTTATCTGCTTGCCAATAATCAGCTCTTTTTTTCAGTGTGAAGACTTGATCTGTGAAAGTTTCAAGGACATAGGCACCTGTACCGACTGGATTTTCATTTGTGAATTTTGAAGGATCTTCAACCTTTTCCCAAATATGTTTTGGTACGATATAGATACCAGCTATGTTGTAGATTATCAAAGTGTTGAGCTTTGAAAAATTCAACTTCACTGTGTATTCATCAATTTTTTCAACAGTCTCCAATCCAGATTTCCATACACCTTGTGTGTCCAATGCGGGGAATTTTTTGAGCATTTCAAAAGTGAAAACTACATCATCGGCTGTGAAAGACTTGCCATCGGACCACGTAACGCCTTTTCTAATGTTTAGTGTAATACTCTTGTAATCTTGGCTCCATTCATAACTCGAAGCAAGCCATGGTATGAGATCACCTGTGAAGTTATTTGAATATACAAGTGTCTCATAAATAAAACCACATGCTGCATATCCTGTTCCACCAGCAAAATAAGGGTTGAAATTTCTCTGATGTGCCCCTGTTACTGAGATGATCATCGAAAGATCTGCTGAGAAGATCGATACCACAACCATCAAAATCAGAAAAACCAAAAATTTCTTCATAACTACACCTCCCAATAAATGATTAGTTGTCATAACACTATTACTACTATATCATACTTTACATATGAATTTTCAGATTGAGCAAAGATTTATTAATTGCAAGCATATGATCGACATCATGTTTAAGCCTAAGTATCTCTACATGGGAAAGATTTTTCGCAAAAATATGCTGAAATTGAGAAATTTTAAACATACCTCCGTGGATATACAACTTTCTTGCATTGGTTTTGTAAAGAATGCGTTTTGTTCTCTCAAGGAGAATTTGCAAATCTTCTTCTAATATCCTGAGTACCAGTGGCGTAATCTTCATATGACTTGCAAAGGATGCTATTACTTCTTTGAAATTTTTTAATCTCTGTAAATCGACAAGATCCTCGATGTGGCTCACTTTGTAAAAATGGATTAATTCGTCAAATATGGGATCAAATTCACCAATGCCATCTCTATAATTTAAGGCAGCCTTTATAATTTTACAAACAACACTAAATGCCCCGCCCTCATCATCGAAAAGATGTCCCCATCCTCCTGCACGATGAACCATTTGCAGGTTATCTACACCCATAACTACAGATCCTGTACCGGCAATTGTGACAACCACAGGTTCATTCTCATAACATGAGTATAAAACCCCTTCTGCATCAGTGAAGATCTGTAAAGATGAATTATGAAAGTATTTTGCCATAATCTCCCTGAGCAAAGATTTTCTCTGTTCACTGCCAGCGCCTGAAAATGCAGCTCTCACAAGATCGACATCTCCAGACCATTCAAATAATTCCTTTATCGTTTGTTCGAGTTGCTTTGGATCAACGGCAGATAAATTGACACCTTGATTCAAAATAGTTCTACGAATAACCTTATTTTCTTGCGCAACGGTTGCTTTCAGAGATGTGCCTCCACCATCTATTCCAAGAACTTTCACACTTATTCCCCCATTTTGACTAAGTTTATCTTTATGATATTATACCTCTTGGAAATTAGTCATATTGTAATCACATTTAAAGGGGAGGTGTTCTTATGAAAAAGTGGTTTTTTGTAATTGCTGTTCTTGCTATTTCTCTCAATATCATGGCAGCTGAGTTTTTTGTCGAAGACAGCATACTCACACCAGACACAAAACCAAAATGGGGTGGTGTACTTAGACTTGCACTTGCTTCAACTCCTGAATCATTTTTGCTATACGGTACTCTCGATTCGTCTGCATACACTGTCATCATGGGTCCAATGTATTCAACTCTTGTGGAAATGCACCCGGTGACCAATGAGATCAGACCTGGTTTGGCGAAATCCTGGTCGGTATCATCGGATGGAAAAGAAGTCACATTTTTCATCAGAGAAGCGTATTGGTCCGATGGAAAACCAATAGTCGCAGATGATGTGATTTTCACCTTTGAATATTTTGTGATGAACAAATACGCTCGCGGTAATTCAATTGACAGATTCACAATACCAGACGAAAAAGGTGAAAACAAGATGATTCAATGGGTGAAAATCGACGACAAGACTGTCAAAGCAATACTACCATCACCATATGGTCCGTTCTTCACTGTCTTGTCACATGTTTATATATACCCCAAGCACAAACTTGAGCCTCTTGTAGACAAAAATGATCTTGGTTCTGTGAACAAGATTTGGCTCTCAAATGTCGATCCAAAGGAGATCGTAGTCAACGGACCATATAAACTTGTACAGGTGATAACAGATCAAAAAGTCGTTTTGGAAAGGAACCCAAATTATTGGAAAGTAGATCGATTTGGTACACGACTCCCGTATTTTGACAGAGTGGAATACCTTATTATTCGCGATGCCGAAGTGAGATTGGCAAAGTTCATGGCTGGAGAAATCGATTTTATGGCGATAGCTTCGAAAGATTATCCCATGCTGAAACAGCAAGAACTTGCTGGGAATGTACCTTATAAAGTTTACGCGACTCAACCTAACCAACCAACACCAAGCCCGATTCATATATCTTTCAACTTCGATGTCAACGATCCTGATCTAAAAGATCTGTTTGCGAAACTCGAATTTAGAGAAGCAATGGAATATGCACTCGATAGGCAGAGAATCATAGATGAAGTTTTTGCAGGACTTGCAATACCTGATGCGGGTTTGATGCTTCCTTCAAATAAGGCATTCTACAACCCAAAGATTGAAAAAATTATGAGAAATTATGATCTGAAAAAAGCCTCTGAGTTACTCGATAAGATAGGTCTCAAGAATCGGGACAAAGAAGGATACAGATTGTTCCCCAACGGAAGACGTGTGGAGTTCAACATACTTGTCCAAAGTTCTCCACAGGAGTATCAGGATGTTGCGCTCATCTTTGCCCAAGATCTTCAGAAGATAGGCATCAAGGCAAATCTACAGATTCTCGATGCATCGTTGGTCGGTCAAATGTTTGGGGCAGGGAACTTCCAAGCTGGTATAAGGGCATTTGGAAACCAACCTGATCCGCAGCTTAGAAAGGCAATTTGGCAACCCGGAACACAGTTGTATTATTGGCATTATTCGACGATGGATAAAAACGCCACACCACCCAAACCTGTTTTCGAGAATATGTTCGACTGGGAAAAGAGAATTTGGGAACTCTTTGAACTGGGCCAGATTGAAATGGATCCAGCCAAAAGAAAGGCTTACTATGATGAATGGCAGGAATTGTACCATATCTATCTACCTGTGATTTTTGTCTGTAAAGGTATGAATATCTGGGGTATAAATAATACTCTTGGAAATGCAGGGTTGACACAAGATGGTATGATCGTATTCACAGTTTGGACAGTTTATCGAAAGTGATTTTTTTGTGGGGTTCCTCTTTTTGAGGAGCCCCGTTTTGGAGGTTTAACTCGATGTGGTCTTTCATCATCAGAAGAATTTTGATAATGATTCCTATGATGTTTTTGATTTCAATCATCTGTTTTATTGTCACGGAATTACAACCTGGTGATTTTCTTTCTCAGTATCTTGAAAATCCAAGAATCTCACCAGAACAGATCGAGACGCTTAGACGGGAACTCGCTCTTGACAAGCCTGCATATGAGAGATATTTGATATGGGTTAAAAACATCATCTTCAAAGGTGATTTTGGGTATTCTTTCTCGTATCAAAGGCCTGTTGTTGAATTGATATGGGAGAGACTTGGTTGGACAGTAGCAATCGCTTTGTTCACAATAGGATTTCAATGGTTGATTGCCGTACCTATGGGTATATATTCGGCATTTCATCCATATACGATAAGTGATTACACCCTGACTGTCATTGGTTTTGTGGGTTTATCTATACCGGAGTTTTTTATGGCTCTCGTATTAATGTATTTGATACTGAGACTTGGTGGTACGGCAGTTGGTGGGTTGTTCTCCCCACAATTCATAGGAGCACCGTGGAGTTGGGCGAAGTTTCTCGATCTTCTCAACCACATTTGGCTACCAATAATCGTCGTTGGAGTCAGTGGGCTTGCTGGACTTATGAGAATAATGAGGGGCAACATGCTTGATATAATGGGATCGCCTTTTGTCACATCACTCAGGGCACGCGGTCTTGATGAGAAAGTTGTAAAGCGGCATATCGTGAAAAATGCCCTCAATCCTCTGGTTAGTATAGCTGGAATGGAGCTTCCGAATATCTTCAGTGGCACAATAATAGCTTCGATTGTTCTCAATCTTCCAACGATTGGTCCATTTTTTTACAATGCGTTATTGAATCACGATCAATATCTTGTGATGACCTTCCTGATGTTTATCGCCTTGATCACACAAATTGGGAATCTATTGGCAGATATCGCTTTAGCGTTACTCGATCCCAGGATTAGGGTGAGCTGAGAATGAGCAAGACAATGACAAGATCGGTGAGAATTTATCAACAATTCAAAAAGCACAAACTTGGAATCTTTGGTCTGTGGGTTTTGATTGTTCTATATCTTTTGATTATCTTTGCCGATTTTATCTCTCCTTATAATTTCGAAGAAACACACAGCAAGTTTACATATGCCCCACCAACGATTGTGAGAATTGTTCATGAAGGGAAACTTCACAGGCCTTTCGTATATGGATTGAAGAGGACGCGTGATCCTGTAACTTTCATGGTGAGATATGAAGAAGACAGATCAAAGATTTATCCTGTGAAGTTTTTTGTAAGGGGAGAGAGATACAAATTTTGGGGGTTATTCGAAACCGATCTACATCTTTTTGGAATTGATGTAGATTCATCAGAGACTATGATACTTTTGTTTGGTTCAGATAGATTTGGCAGAGATATATTCTCCAGAACCTTGATAGGTGGCAGAGTATCACTAACAGTCGGTTTAGTTGGCACTTTCATAAGTGTCATTATAGGTGCGATAATTGGTAGTATCTCAGGATATTACGGTGGTTGGATCGATGTTCTCATTCAGAGATTTATAGAACTTCTACGTTCTTTCCCAAGAATTCCTTTGTGGCTTGCTCTGGCTGTGATTTTACCGCCAAGCTGGCCAAGTACATGGGTTTATTTTGGGATAGTAATAGTACTCTCTTTAATAGGATGGATGGGAGTTGCAAGGGTAGTTCGCGGCATGGTTTTGAGTCTGAGGGAAAAAGAATATGTCCTTGCAGCAAAAGTTGCTGGCGTCTCTAATTTCAAGATAATAAAAAAGCATTTGATACCAAATATTATGAGTTATCTAATAGTTGTATCGACTCTCTCGATCCCTGGAATGATTCTTGGTGAAAGCGCCATAAGTTTTTTAGGACTTGGGATCAAAGAACCAATGACAAGCTGGGGACTTTTGCTCAGACAGGCTCAGTCCATTTCAGCTCTTGCCACAAGTCCATGGCTATTGATACCTGGAGTCTTCATAATGATTTCAGTCCTTGCTTTTAATTTCGTTGGTGATGCACTCAGAGATGCTCTTGATCCATATAGGGTGGTTGAGAAAGTATGACAGTCCTTTCAGTAAAAGATTTGAAGACTTACTTTAAAACTTTCGATGGAATAGTTAAAGCTGTTGATGGAATATCTTTTGAATTGAATGAAGGTGAGATACTTGCACTTGTTGGTGAATCAGGTTGTGGAAAGAGTGTAACAGCGCTCACAATAATGGGACTTGTGAAAAACGCTATCGTTGAGGGTTCAATCAAGTACAGAGAAACCGAACTAACAAAGCTGTCAAAGGCAGAATACAGAAAAATTAGAGGCAAGAAGATATCGATGATCTTTCAAGAGCCGATGGCAAGTTTTGACCCGCTTTATAGAATTGGACAACAGATGATGGAAGTTGCCCTGACTCATTTGAGAGTGGACGAAGCAGAAGCAAGAGATATATGTGTAGACATGCTCAAAAAAGTACATATCCCCTTGGCAGAAAAAAGATTTGATGAATACCCTCATGAAATGAGTGGAGGAATGTTGCAAAGAATTATGATTGCAATGGCTTTGCTTACAAATCCCGACATAATCATGGCTGACGAACCAACAACTGCGCTTGACGTCACAATTCAGGCACAAGTGTTAAAACTCTTCAAAGAACTTCAAGAAACCTTTAAAACCTCTGTTATCTTTATCACTCATGATCTGGGAGTTGTCGCGGAATTAGCAGACAGAGTTCATGTGATGTATGCTGGAAAAATTGTAGAAAAGGCAAGTGTCCTTGACTTGTTCAAAAATCCGCTGCATCCATACACACAAGCACTCTTGCAATCAAGAGTGAAAAGAGAGTACAAAGGTAGAGAATTACCCTATGTACCCGGGACTGTACCGGCTGCAAATAGATTTCCCAATGGATGTAGATTTCATCCAAGATGCAGCAAAGCAATGGAGATCTGTTCGAGGGAAGAACCACCGGAATCTTTCTTCGATAAAAAATCTGTGAGTTGTTGGCTTTATGTTGGGAGCGATAGCCGATGATTCTTTCACTCAAGTCTGTGAAGAAATATTTTCCCATAAGATCTGGAGTATTTTTGCAAATAAGTGGTTGGGTGAGGGCTCTTGAGGAAATTGATCTGGATATAGAAGAAAATCAGACAATTGGTATTGTAGGTGAATCTGGATGCGGAAAAACCACTCTTGGCAAGATTGTTTCGCGAATACTACAGCCAACCTCTGGAAAGATAATATTTGATGGGCGTGATATCTCCAGAAAGATCTCAAAAGATATGGAAAAAAAGTTTAGAAGAACTGTGCAAATGATCTTCCAAGATCCATTCAATTCACTCGATCCAAGGATGACGGTGGCAGATATAATCGGTGAACCACTCGAAGCGCACAGAGTTTTTTCCTCTAAAAAAGAGCAAGAAGATTATGTCAAAGATCTGCTTGGCAAGGTAGGTTTGTCCAGTGAATATCTCTCGAGATATCCTCATGAATTTTCTGGGGGGCAGAGACAGAGAATCGCTGTTGCAAGGGCTATATCTTTAAATCCCAAATTGATAGTCTGTGATGAACCAACATCGGCGTTGGATGTTTCTGTTCAGAGTCAGATAATAAATCTTTTGATGAAAATAAGAGAAGAATACAAGATATCTTACCTATTCATTTCTCATAACCTCGATGTAGTCTACCACATGAGTGATAAATTGCTTGTCATGTACCTTGGCAATGTTGTAGAATGTGGCGAGGCAAATGAGGTATTTGAAAATCCATTGCATCCATACACAAGGGCATTGATGAGTTCTGTTCCAAGCTGGGATCCACAATTTAGAAGGCTTCACAAGTTAACTCTCTTTGGTGAACCACCAAACCCTGTTAATCCACCACCTGGATGTCCATTTTCAACGAGATGTTCTCTGAAAATGGAAAGGTGTGAGAAAGAAAAACCAAAACTCATAGGCGATGAAAAACACAAGGTGGCGTGTTTTTTAAGTGAGGTGTAGAAAATGGCGAATCTGGAAAATCTGGCAGAAAAGATTGACAGAGTAATCCAAGAAGGATTGAACAAGATCTATCCGGGGTGTGTGGTCTTGGTTGGTAGACCGAACGAGGTAATATATCAAAAAGCCTATGGAACATTGGATTTTGAAAGAAAGACTTCCATTGACACAGTTTATGATCTTGCAAGTGTGACAAAAGTTGTAGCTACAACAACAGCCATCATGAGACTACTTTCAGATGGATATCTTCATTTACACGACACGATTGGACGGTTCTTGGATGTTGCGAAACCAAAAAGTGATATCACCATTCTCCAACTTTTGACACATACTTCGGGAATGCAACCTTATTCTGAATTGTGGAAATATCTCAATGGTAAGGAATTGTTGGAAGAGATTCTAAAAATCCAACCAGCTGAAGAACCAGGTAAAAAAATAGTCTATTCATGTTTAAATTTCATAACTCTGATGGCGATAGTTGAGAAGATCACAGGTATGTCTTTTGACAAATTTGTTTATTCTATCTTTGAACCTTTGGGAATGAAGGAAACAAGATTCTCTCCAGGACCATCTGAAAATATTGCACCTACTTCTATGAGAGATGGGAAACGTTTAGTGGGTTTAGTCGATGATGAACTCGCATATTATCTTGGTGGGATAAGTGGAAATGCCGGTTTATTTTCAAATGTATCAGATTTGTTCATCTTTATGAGTTCCTTGCTCACAGGTACCATTGTACCATTCAATGTAGTCAAACTCTTCACTCAAAAGATAGTAGAGGCAGGTGGAAGCAAGAGACATCTTGGTTGGATGTGTCCTGCAAGTGGAACGAGTAGTGGTGATATGCTCTCAGAAAAATCATTTGGACATAGTGGTTTCACCGGTACTACTATTTGGTGTAGAGAAGATGGGTTGTTCGTGATCTTTTTGACAAACAAAGGGTTCATCAAAAGACATGAAGAAGAGATAATGAGAATCAGAATGCTATTGCACAACGTTGTTTTTGGAGGGATAGAATGTACTGGAACAATTTTTTAGAATTGATCAATAAAAAAGAAAGAACAATAATGGGACTCATGTCTGGAACAAGTGCTGATGGCCTTGACATAGCAATTGTATCTTTTTCAGGGGCAGAACGTCGAACAAATTTTAGGCTGATAGATTTCAAAAGCTTGGATTATCCAGAGGAATTCAAGCAACGTATAATAAAAACCTATGATCCCTCCATATCTTCTGTTAAAGATGTGACTTTGATGAACTTTGAAATAGCTCGAATGCATGCAAAGATGATAAAGCAATTAGGTATAAAAGTTGATGCAATTGGATATCATGGTCAAACTGTCTATCATATGCCACAAGAAAGAGCCACATTGCAAATAGGAGAAGCAGATGTATTGGCAGTTGAGTTGGGTGTACCAGTAATTCATTCTTTTAGAACAAAAGATGTAGCACTTGGTGGAGAGGGAGCTCCTATTACTTCTTATTTCGATTGGGTCTTTTTCAGAAAACCACATACAATAGTTTTGAATATAGGTGGTATAGCAAATGTCACATATATAAACGATACAATATTGGCTTTTGATACAGGACCGGGTAATTGTCTAATAGATCTTTATGTGAAAGAAAATTTCAATCTTCAATACGATAAAAACGGCAATTTGGCAAGTAATGGGAAGATAGATCGTCGAATTTTGGAAGAACTTATTGAAAAAGATAAAGATTATCTGAACAAAAAACCTCCAAAGACCACAGGTAGAGAATGGTACAACAAAGAATTTCTTAGGGGGCTTCCAGTTAGGGATTATAACGCCTTGAGGACTCTTACATACTTTACAGCTTTTTGTATACACGAGAATATGAGAAGATACCTTCCAAAGGTTGAAAGGATCTACGTGTTTGGTGGTGGAGCCTTCAACAAGGTCATTCTTGAAGATCTGAGATCTTTTGGTTATAAAGTCTTGGTACCAACGAAGACTCTTGCAAAGGCAAGAGAAGCTATTTCAATGGCGCTTCTTGCCAATGATTTTCTAAATGGAGTGCCAACGAACATACCTTCTGTAACGGGTGCTCAGAGGGCAGCAATACTGGGTAAGGTTGCTTTACCATGGTAGCGCTCAAGAGAAAATGATATTTTTAAATTTTTCATAGAGTGTGTCCCATGTTCTCTCTTGAACGATGTACTGGACATTTCTTTTCACAGATTCTGATAAATCTTGGCTTGATATTTTCTCAAGTGCGGTTTGAAGGCTCATATGATCGTTGTTTTTGTAGAAAACAGCTCCATCTGTTGATTTAAACAACAATCCATCGATATCAACGCTCAATATAGGTTTACCAGATGCCATATAATCGAGTACTTTATATGAACTAACAGCAGGATTATTCATTTGTGTCTCAGAGAGTGTGAACAACAAAACGTCACTCTTTGAGAAAAGATAAGGTATAGATGTTTTAGTTATTGGGTTAAAGAAAAAAACATTATCCTTTGCCATGGCCTTTATCTGTAATAGATATTCTTTTTGTGCTGGTCCAACAAATATGAAAACAAATTTCCGTGCCACAGTTTGATCAACTTGATTGAGAAGCTCGAGGAATTCTTTGACACCATTGTGTGGAACGATCGAACCAGCGTAGACAACCTTGATACCCGATGGCAATTTTGAAAAAATTTCATCTACGTCTGTAGACGGTGTTGGGTTTTGAAAGATCTCAAAATCAACACCATTTGGTATATATTGAATTTCTCTATCTTTTAAACCGAGACGATTGAAATGTTGGGAAAGATCCGGCACGAGACTGATAATTTGATGTGCCTTTGGATAGTATTTTTTACACATATAGCTGAAAAATCTTGCAACTGGATGTGAGTAATTCATCATTTTAAGTGATACAAGATCATCTGGCCAGACGTCTCTTATCTCTATTATGAATTTTGCCTTTTTTCTTTTGCAATAATACCAGCCAAGGCTCCAAGAAAAGGGATGTGGTGAAGAAGATATTACGATGTCATACTCGTTTTTTATAATCTTTTCCTTGCCATTTTTGAAGTAATCATAAGATGAAAGAAATCTCGATAGGGAATTACTACGATACTCTCTGGTCTTAACAACAAAGAATTCGATATCTTGAATTTGAAAATCTTCTTTATAAACATTGGTCCATTTTTCGCGATTGAGATGAGAATATTCGCCAACATATATGTCCACAGTATGCCCATCTTTTGCAAATCTCTTTGCTAACTCAAAATGTCTTGTTTCTGAACTTCCCATTTGCGGTATACTCGCATAGTGATTGAGAATAGCAATTCTCATTAATAGGTCCCTTCCTTTGATATCGATCTTGCAAAAACCAGCCACTCAGGTATAATATATCCTTGGAGGCGTGTCCGAATTGGCTAAGGAGCCGGTCTTGAAAATCGGTGGTGGTGAAGCCACCTTGTGGGTTCGAGTCCCACCGCCTCCGCCACTTCAATCCTACCATGGGAGGTCTTAGAATGCCACTTGTCAGCAGTAAGGAAATGTTCAAGAAGGCTTATGGAAAATACGCCATAGGTGCTTTTAATGTCAACAATATGGAAATTCTACAGGGTGTAATTGATGCCGCAAAAGAAGAAAAAGCTCCGTTGATTCTTCAAATATCGGCAGGTGCACGAAAATACGCAAAGCAAGTCTATTTAATGAAACTCATTGAGGCAGCTGTTCAGGATGCACCAGATATTCCTATCTGTGTACATCTCGATCATGGTGATTCATTTGAATTATGTAAAGCCGTCATTGATGCTGGCTTTACCTCTGTTATGATCGATGGTTCCCATCTGCCATTTGAAGAGAATGTGAAACTCACAAAACAAGTAGTAGACTATGCTCATCCAAGAGGTGTTGTTGTCGAAGGAGAACTTGGTAGACTTGTTGGAGTTGAGGAACACGTTGTTGTGAGTGAAAAAGAAGCGAGTTATACAGATCCTGACAAGGCAGTTGAATTCGTTGAAAGAACAGGTGTTGACTCACTTGCAATTGCAATTGGTACAAGTCATGGGGCATATAAATTCAAAGGTGAACCAAAACTCGATTTTCAAAGACTATCAGAGATAGCAAAGAAACTTCCAAATTTCCCACTGGTTTTGCACGGTGCATCGAGTGTCTTACAGGATTTTGTAGAAAAGGCTAACAAATACGGCGGTAAACTCTCTGGTGCTCAGGGTGTGCCTGAAGAGATGATCAGAAAAGCGACAATGATGGGAATATGTAAAGTCAACATCGACACAGATCTAAGGCTTGCGATGACAGCAACGATTCGTGAGATCTTTGCAACTCATCCAGAAGAGTTCGATCCAAGAAAATACTTGGGGCCAGCAAGAGATGCCATTAAAGAATTAGTGAAGCACAAAATGAGGAATGTACTCGGATGCAGCGGCCAGGCTTAATCAAGCCTGGTTGCATCGCTCCAAAGACCTTCCAGGTCATAAAATTCTCTTGCATGCGAAGTAAAGATATGGACCACTATATCCCCAGCATCTATTAAAAGCCAGTCGTATCCAGTGCCTTTATCAAAGTAAATTAGAGGATGGGAGTTATTGACAAAGAATTCTACAACTGCATCTCGTAAAGTTCCCATATGTGTTTGGGAGTTGGCTGTTACTATGACAAAATATTCTGTTGGCAATGGTGTCTTGGTCATGTCTAATATTATTGGCTCAATGGCTTCCTTCTCATACATGAGCTGAATCAATTTTTTGAGTAGCTCCACACTATCACTCCACTGTCACGCTTTTTGCAAGATTTCTTGGTTTGTCGGGATCAAGTCCCAACTCATCTGCGACAAAGTAAGCAAACAACTGAATCGCTGGAGTCATCAATAAAGGATAGAGTTCTTCATTGCTGTTATTCACAAAAATAACATCATCTGCGAGTTCTGCAATCTCTTGATTGTCATAATTCGTCAAGGCAAGGATCTTTGCATTTCTGGATTTGCATTCTATTATATTGCTCTTCATCTTTGGAGATAGAGAATCACCTGGGGCAATCGCAAAAACTGGAAACTCCGGACCAAGCATTGCTATGGGACCGTGTTTTAATTCTCCTGCTGGATATCCAGTTGCATGAATATAACTTATCTCTTTTAATTTCAGAGCGCCCTCAAGTGCCGTAGGATAACCATAGCCTCTACCAATATACATGAAATGTTTGTAGTCTTTGTACTTCTTTGCCAGTTCATGGATTTTATCAACTGATTTTAGAGAATTTTCAAAGATTTCTGGTATTCTCATAAGTCTGTCAATCAATTCTGAATTTTGCACAATGGAATTACTTAAGATCTCACCTATCTTGAGTGCTAATAAATAAAGCATGACAAGCTGTGCAACATATGATTTTGTGGCTGCTACGCTTATCTCTGGTCCAGCATTCAGATAGAGTACACAATCTGCTTCTCGTGTTAACGTTGAGCCAACAACGTTTGTCACCGCAATGATCTTTGCCCCGCATCTTTTTGCCAATCTTACAGATTCAAGGGTATCAGCAGTTTCACCGGATTGTGAGATAGCCACGACTATTGATTCTGGTTTTAGATGAGGTTTTTTATAACGAAATTCAGAAGAAACATCTACATCAGCAGTGATATCCGTTGTATTCTCCAAGAGATATTTGAACACAAGTGCCGCATGGTAACTTGTTCCACATGCAATCACTTTTATTGCTTTGGAGTTGGCTAAATTTTTTTCAAATGGTTTGAATTCTTCAAGAACAACGTGACCACTTTTGATTCTGCCAGTCAAAACAGACACTATGCACGAAGGCTCTTCAAAAATCTCTTTTAGCATGAAATGCTTATAACCAGATTTCTGCGCATCTTCGTAGGACCATTCTACAAAAACAGGATGATGTTTGCGAGCAACACCATCAAAGCCAATTATCTTTACAGTACCTTTTGAAAGTTCTACAAGTTCACCGTCTTCTAAAAAAACAACTTCTTTTGTGAATTTGAGCAAAGGTGTGATATCAGATGCAAGTCCAATGGTTTGCCCATTCACACCAACAACCATTGGACTACCTTTTCTTGCTCCGACGATGATATCAGGATGATCGGCATGAACAACTGCTATAGCATAACTTCCTTCGAGTTTCAAAACGGCTTTTCTGACAGCTTCAAGTAAATCACCGTTGTAATATTCTTCTATCAAGTGTGGAATTACTTCTGTGTCTGTTTGGGAGAGAAATTTATGACCAAGCTCTTGAAGCCTGATCTTCAATGTTCTGAAATTTTCGATTATGCCGTTATGAACGACAGATATTTTACAAGAACAATCAGAATGAGGATGGGCATTGATGTCATTTGGTTCTCCGTGTGTAGCCCAGCGTGTATGGGCAATACCAATCTGGATTAATTCATTTAGTCTATCTTGTAGTTGATTCTTCAAACTCTCGACTTTTCCCTTTGATTTGGTAATATTCAATTCGTGATTTTTAAGAAATGCAACGCCAGCAGAGTCATAGCCACGGTACTCGAGTTTCTCGAGAGCCTCAATCAGATCGCCAACCTTAACTCGATCACCTATGAGTCCCACTATCCCGCACACGTTTTATTTCACCCCTTATTCCATCAATTACCTGCATCTGTACCCCTTGACAAGCGACCTTTATCGCATTCGAAATCGCAAATCTATCAGATGATCCATGGGCTTTGACAACCAATCCGTTGACGCCCAAAACAAGTCCACCACCATACGTGCGTGGATCGAGTGTTTTTTTCAACTCAACAAAAACCTTTTTCATCAAAAATGCACCGAGTTTTTGTAGTATCCCAGCGCTATCTACCTTGTTTTTCAAAGTTTGCAGGATCATCTTTGCCGTACCTTCCATGGTTTTCATGGCTACATTCCCTGAAAAACCATCTGATACAACTACATCTACTTTTCCTGTATTTATATCATGGCCTTCGACATTCCCAACAAAATTTTCAGGAAAACTTTTTTTCAGGAGAACATATGCTTCTTTTGTTGTTTCATCTCCTTTTGTTTCTTCTTCACCAACATTGAGCAGTCCGATCTTTGGCATTTTGCATCCAAGAATTTTTGCATAAGAAAAACCCATAACGGCAAAATCGACAAGGTGTTCTGCTCTAACGTGTGCATTTGCACCTGCATCGATCAAAATCGTAAAGCCATTAGTTGAAGGGACGGGTACACCCAAAGCAGGTCGTTCTACACCCTCGATTCTTCCAAGCACAAAAGTTGCACCTGCAAGAAGTGCACCAGTATTACCTGCGCTGACAAATACATCTACAGTCCCTTCTTTTAACAACTTTAAACCAACGTACATCGAGGAATTTTTTCTTCGAATAACTTCTGTGGGTTTTACATCCATTGGCAGGAAATCGTCGACTTCTACCTTGCCGAAACCTTCCGCTTTTTCGAGGGCGTGTTTTGTTCCTATCAATAGAATTTTCTTATCTTGCGAAGAAGACAACTTGGCACCCTCCAAGATTTCGGTGGGTGCCTTGTCTCCTCCCATTAAATCAAGTGCGACACGTACCATTGCCTCACTCTGCTATTTCCAGAACTTGCCTTCCGTTGTAATATCCGCAGTGCAAACAAACTCTGTGTGGTAATTTTGGCTGACCACAATTTGGACATTTACTCATAGGTACAGTAATAGCTCTGTAAATCTTTGCGCGTTTGGCATGCGTCCTTGATCTGGTTCGCTTATATTTTGGAACTGCCATCTACTAACCCTCCTTGTTTGTCTTCTTCAGCAAGAGCAATTTACTCAACCTTGGATCTATTTTTTGATCCTCACACAGATGTTCAGGATCTTCATTCAAATCTGTACCACAACGAGGACATAATCCTTTGCAATCAGGTTTGCAGAGTACTCTCATTGGCACATCAACAACTATGGCTTCTATTATTCTCTCCGATAGATCTATTCTATCCGATGAGTAGTATATCACGTTTCTAAGGGATTGTAACTCTTCTTCTTTTTCTTTGGGTACCTCGCTGATGTGTTTGTAGAGTGCTTCGATAGTACCATTGATTTTTAGCTCAACGGGCTTCAAACATCTGTCGCAAGGATGTTCCAAAATTGTTCTGACGTAACCACCAACAGCAATGCCGTCTTTTGTCATGACGACTACCATCTTAACCTTGATCGGTTGAAGGACTTTGCACTGCACATTTGGAAGTTCAATCATTTTCGCCTCGAATATACCTTCAAGTACTATCTTACGTTCTTGACTGAGTTTTTCGAGTTCAATTGTCCAATTCAAAAAATCACCTCAAATCTTCTATAATGGAAAAGGGGTGATTCATTGCAAAGATTCTTTTTGTTAATCGCAATAAGCCTATCATCTTCGATTTTAGGAGATCCTTTGTTTTTCCTCACAAATCCAACAACCCACTTTTCCATAGAATTGTACAACAATCAGCTCAAGTTGTCTATTTTTCAACCATTTGTTTACACATCTGTACCAGTCGATTTGATGTTGCCAAAAGAAAACAAGGATTTGATTAAAGGTTTGATCAGTGTTGAATCGGATTTTTTCATTCATGCTTTGTCGGACAAAGGAGCAATGGGCTTAACACAGTTGATGCCTTCGACTGCTCAAGAGCTCGGCGTGTTGAATCCTTTTAATGCTTTTTGGTCAATAGATGGAGCAAATCGTTATTTGAATGATCTTCAAAATAGATTTGGAAGGATCGAATATGCACTTTCTGCTTATTATGAAGGACCTGGCAGAGTGGCGTTGAAAGGTCCAAGCAATAGTGGACTCAACTATGCCAGAAAGGTCTTAAGTGAGTCAAACAGATTGAGAGATCAATCGATTCAGTTAAAAGATGTGTTCTATATTCAGCCTTATATACAACTTGGAGATAGTTTTTCCATTGGCTCGGACTTTTGTTTTTCATTGTTTGGGATGGTCGATTTTGCTGCAGGGGTGGATATATCGTTTGAGAAAATCTCTCATTTCATACTCGCTTATCCAAATCTCAACCATTCTTTTTCTTTTATAGTAGGTGAGAGAAATCTCGATCTCGTAGTGGGAGTTTGTTACCGAAAGATACCAGATTTTGGTGTACAATTTTTGTTAAACTCCAAGTATTTTGATCTGTCTATTTTGGTAAAGATATGGCAGCTTTATTTCAATGCTGGTTTTTCTTCTGAGGGACTACATATCGGAGTGGTAAAATGATATTAATGGAGTGATGAGTTTGGGTTTCTTAAGAAAAGTTTGGGGATATATCAAGAATTTATACGAAAAATGGAAGACACTCCCAACCCCAAGTAAAATACTGTTCACAGGTATTGGCATGGCAATACTTATTGTGAGTATTATAATGCTTGTAGTCTTCACAACTCCAAGATATGTGTTGTTAGTCAGCGGCCTGACCGATGAACAATCTGGTTATTTAATTCAGCAACTTCAAACAATGGGTGTACAGTACAAGGTTGAACCAGGGAGAATACTCGTTTCGGATAAATATAATGTCTACGAATTGAGAATGAAACTCGCCTCTATGGGTGTACTCGGTGCAACTACAAGAGGTTTTGAAATTCTCGATCAGCAGAGTTTTGGTGCAACGAGTTTCGATAGGCAAGTCAGATATCAGGTTGCCCTACAGGGTGAACTTGAACGCAGCATCATGACCATAAGTGGTGTCAAGGCAGCTCGCGTTCATCTCACTCTACCAAAATACACATATTATGTGCGTGGCGAGATGGCTGAACCCAGAGCATCTGTCTTGGTTGTCTTACAGCCAGGTCAAGACCTGACACAAAATCAAGTGAAAGGAATTATGGAATTAGTAGCAGGTGCTGTTGAGGGAATGAAAATAGAAAATGTAAAAGTTGTCGATCAACTTTCAAGAGTTCTGAGCGATAAAGTCGTTACCTCGAGCGAAATGTTACTGGCTTCAAGTAGAACCGAGTTGAAGATGAACCTTGAGGCTTATTATGGAAAAAAGATAAAACAGACCCTTGAAGCTGTCTTTGGGCCGAGCAGAGTTGAGGTTATTCCAGACATTAAACTGAATTGGGAGAAGATAGAAAAGCAATCTACAAAGTATGAACCGATCACAAGGCAAGGAGGAATTATCAGAAGTCAAGAACAGGAGTCCGAAAAAAGTACGAATCAACCGCCAACCGGTGGGGCTGTCGGTACAGACTCAAACATACCTCCAACGTATCCAAGCACGACAGGTGAAGGAACTTCAACCTATGAAAGAACTCATACCATAACTAATTATGAATTAAACAGTATCGTTGAAAACGTCGTTCAAAACAAAGAAGGAGAAATCGAAGCTCTGAGTTTGTCAGTCGTGATAGATGCTTCTTCATCGGTTTTCCAAAGGTTTGACGAAAACGAAAGAATTAAATGGGCGGGTATTGTTTCAGATCTTGTCAGTAATGGTATAGGAGCCAATTCAAGTGATCCAAAACTTTCTGTTTCAGTCGCTTTCTTACCTTTTGACAGATCTTTAGAAGAAGATTATCGGAAAAGTTTAGCTGAAATGGAAAGAAGAAGACGTTTTTCCATGATGGTCTTTGGTTTGAGTGTTCTATTCGTGCTCTGCTTTCTGTTGATCTATTTGATCATTGTGCAAATTAGAAGAATCAGAGGAAGAAAATTGATAGAGCAAAGAAAGCTCAGAATGGAAGAAGAACTGAAGAAGGTATTCGAAGAAGAAAAAGTCAAGGAAGTTCCTCTTACACCAGAACAACAAGCATTGCTCGAACTCAAAGAAAATCTTGAAAAAATCTACAAAGAGTCTCCAGAAGAAGTTGCAAACATAATAAAACTCTGGTTAGTGGAAAGGGGGATGTGAGATGGCTGAGAAAAAAACCATCAGTGGAAGGAGAAAAGCCGCAGTCCTCCTTGTCATGTTGGGACCAGAGAAGGCTGCATCTGTGTTGAAACACCTTGATGAAGCCGATGTTGAACAATTAACAGTTGAGATAGCCAATGTTGGGAAGATATCCGACGAGGAAAAAAAGTCTGTTCTTTCTGAATTTCAGGAAATTGCCCGTGCAAGAGAGATGATCTCACAGGGTGGTATTGATTACGCAAAAGAGGTTTTACAAAAGGCTTTCGGACCAGAAAAAGCCATGAAGATCATAGAGAGATTGATCTCCAACCTTCAAGTCAAACCATTTGACTTTCTCAGACAGACTGATCCTTTACAACTTGTCAACTTTCTACAAAGTGAACATCCTCAAACAGTAGCTCTGATTTTGAGCTATCTAGAACCACAACTCGCCGGAAGAATCTTGGCATCACTTTCTGATGATCTTCAAGTAGAAGTTGTAAAAAGAATAGCCCTATTGGAACGTTCTTCACCCGATGTCATAAGAGAGATTGAAAAAAATTTGGAAAGGAAATTGTCGGGATTTGTCAGTCAGAGTTTCAGCCAAGTTGGTGGTGTCAATACAGCAGCTGAAATCATGAATAGCTTAGATCGATCGTCGGAGAAGAAAATAATGGAGAAACTCGGTTATGATTCACCTGAGTTGGCTGAGGAAATCAGGCGCAGAATGTTTGTCTTCGAAGATTTGATAAAACTCGACGATAGGTCGGTGCAATTAATCTTGCGCGAAGTGGAAACTAAAGATTTGGCTTTGGCTCTCAAAGGAGCTTCAGAAGAAGTCAAAGAGAAAATATTCAAAAACATCTCAAAAAGAGCTGCTCAGCTACTTCAGGATGAACTTGAGTACATGGGACCAGTGAGAATAAAAGATGTTGAGGAGGCTCAGCAAAAGATCATTAATGTTGTGAGAAGACTTGAAGAGGCCGGTGAAATAATCATTGCCAAGGGTGGTGGCGAGGAGCTGATCGTGTGATCATAAAAAAGCGCCAACTTTTTATAGACAGTCCCTACGTACTCAGCAAAACAGAAACGATCCAAGATCCTATAGAACTTCTCAAAAAAGCCGAGCAAGAGCTTCAAAATGCTCAGCAGCAAGCCGATCAAATAATTAACAATGCACGAATAAAAGCTCAAGAGATTATTGAAAAAGCAAAGAAAGAATCTGAAGATATTCTGGAGAAAGCAAGAAAAGAGTCTCTGGCTGTACAAAATCATATTAAAGCTACTATCCAAACACTTGAAAAAATTTCCGGAGAATTCCAAAAACAATTGAAATCAAAGATCAAAGATATTTCTAACGAAATGACAGATATTGTACATATATTGATAAAAAAGATATCTTACAGAGAGATAGATAAAATAGACTACCAGAAAAAAATTGAAAATATCTTGACTAAGATCATAGGTATGAAGAGTATCAAAATCACTATGAGCGCGAATGATTTTGAAAAGTTTCCTCAACTCGTTGAGCAGTTTAAATCTATTGGAGCAGAGGTTATCAAATCGACAACCTTGAAATCTGGAGACATAATCATAGACACAGAAATCGGTGTCATAGATGGTACGAACCAGTATGTAACTGAGGTCATGGACCAGTTACTTGAGGAGGTCTTTGGGCATGAGCGATCCTCTTGAGATTCTGGAAATTCTCAAGAGCAAGATCGAAAAAGAGGATTTTTTTAAAATCAATGGTAAGATAAGCCGCATAGTCGGACTGACCGTTGAATCGATCGGTCCAGATGCATTTCTCGGAGAAACATGTAGGTTGAAACTGAATGATAAACAGCCGCTTTGTGAAGTTGTGGGTTTTAGGGATGGAAGGGTTCTTCTCATGCCACTTGAGGATTTGTCTGGTGCAAAGCATGGAACAATAATTTATAGAACAGGGAAACGTTTAGATGTACCAGTCTCTGATGAAATGAAAGGTAGAGTTCTCGATGGCCTTGGAAGGTCGATCGATGGAAAACCATTGTTGGCAAAACATAGATATCCACTGATAAATACTGCCCCGCATCCTTTGAAAAGGTCCAGAATTGTTAAACCACTACCGGTGGGTGTCCGTGCTATAGACGGTTTTATAACTATAGGTAAGGGACAGAGAATTGGGATATTTGCGGGAAGTGGTGTTGGAAAGAGCACACTCCTTGGTATGATAGCGAGAAATACTGTAGCTGATGTGAACGTGATTGCGTTGATAGGAGAAAGAGGCAGAGAAGTTAGAGAGTTCATAGAGAAAGACCTTGCAAGTGGCATCGAAAAATCAGTAGTGGTGGTCTCGACATCGGATCAGCCTGCATTGATGAGAGCAAAAGCTCTGTACACGGCAACAAGTATTGCTGAATATTTTCGTGATAGGGGTTTCGATGTACTTTTAATGGTAGATTCTCTGACACGCTGGGCTATGGCTCAGAGAGAAATAGGCCTTGCAATAGGAGAACCCCCAACTGCAAGAGGGTATCCACCCAGCGTTTTCGCGGGTATACCGGGTATCTTGGAAAGAGCTGGAAACTCAGATAAGGGAAGTATCACAGCTATATACACAGTTCTTGTCGAAGCTGACGATTTCAACGAACCAATCTCTGATACAGTCAGAAGTGTCGTAGACGGTCATATAATGCTTTCCAGGAGACTGGCGGAGTTGAATCATTATCCGGCAATAGACGTTCTTGCAAGTATTAGCAGATTGATGATAGATATAGTGAGTAAAGATCATTTGGAAGCAAACAAAAAACTACGCAGCCTGATGGCAGTTTATTACGAGGCTAAAGATCTAATAGATGTGGGTGCATATAGACCTGGGTCAAACCCACAGATAGATAAGGCAATAAAAATGATAGATTCTATAAACGCCTTTCTCAAGCAAGGAATAGATGAAAAACCAACGTACGACCAGACAATAAACCAGCTTTTGAAGCTTTCAAATATGGTATGATCACTTTTTGGCCTCCGTTATCTTTGAAAATTCAAGATGAAAGATCTGATCGTAAGATTCTTCATTGAGAAGTTTAAACCCACTTTCACGCGCTATTTTCTTTATTAATCCGGCATTCTGTTCGTATTTCCATTTTGTCACGTGTACAGTTTTTATCACCTCAAGACCGGTGTCGATCAAAACAGGGACAGCAAAAAAGCTTTTATGACCAGCCTTCTTTGGAATAGTCACATCCCATACCAACAACCTTCCCCATCTTTTTAAAACTTGATTTATGTTCTCAAAAATTGCCTTGTATCTCGGGAGATAGAAAAAGGTGAAAAAGCAAATGATCATGTCAAATGATTCAGGAGCAAAAGACAATTTGAGTGGATTCATGATAATCCTCAAAGACTTTGGATCTGCACTCTTTATTAGTTCTTCATTTGGTGTGACAAGAACAACCTTTTGTTTCAAAACTTTTGTGAACAGATCATCTCCGCCAGTACATATGACAAGAATTCTGTCGGCATTAAAATCTGTTTTAATTCTTAGTTGTTGATCTTTGGTGCTGTAGTAACCACTCATCTGACATCTCCTGAAAAAGTATACGATGAATCAGGGGATTTTGACACATCTCAGAAAAGTTACCGATGCGAACTAAATTCGAAACCAAGAAGTGCTATTCATTCTAATGGAGGTCTCACATTGAAATACTCTTTACTAAAAGAATATCTCACAAAGAATCAGGCAAGAGAAATCAGAAGAGAACTTTTGTCTCTGGGTTTACCATCTATGGCTGAAAATGCCATGCAAATGCTTCTTGGTTTAGTAGACACAGCTTTTCTTGGTCATCTTTCATGGCAAGCAATGAGCGGTGCCTCTCTTGCAAATCAGGTGTTCTTTATATTTCAGATCATTCTCATAGCTGCATCAACTGGCGTGACTGTATTGATATCAAATGCCATAGGTGCAAAAAACCAAGAAATGATATCAAAATCATTGTGGAATGGCGTATATCTTGCGACTATCTGGGGATTATTGATGATGATTTTTACCCCTGCAGTACCAGTTATCTTGAGAATTTTTCCGAATGTGGATCAAAAGGTGTATGAAATGAGTGTTGATTATTTGAGGGTGATATTGCTTGGGATACTCACGATGTCACTGATGGGAACTCTTGGCGCGGCTCTAAGAGGTTCAGGAGATACTAAAACTCCCATGATAGTCGCGGCAATCTCAAATAGCCTAAATATCTTTCTTGATTATGCCATGATTTTTGGAAAATTCAGCTTTCCAAGGCTTGAAGCGAAAGGTGCAGCACTTGCAACAGTGATATCACGTTTAGTCGGTGTTGTTTTGTTGTTCATAGCCATTTTCAACGATTATGATCTTCACGCACGTGATAAAAAAGGCAGAAAATTCGATTTGAAAACGATTAAAAACATACTGAGTGTCGGTCTACCAACCGCTGGCGAGAATATGTTATTTTCCACTGGTTTACTTCTTTTCGCAAATATACTACTTTTAGCCGGATCGAAGACTTATGCGGCTCATAGGGTTGGTATAAACATCGAATCGATTTCGTTCATGCCAGGAATGGGAATCTCTGTGGCGATAACGGCACTCGTTGGACGATATAACGGTAGAGGCGATTTAAGAAAAGTTGCCGGAATAGTTCGTCAAGGTTGGATTCTCACATCGATTTTCCAGATAACAGTTGGGCTATTTATCTTTTTGTTTCCAAAATTGTTGATAAGTTTATTCACAAATGATTTAGAGATAATAACCATGGCTGAATTACCTGTTAGATTCATAGGCTTAGTCCAAGCCTTTTTAGCAATTGACTATTCGATGAATGGTGCTTTGAGGGGCACGGGAAACACATCTTTTCCAATGATCACCGTTGCTCTTGCTATGTGGTTTATCAGATTACCTGTTGGCTATTTTCTCGTTGCTTACCTCAAATGGGGACTACTTGGGGCATGGACCGGTATGATAGCAGATATAATATTTCGAAGTCTCACAAAACTGATATTCTATCTAACCGGTAAATGGGAGAAGACTGCGAGAAAAACCGCACTCAAAGTTAATGCGAGAATTGCTGATGCCTCGCAACAAGATAGTTAAGTCAATCGTTGTTCTCGTTTTGCGATTTTAGCATTTTACTAAGATCTTTTATACATTGATATTCTTTTATCGCTTGGTTTATATCACCGAGTTGCTCATAAAGCATAGCCAGTTTAGATCGAACTCTCAGGTCAGAAGGTTTCCTTAAAAGAATTCTCTTGCATGTCTTAACAGCTGCTTTTTTCATTCCAAGTATGATTAGTAGATTCAGTCTGATTCTATCCACTGACAAAATAACCAAACAGATCACCATCGTTGTGATAATGAAAATCAAAAAAGGATTATTCTTACTGGTAACAACACTAATTTGCCGTAGAGAGCTGCTAATGTATTTATCTTTTGATTCGATGTGGTCAAATTTCACACCTATCTTTTTTGCACTTTCTATCAAAAACAGCAATCTTTTTCTGATTTCTTCTTTTGGCAATGACAATTGATCAAATTGTACAACAATCTTAGACAATTCCGACGAAGTCATCCGAGATGGTTCAAGTTTGTTTATTGTATTCAATAGATCTATATAAGCTCCCAACTGGGAGGCAAAATCTACAGGAGGACTTTTTCCAAGTTGGTTTGCTATTTCAAAGAGTCTATACAGTGATGGAAAAAGTGATTCTTCATTTTGATATGAAAGACAAGTCTCAACTATCTCTTGAGAAATTTCTGAGGGATTTTTAAAACTCTTTATCAATCCCACCAAATTCCAATCAAGCAAATAGGGATCTTTCAGAAAATTTTGCACTAACCATTTTCCAAAACCCTTTGGAGCAACAATACGTAATCCTATCTTCCAAAAACTTTTTATGATCATTACCTTTTCGAAATCACCATTCTCGAATTTTCTAATATGGTCTTCGAGTTGAGGAAAAATCAATATGACTTCTTTCATAAGATCTGTTTGAAGATCCAAGCAGTTGTGCATATCGTTGGTAAATTGATCAAAGTTTTCATTCACAATCGATTGTTTCAATAATTCAGAACATGCGATAAGGCGCCTCTTAGCTGATATCCGAGGTCCTTCAGAGGAAATCAATTGAGAATCTGGATTTTTCTTGATTAGGTCTATCAACTCAACCCAGCTCTCTTCAGGATCCTTACCTATTTTGTCAATCGTTCCCGCAAATAGAAAAACACACAAAAAAAGAAAGATTAGAGTAACATGTTTCATCGTCAGTCCCTTTCAAACTGTGGAGAAACAAATTGTTTATAAAAGATGATTACAAAGACTGCTGCCGGTACGCCAAAAAATACACCAACTGGTCCAAAAATTTCGCCTGTAAGTAGTATTGAGAAAATCATCACAACGGGATTAACCTTGGCGTACCCCTTCATAATTTCAAAGAATAGTATAAAAACGCCAAGATGTATGACTATTGAGAAAAATACGACCCATAACATACCTTGTAATCCCAAAGAAAGAGAAAACAAGAATATGGGAATGAACTCAAAGAAAACACCAACAATTGGTATGAAATTTGTCAAAAAAGCCCAGAAGGCTACCAATGGGGCATAAGGTATGTTCATAAATCTGAACAATGCAAAAAAAGCAAGACCTACTATAATTGCATTCAATGTTATAACTCCTATGAATCGGCGCATATTAACTTTCAGCTCTTTTACAAAGTTATCAACGTATTCTCTACACTTCTTTGGATACACAAGCGGAATGATTTTGACTATTTTGCCTGAATACAAAGAAACATAGATGATACCGATTATTGTAAAAAACAATACAACGAGCGCTCCAGGGATTTGTGATGCAACAGTTCTTATTAAATAATTTCCAAGTTGATTAATACTCGGTTTTATGAAGTCAACTATGCCGTTCAGCATCTTCAATAATTGCTCATTATTCTGTATATATTGTTCCCATGTTCTTTTTTCAATTATGTCCGTAATCAATGTGTAGAAACTGGTAAATTGCGTGAAGGCACTTGGGATAATCGTCACCAAACTCCAAATAAACACCGAAAAGCAAATCACAATTGAGATAATGACTGACAATTTCTTAGAAATCCTGAAAATCTTCGTTACAAGTCCAGCAACTGCATCTACAACCATAACTGAAATAAACGTGAATAAGATGGTATTGAAGAAATTCTTGTACAACAGGCATAAGGTTACAAAAACTGCCGTGTAAGCTAATGTAAAATACATGGCTAATTTCCTGGGTTCTATGCTTTTTTGTTCCGCAAAAAACATGCTTTTCGCCCCTTTAAGAATACAATAAAAGCCATCAAAAGCGATATCAATATCGTCAAGTAAATTATCACACCAATATTATCCCCAAAAGGAAGGATCATAAAAACTCTAAGTCCAGTACCACAAGCCCAAGCAAATCCCATAACCACAGATGAAGCAAAAGATGTATGATTGGGTAAAGCTATTTGAGCTTGTGAAAGATTTGATGACATGGTCAAATAACCAAATCCATCTATCAAGACATAACCGATCAACAAGGTTATCATATCTGATGCGCGAACGAAAATCAAAAGTGCGATACCCATTCCAAGAAAGCTGATAAGGTTTGTAATGAGATTACCAAACTTATTACTAAGCCAGGATCCTAACATCGTTGTAAAAACTCCAATCGCTACACCTATTGAAAGTAAGGTGCCTCCAAAGACGAGCGAAAAGCCTTTCTGTGTAGACATAATAGGTGCGTAAAGATGGCCAATAGACATAACCAGAGTTCTCGCAGTAACTAAGAGCCATAAATCGAATAATATCTTCTTCTGTTTTGAATTGATCTTCACAGATTCAGTATTGGTTCGTATATGGCTGAGTGGTGGTTCTGATTTTATCATGAATGCTAATATGATCAGTACAGGTAAGCCGACTAACCATAAAAATTTGAGACCTATTTTTGAAGAGAAAATTGTCACGAAAATAGGCCCAACAGCAGTGCCAAGGGTTCCCGCAGCGACAAAAAATGGCATCGATTTTACAGACAAACTATGGGCAGCAGCTGCACCCATTGGATGAAATGCAGAGTTGGCAAAGAAAGCTATTATGAAAAAAAGGAATAACACAAAAATATTTGGTGCAAATTCAATCACACTTATGAACAAAACCGTTATAGTTGTCAGGATGTATATGAATTTGAATCTACTCTCGATTTTATCAGATAGAGTACCAAAAAATATCTGGAAGATGGACGAAATAAAAGAGATTGCGGTGATAAATAAAGCAATCTGCCTCGTGTCCGCGTGATATTTTTGCATAAAATATGGTGCAAGAGGTGTTAAAAAGGAAACATAAAAATCAGACACAAAATGGTTTATAGGTGCAAAAAGATGAATTTTGATCAGCCCCCAATTGACGAGAGAACGTTTGCAACAAGTGATCTGAAACTTTTTTCGGCTTCCGAACCTCTGAGAAAAGAAACAACTGGTTTACCTGCATCTGAGTATTGAGCTACCACAGGATCCATTGGTATCTCGCCTAAGCACTTTACACCCGTCACTTCTGACAGTTCGTTCACGACGCCTTCACCAAAGGGTTTTATTTTAGTACCACAATTGGGGCAGATCAAATAAGACATATTGGTCACAAATCCAAGTACCGTTTGTCCCATTTCATTGACAAAATTTATGGCTCTTTGAACATCGTCAACGGCAACACGTTGTGGTGTGGTAACTATCAAAGTTCCATCGAGCTTTACCATCTGAAAAAGACTAAGTGCCTCATCTCCAGTTCCCGGTGGCAAATCGAATATGAGAAAATCGAGTTTTCCCCAGTCAGTATCGCCGAGGAATTGTTGAATAACGGTATGTTTCAAAGGTCCTCTCCATACAATTGGCTGTCCATCCTCGAGCAACATCGCCATCGAAAGAACTTTCAAATTGGTCAGATATTTCATAGGAACAATGAATCCATTTTGCATCATTGGTTCATCCATTAAACCAAGCATTCGAGCAACATTTGGACCATGTATATCCAGATCAGCTAAGCCAACTTCAAAACCTTCTTCCGCAAGTGCAACTGCTAAGTTCACCGCGACCGTTGTCTTGCCAACGCCACCTTTTCCACTGAGAACTGCAATCTTGTGGTCGATTTTTGATAGATTTTCCTCAATCCTTTTTTGCCTTTCTTTAATTTGCACAAATCTATCCTTTTGCTCCATTTTCTTACCTCCTTTGAAATATTCTACACTGTTTGCTTTAGAATGATAAAATTAAATGGTAAAGGAGGAAAGTCTTTTGTGATATATCCCTTACAAATTAAAGACCTCACAGTTTCAATGGCTATGGAATCGGGCCAAACACAGTGTACAGATTAGTTATTTTTTGTTGAGGATGTCCTTGACCAGCGTTTTAGGGAGATGAAAATTATGTTTTTTATATCAAGAGATTTCAAATTTGATGCCGCGCACAAGCTTGAGAAATACCATGGAAAGTGTGAATCACTCCACGGTCATACTTACAAATTAAGAGTAACTCTTCGCGGTGAGCCTAATGAAGAAGGTATGATCATAGACTTTCTTGAACTAAAAGACATTGTAAGAAAGGAGATTCTTGATAAACTTGATCACAGTTATCTTAATGAAATTATCGATCAGCCAACGGCTGAAAACATAGCAAGATGGATCTGGAATAAATTAAAGATCAAATTTATGGATGAGAGATACACGCTTTATGAGATAACTGTTTGGGAAAGTGAAGACGCTTTTGTGACCTATAGAGGTGAATGAGTGAATGAAAGATGTACAAAGCCAGCCAGATAATAGGAATGTATACCTGCAAAGAGTTGGTATAAAAAATTTGAGTTATCCTGTCACTGTGATGGACAGGAAAAATGGATATCAAGATACAGTGGCGAAAATAAACATGTATGTTGATTTACCAGTTGAATTTCGAGGGACCCACATGAGTAGGTTCGTCGAAGTTTTGAACAGATACCGCCTGGGAATAGATCCAAGACTCATAAAGCAGATGCTCGAAGAGCTTAGAATAAATTTGAAGGCAAGTATTGCGAGAGTTGAGATAGAATTTCCATACTTTGTGCTAAAAAATGCCCCTGTTTCTAATCAAGAGAGTTTTACGAAGTACATTTGTCGTATAGATGGACAAAAATCGGCTGATGTATATGACTTCACCGTATCTGTTGGCGTACCAATATTGACTTTGTGTCCGTGTTCTAAAGAAATCAGTGAAAGGGGAGCGCATAATCAAAGGGCGATTGTTTGGATCCATGCGCGCTCAAAAAGGTTGATATGGTTCGAGGAACTGATAGAATATGCAGAAAAGAGTGCAAGTTCACCAGTGTACACTATTTTAAAAAGAGTCGATGAGAAGTTCGTGACTGAACATGCTTATGACAATCCAAGATTTGTCGAGGATGTCGCAAGAGAAGTCGCAATAAAATTGAATGAAGATAACAGAGTACTATGGTATAAAGTGGAAGTTGAGAGTTTTGAATCCATACACGATCATAACGCATACGCGTGTGTTACCAAGAACAAGGAGGAGTCAGAGTGATAATAGAAGTTCTCGATAGGGGTTTTGTGAAATTGGTTGACAATATGGGCAATGACATTTCGGTAGTTCGAGCTGCAAGAATATCACACGGCAAGGAACCAATTGATGAGCAGAGAGACAAAAAATTGTTAGAACATCTGTTGAAAAGTGGTCATGAATCACCGTTTGAACATATCGTTTTCACCTTTCACATTAAATGTCCCATTTTCGTGGCAAGGCAGTGGATGAGGCACAGAATAGCATCATACAATGAATTGAGTGGGAGATATACTGAACTTACTGACGAATTTTATCTGCCTGACTTTGAAAAAAGAACCGACAAAAAACAAGATGAAAAGGCAAGAAAAATTTTTGAACAGGCTTATGAAGCATCCTATCAATGCTATAAGCAGTTATTGGAGATTGGATTTCAAAGAGAAATCGCCCGATTAGTCCTTCCACTTGCTACCTATACACAATTTATTTGGACAGTTAATGGGAGAAGCCTGATGAATTTTCTTTCATTGAGAGCGGATTCTCATGCTCAGTGGGAAATGCAACAATTTGCGATAGCTGTCGCTCGGATCTTTAAAGAGCTCTGCCCATGGACTTATGAAGCATTTGTGAAATACCGTTACACAGGAGATTTGCTCAAGGAGGTGAATCTGTGAAGCTTTCAGAGATTTTGGCAGAAGTCAAGGCAAAAATTCTCGTTGGTGAGGAGAAGATTGATGAACTCGAGTTCGAATATGTTGCTGCTTCGGATTTGATGAGTGAAGTTTTGGCAATAGCAAGACCGAGTATGATCTTGTTGACTGGATTGACGACACCACAAGTTGTTAGAACAGCAGAAGTTGTGGGAATACAAGCAGTTGTGGTGGTCAGAAAAGATTATCTTCCATCTGAAACGATAGAAATGGCAAGAGTTAGTGGAATAGTTCTTGCCATCACAAAGATGACGATGTTTGAAGCATGTGGAAGACTTTACAATAAAAAACTCAAACCTGTTTGGGGTGCTTGAGAAATGGAAAAAATTCTCGATCGCGTGCAGAGTTTCTTCTTAGACATGTCCATCACGGAAATAATGAATCACAGCGTTATATCTGTAAGACCTGATAGGACACTCAGACAAGTTAAAGAAATCCTTCGAATCAAAAGAATTTCTGGTCTTCCTGTAGTTGATAACAATAGAAAACTCATAGGCATAGTGAGTATAGAAGACATAATAAAAGCATTGGAAGGAGGATATATAGATGATACTGTCGAAAATAGAATGACAAAGAACGTTGTTTCTATAGATAGTACGGCAACTTTGAAAGAGGTAATAGAATTTTTTGAAAAATGGCCTTATGGTAGATTTCCAGTTATAGATAATGAAAGAAGGTTAGTTGGAATAGTTACCAAAAATGATGTGATGATGGCTTTACTTGCAAAACTTGGACTTGTTTACCTTCATGATGAAAGACGTCGCGAGGTTCTTGACAGTCCAGAATATTTTGCGAGATCTCTTCTGACAGGTGAAAGGCTTGACAAATCTGGTGCAGATTTTTATTTTGCCATAGATTACTTTGATATAAACCTCGCTGGGGTAGGTGCCTCTAAGTTGAGGCAGTTCTTACTTTCAAAAGGTGTCGATGAGAAAACGGCAAGGCGAGTGTCAATCGCCACTTATGAAGCTGAAACAAATGTGGTTATTCACAGTGGTAGTACAGGCGCAATATACTGTTTCATAAAACCAGAGAGCATTTTTGTCAGAGTAGAAGATACAGGTAAAGGTATCGAAGATGTTGAACTGGCAATGCGTGAAGGCTATTCCACAGCACCAGATTATGTGAGAGAACTTGGTTTTGGTGCAGGAATGGGGCTTGCCAATATGAAACGCTGTTCGGATAACATGATAGTCATGTCAAAGGTTGGTGCAGGTGTAGTGGTCGAAATGGAGTTTTTAAGGGGAAGGGAGGCAAAACAATGAAAATTTCTCAAGTTGTAGAAAGATTGGGATTGGAAGTTTGCTGTGGAAATTGCGAGCAAGAAATACTCTATGGTTGTAGTGGAGATCTTCTCAGCGAGGTTATGTCACATGCAAAACCTTCTTCAATTTGGGTAACTGTGCAATCACATGTGAATATCGTTGCAGTGGCGGCTATTTCTGGTATAAAAGCAATAGTTCTGTGTAACGATCACAAATACCCACAAGAAACCATTGTCAAGGCAGAACATGAAGGTATATGTTTGCTAAAAACCAGCAAATCTCCTTTTGAGGTTGCGGGTTTGTTATATTCAATTGGGATTAAATCATGATAAAAGCAGATCTTCATGTGCATTCATGTCTTTCACCTTGCGCTCAAATAACGATGGTACCAAGCGTCATATCTCAAAAGATTAAAGAAAAACAAATGGATATAATTTCCATAACAGATCATAATTCTTGTCGCAATCTGGTAAGCTTCGCAAAGAGAATCAATGGTTTTTTTATTCCTGGCGTGGAACTCACCTCTTTTGAGGAAGTACATGTACTTGCTTATTTTCATTCAATTGAAGCGGCTTCAAATCTATGTGATTTTGTCAAAAAATTCTTACCTAAAACCACTTATGATCCCGAGTTGATGGGATATCAAATAATTGTAAATGAACAAGACGAATTTCAAAATCTTGAAGAAGATTTCCTGGGTCTTGCTTTACAACTATCGCTCACTGATCTTGTAGATATCATTTGCTCTTACGAAGGAATACCAGTTTATGCGCATATTGAAAGACGGTTTGGTGTGTTATACCAACTTGGTGTCTTTCCAAAAGATGATCGAGTTAAACTGGCTGAGGCACGTAGCAAAGAAGGTTGGATTCAAGGTATCAAATCGGGATTTGTTGTATTGAGCAGTTCAGATGCCCACGCTCCCGATGAAATAGGCTGTAGATTTACAAGATTTGCAATAGAAGATTTGAACCTCAAAGAGTTATTCGATGTCTTATCCATGCCAAGTAGAGAGAAGGTTCTTTCGATATGGGATTGAGGACGATATCTGATCACATAATGGATATCGTACAGAATTCTTTCAATGCGGGTGCAAGCAAAGTGACTCTGAAGATTGAACAGAACAAAAACTGGTTTTGTTTTCAAGTTGAAGACAATGGAAAAGGCATGGATCAAGAACAACTCTCCAAAATATTCGATCCATTTTACACGACACGAGATCCTCGTGTGAGAAGAGTTGGGCTTGGTTTACCTTTCTTGAAACAGGCAACCGAAGCGACCGGTGGGAGTACACAGATAAAAAGCACCAAAGGTGTTGGTACAATAGTTAAAGCCTGTTTTGATACAAGCCATGTTGATTGTCAAGAGATTGGAGAGTTATCGGATTCAATTTCTACATTGCTTATATCTTCGAATGATGTAGAATTAACGGTGTATAGATCTAAGGATGGAAGATCTTATTTTATATCCAATGCTCAACTCAAAGAATTATTGAAAGATCTTTATTCGCCTTCTGCTATAAAGTTTGTCTATCAAATAATTGAAGAACTTGAAAAAAGCGTCACAGAGGAGGTGTCTCAATGAGGTTGGTGTTAACTTTTTTGTTTTTAGTCCTAATATCTTGCGTACTAAGCGCGGTAGTTATAAGTAATCTTGTTTTCACGGGGCTTGAAACTGTTGAATCTTCGGAACTGATTGCCGTTGCAAGAGACTATCTGAATGTTGAATTGACGGATCAAGGGGTTCAGGAACTTCTCAAAAAGATTTTCGATACAGGTTATTTTTCTTCTCTTGAACCAAAAATGATTTCATCAATTAATGGATATGTGCTTCAGATTAATGTTCAGGAAAATCCCGTTGTGAAAGGGTGGAGAATAGATCTTGTTGGGCCAGAACTGGTTAAAAAGGCTGATCTGGAGTCGGTCGTGAAGCTTGAAAAAAATAAAGCACTTAGTATTGCAAAAGTCAGAGATTCACTGCAGGCGATCAAAGAAAAATTTGATGAAGCTGGTTATTTCTTGGTAGAAGTCAGTGGGGATTTGGATAAAGATATCTACGTTTTTAAGATAACTGAGTATGCGCTTTGGGAAATATATTTTGAAGGTGAGACCGAAGGTATAGATTTTTCTAAGATCAGACAGCAGATAAAGATAGACACACTCAAAGATTTTTACACGACTCCAGGATTTTTGAGAATCCTTACTAAAGACATCAAACGTTGTTATCCTACGGTTGAAAATATGTCATCTGTCATGAGTGTACTGAGTAAATATGTATACTTTGATAAAGACACGGCAATCAATTTTGAAAAGATGGAGGTACCTGGTGTTGATGAAAAAACAGCTGTTTTGAAGATCAACGTAGTTCTGAAAAAAATCATATCTGATGGTAAATTCTACAAAGATATTGAAATCACAGGAAATAAACTCGTTTCAACGACAGAACTCAGAAATTCTTTAGCTCTAAAACCAGGTCAAATCGTCTACAACGTTGATATTCTCAAATCCATGCAGGCGATTGTTGATTATTATGAAAACAAAGGCTATCCAATGACGTATGTTTTAACAAGAGAACAAGGTGATGTATTGCAATTTCAGGTTTTGGAGAAATATATTTCTGAAGTAGAACTCAAAGGCCTTGAAACGACCAAGCAGTATGTTATAAATGACTTGATCACATTTGAAAAGGGAGAATCTCTTAAGAAACAGGATTTCTACGACACGGTATCTGCTTTGAACCGAACTAAATTTTTCGAATCTGTTAGTGCATATCCTGTAGGTACGATGGATTCAACTGAAGTCAAGGTCACAATAGATATAACTGAAAAGAAGAGAAAGTTCGATTTCACAGGTGGTATATCATGGACCCCTCCTGATGGACCGTGGTATGAGGGTTTTATGGGAGAGGTGACACTTGGCGCCACAAACCCATTTGGGTATGGACAGAGTTTTTCTGTCACTGGTAAACTCGGATTGACGGTAAAGAGCATTAGTTTTGATTATTCTATTAGAAAGCCTTTTGAGCTACCGGCGACACTTGGAGCGGTCTTCAGCTATGAGTATAATACCTCTGATTCGTCAGTAACAAACATCTTCAAAATAGGTGGAAATTTCACAACACTCAGATCACAAGGTCATGCTTTTGGAATAGGTGCAACTTATGAATATAGATATCATTCATACCTGAGTGACGATGAGAACACGCTGATTTTGTCAGGTAACTATTCTTATGATACTCGTAATAGCGCAATTTTTGCGACAAATGGTCAATATCTCTATCTTGGATTGGATAAAGCAGGTCTTTTCGGAATATTAGATGACCGAGATTACTGGAAGGCAAGACTCGACGCAAGATTTTTCGTGCCAATATATGAAGACTTGTTCTCGTTAGCATTTAGAGGTTTTGCTTCAAGTTTGTTCTTGGAAAAGTACAGAGTTTCTGGAACTGATCAAGAGACTATATTGTTCTATGGTGTCAATGCTGTAAGAGGTGTGGAAAGTACTGAACAAAAAGCTGGTTGGCTTGGCAGTGTCGAGTTGAGATATGATTTGAAATCACAGACTGTACCTATGTATTTACTTGCATTTGCCGATATTGGAGGTACAGGTGAGAGTCTTTGGAAGACTGGATTCAATTTCACGGCGGGGCCTGAACTTGATATTGCAATACCCATGTTGGGAGTGATTGGTTTTGGTGTGGCCTACAACTTTGATGGTAACTGGACTTTTGAGAACTTCAAACCATTCTTCCGTTTTGGCGCAGCTTTTTAAAGATCAAACGAGTTACAGAGAGATATAGGCATCATTTTGAAAGATAGATGTCCATGATTGATTGAAACGTGTTATAATCGGACATAGGTGGGGATATTTTGCCAAAAAGCATGACAGGTTATGCAAGATACGAAAAAATAGAACAAAGCTATAGAGTAGTCTGCGAAATAAAGTCGTTGAATTCAAAATATCTTGTCACAGATATTCAATTACCATCTTTTATGTTCAGCAGAGAAAACGAGCTGATCCAATCGATACAAAATGTTATTAAAAGGGGCAAGATAACCCTCAGAATATATGTGGAATTCTTGACTCCTCTGAATGCAGTGAAAGTCGATTATGGTCTGGCAAAGAGTTACTATGATGCTTTGGAAGATCTCGTTGGTCAGCTTGGAATACCAGAGCCAGTCAACTTAGATAACCTTTTACGTTTTCGAGATCTTGTGAGATTTGAACTGTCTCAACAACAAGAACAGCAGATTTTTGGGATTGTAAAAGATGTTTTGGATAAAACTTTAAAATCACTCGATGAAGAGAGAACAAGTGAAGGGACCAGGTTAGCACATGATCTTGAAAAAATACTTCAGCAATTGCTGGTTATACAGAATGGTATATCTAAATTCAGTGAAGAGTCTTCTATACTCATGAAAGAAAAAATCAAACAGGATGTAAAGAGAATGCTTGATAATGACGTACAACTCAATGAAGATTTGCTTGAGAATGCAGTGGTTTTTGCTGTTCAGCGAGCCGATATACGTGAAGAACTTGCCAGATTGAAAAGTCATTTACAAAAGGCCGAAGAGTTGCTTAAATCAAATGATTCTGTTGGTAACCATCTTGATTTTGTAGCACAAGAAATGTTCAGGGAGGTAAACACGATCCTATCTAAATCACAGGATCAGAGGATCATAGACGATGCGTTGAGGGCAAAGGTACTGATCTCTCAATTCAGAGAGCAGATCCAAAACATCGAATGATCATTAGGAGGTGTGGTCCGCAATGTATGGTTTGATCAACATTGGTTTTGGTAATGTAATTTCGGGTGATCGTGTGATAGCGATTGTGAATCCAGAATCTGCTCCTTTGAAACGACTCAAAGATGAAGCCAAAGACGAAGGAAAACTCATCGATGCCACTTATGGCAGGAAAACAAGGGCTATATTGATTACAGATAGCAACCACATTATACTCAGTGCGATCCAACCAGAGACAATTGCACAGAGATTCAAACAATCGATGATAGAGATCGAAGAAAATTTGAACAAAGTGAGGTAGCAAAGTGAAAGGTATTTTGTATGTTATCAGCGGACCATCGGGCGTGGGCAAAACCTCTATTATAGAATCGACATTGAAGAAAATCAAAAACGTCGTATTCTCTGTTTCTTGTACCACCAGACCCAAGAGACCAAATGAAGTCGAAGGAAGAGATTATTTCTTTGTTGATGTTGTCAAATTCAGAGATATGATTGAGCGTGATGAATTTCTTGAATGGGCAGTAGTCCATAACTACTATTATGGTACACCAAAGAAATTTGTAGAGGAACAAATTGAAAATGGCAAGAGTGTATTGCTCGACATCGATGTACAAGGTGCAATGACTGTGATGAACAAGTATAAAGACGCTGTTTATATATTTATTGCTCCACCTTCTTTTGATGTGCTCAAGCAAAGATTGATGAATCGCGGTACAGAAGACAAAGAAAATCTCTATAGAAGACTTGAAGATGCTAAAAAAGAACTCTCTTATATACCGAATTTTGAATATATAATAGTCAATGCGCAATTACAAGAATCGATCGACCAACTTTGTTCCATAATTGTTGCAGAGCAATTAAAAGTCAAACGTGTAATTGATCGACTGGGTTTGCACAAGTTTTTTGAAAATGGAGGTGGAAAGAGTGAGTAAACCAGTTATTGATTATGATTACCTATCCAAGAGAATACCTTACAAATATGCTGTACCCATCGCTGTTGCCAAGAGAGCAGAGGCACTAAAAGAATATGCAAAACCGTATGTTACAACACCAGATGGTAATTTAGTTTCAATTGCATTCAGAGAACTTCAGGAAGGTTATATAAGAATAAAGAACGAAGAGATACTCAAGATACTCCTACCTGAAGTGAAATAATATGAAAATACTCATTGGAATAACTGGGTGTATTGCACTGTACAAAGTCGCCGAGCTCGTTAGCTCACTCAGGAAATCTGGTAACGAACTCAAGATAGTGATGACGCAGAGTGCCGAAAAACTCGTTTCAAAAGATTTATTCTCGGCCGTTGGAAATTGTGAAGTCTACTCTGATTCAAACGCCTTTGAGATTAAGAACGGCTTCATACCACATACAGAACTGTCAAAGTGGCCAGATGTGTTTGTTGTTGCTCCAGCAACGGCAAATACAATTGCAAAGATAGCACATGGCATAGCAGATAATCTTCTAACGATGGTGTGCCTTGCACACGATGGGAACAAAAAATTGTTAGTACCTGCGATGAACTACAGAATGTATGAAAATGCTGCAACTCAAGCTAATCTTCAAATCTTACGAGACAGAGGCTGGTGGATTCTGGAACCATCTGTAGGGCACCTTGCTTGTGGAGAGTTTGGTAAGGGAAGATACCCAGAAAACGAACTTGTACGGGAAGCTATAGAGATTCTCAACAGTGAAAAACCTTTGAAAGATATGAAATTGTTAATAACTGCTGGACCAACGTGGGAATCGATTGATCCAGTTAGAATCATCTCTAATCGATCAAGTGGAAAGATGGGTTATGAGCTCGCAAAAATGGCGGTGCGCTTGGGTGCAACAGTAACATTGATCTCGGGCCCTACAAATCTCAGTGTACCTCACTTTGTGAATGAATTCATAAGAGTCGAGAGTGCTCAGCAAATGTTTGATGCAGTAACCAAAAAATTTGATCAAATGGATGCTGTAATAATGGCAGCAGCCGTTGCTGATTATACTCCAATTGATATAAGTAAGAGTAAGATAAAGAAAGACTCTGATGAATTAAACATACCTTTGAAAAAGACGATCGATATTTTGAAATATCTAGGTGAGAGAAAAAAGGACAAAATCTTAGTTGGTTTTGCCGTTGAAACAGATTCTCTTGAGGAATATGCTAAGGAGAAAATGGTTAAAAAGAACTTAGATATGATAATTGCGAACAAAGCTGAGGCAATGGGGAACGATCAAAATAATGTGATTATCTTCAAGAGAGACGGGATTGTAAAGAGAGTGGGACCCGATGAAAAAGGCCGTATTGCTCTTGCTATTTTATCTGAACTTGCTGAGCTTTGGAATAGATCATGAATTATCAGTAGTTTCTTTTCAAAACGAAAAATTAACGATATCTGTGAAACCTTTGTATTCTCAATCAGGTCCATTAAAAAGTTATATTTTCACTCAAACTGGACATAGATTACCCAAGGAAGTTTCTGAACAAAATTTGACTTTTGATGTATCAAGGACAAACTGGATTGTACCAGAAATCTTCGGGCAGAACATTCTGCATAGCATCATGAGAGGAACAAGCCCATCTATTTTACAAATATCTTCTTACAGAACACAACCAGAGATTTCTCTATTCACCGATGTCGAAAATAACAAAAGATTATACATTATTCTAAAGATTCCGAACGGTTGGAAACTGAGAGACTGTAAATTACAGAACGTCTCGTTCAGATCTTTCACTTATTCGGATACTCTTTATCTTTACACCGATGATAAACTCAAGGATGGAATAGACAAAATCACTTTTGAGTTTGATCTGGCTTACGGCCTGAAAAATAAGGTAGAAAAAGATATCTTTATTCTTGCAGGAATAGCCAATTTTCTCAGAGGAAACACTGTACCCTTTGTTGTTGAGCAGATTCCACCATATCAGCATGTTGTCAAGTCTGGCGAAACTCTTTGGGCAATAGCCAATATATATGGTCTTAGAATAGCTGACCTTGAGATCGCAAATGGCTTAGAAGATGGAAGCAAACTCATTGCTGGCACTGTTTTGAAATTAGCAAAAATCAAATTCAATAGTTCCTTGACAACGGTGGTCATAAATACAATGACAGCCCGTCTTGCGTTGTATTACAATGGAGTTTTAGTCAGGACATTTCCAGCTGCCATTGGAAAGAGTGACACTACTCCACCAGGTGTCTACTGGATCGTGAAAAAAGAAGTCGATCCAGCACTATACTGGTACGGAGAGTATATACCACCACGTTCACCAATAAATGGTTTAGGTACCAGATTTCTCCAATTGTCAAATCCAACGTATGGTATCCATGGAACAACAAAACCATGGGAGATCGGAAAAAGAATCTCCCATGGTTGTGTACGTATGCTCAATCAAGATGTAGAAACCTTAGATGCCTTAATAGATACTGGAACCAAGGTAATTGTGATCAGAAACGTTGAACCATTTCCTGAAAGGCTTGAAAACCTTCTTTAGAACCTCCCACCCTTTTTCTCAACCCTTTTTCGATACTCTGCCATTTTCCTTTCGCTTTCCTTCATGAACCTCGCGAGTTTCTTCTCAAACTCAGCCTTGCTTGTTCCCTTTTGTTCTTCTGAACCTTTTTCTGATCCCTTCTGCTCCTTCAAAGACAGTTCCCACTTACCATCCTTGGTCTTTCCAATGACTCTTGCAGTGATTTCTTGACCTTGCTTGAGAAAATCCTCAACGTTCTTCACGTACTGATTTGCTATTTTCGAAATATGGATAAAACCTGCTTCTCCACTCTCGAGTGTGACCATTGCTCCGAATTTTGTAATCTGAGTTACTTTGCTCTTCACGACATCTCCAACCTTTGTCACAAAATGCCCCTCCTTGAAAAATGTATTGCCTATCAGTATTGTTTGTTTTTATATTTACGGCGGAATTTCTCTATTCTACCTTCTGTATCTATTACCAAGCTTGCACCAGATAGACCTTTGTACAAAGGATGACAATTTGAACACACGTCGATCCTCACGTTCTCACGTGTTGTATAAAACTTATGTTCAGCACCACACGCACATTTTAGCGAAACAAACTTCATCTCGGGATGTATTTTCTCTTTCACCTTTCTATCACCTCTCCAAATTTCTTATGTACCTTATCAATCATATCACACAATTTATAACAGTCAACTCAATTTGATAATGTTGAAAACATCACAACACAAAATAGAAAATACGAAGTTTTCCAAGCAAGGTTTGATATCTCCTTTATAAAGATCAATAATTAAATGCAGTTACTCCAATAGTAAAGACAAAATCATCAGAATCTGTCGTGGTGAAGATGATCCAAAGTTTGAGACTTGAAATACTTCTGTTCAAGTGGTATTATTAGTTACGCGGGGCGTGGCGCAGTTTGGCTAGCGCGCTTGCATGGGGCGCAAGAGGTCGCTGGTTCAAGTCCAGTCGCCCCGACCAGGCGGCAACTGCCGCCTTTTTTATGAAAGACCTCTTGACCATTTTGATGACATAGTGTAATATAACGTTGTGACGATGCCCCCATCGTCTAGCGGCCTAGGACACTGGCCTTTCAAGCCAGAAGCAGGGGTTCGAATCCCCTTGGGGGCGCCACTTAAAAATACGGCGTTTCAAGAGTTCGGGATGTGACTCATCCCGATTTTTTATTTAGCAAGATTAAGATAGAAACCGGTGATATTTTGATTTCAGATCGATCAACGTTATAATATTAGAGCATAAGGTTAAATCTTAAGGGGGTGAGTGAACATGAAGTGGGTTGTGTGGATTGTGTTGCTTTCATTAGGAATCGTGGTTTGTGCTGCTCAAATTGAGATAGTTATCTGGACTCATGAAGATCCTAACAGAACACCACTTGAAGAGCGATATATTCAAGAATTTGAGAAAATGTATCCGAATGTCAAAATCACACGTGTGACATATCCATCGGCAAAGATCAGAGAAGTCGTATTGACAGCCTTTGCGGCACGCAAAGGTCCTGATATCTTCAATATGGAGATACAAGATGCTTATCCCTATATCGTAAACGAAAGAGTTGCTCCGGTGAGTCTGAATGCACTTGGCTTGAAATCTTTTGATGAGTTGAGAAATTTGTATATTGAAGGTGCTCTTGATGCTGTCACATACCAAGGTAAGATCTACGGTTTACCTTTGGAACTCACAAACTGGTGTATTTTTATCAACAAAAAGTACTTTAAACAAGTTGGACTTGACCCAGAAAAAGATTATCCAAAAACGTGGGAAGAAATGGTGCAGGTTAGTGAAAGATTGGTCATAAGAGAAGGGCAAATCATAAAGAGAAGGGGATTTGACTTTAGATACCCATATTATTTGACTTTCTTTCTACCGATGGTTGAGCAACTTGGAGGAGCCTTGTTCAGTGAAGATGGAAAAACGGCGATTGTGAACGATGAAGCATGGTTAAGAGTATTGAAATTTATGAAAGAATGGGGACCGAATGGAAAAAACCTTGGCTCTCCAACCTACAACGCAGCAAGAAAAGAATTCAACAAAGACAACAATACCGTTACGATGTGTCTGTCTGGTTTGTATCAAATAGACAGAATCAAGGCAGAAAACCCAGACTTTTACAACAGCAAAGAATGGATGGTTGTACCATTCCCAGTTTTTAAAGATGCCATAAAAGATGTGAGATGCAACTATTACGGACATTACTATATGGTGAATGCAGAGAGTTCGAAAGAAAAACAAGAATGGGCTTGGAGATTCATAAATTACATGCTTAGCCACCCGGAAGATTACCTTTTAAATGTAGGTCTCATACAACCTAAGAAATCTTTGATTGAATCTGATACCTTCAAAAACTATCCATACGCAAAAGTCTTCTTGGAAGATATGGAGAAAGCTCATATCGTTCCACTTCATCCTAAGGGACCTCAGTTCGAACAGTTGATAAAAGAAGCTGTTGAATCAGTGATGCTTACAACAACGACTCCAGAAGAGGCTTTAAAGACATTAAAGAAAAAAGCAAACGAACTTCTCCAAGAAGAATAAACAAAAGGTGGGCACAGCCCACCTTTTTCTGAGGTGATGTATCTGAGAACTTTAGAAAGAAAGAAGGCATTTTGGGGATTTGTGTTCACAATACCTGCGATAGTCTTTTTTGCGATATTCAGTTTTTATCCCATGGCTAACGCCTTTTGGATGAGTTTTTTCAGAAAGGAACTTTTATCGCTTAAAGCTCCAAAATTCATAGGTTTCAACAACTACATATATCTTTTTAAATCAGAAGCTTTTTGGAATTCAATCAAAGCAACGACTATTTTTGCCATTGGCACTTTCATTCCTATGGTTGTATTCAGTTTAATTTTTGCGGCTTTGATACTTACCAGAAGAAGATTTCAAAAATTCCTTCAAATGGCGTATTATTCACCAGCGGTTCTATCATCAGTTGTTGCAGCAGCAATCTGGCTTCTAATCTTTGATCCAAGAGGATTGTCTAACCAATTTTTGAACTTCATCTTTAGTACTAAAGGAATTGATTATCACTGGCTATCGAACGAAAGTATGTTGAGATTTGCAACTATAATAGTTTATTTCTGGAAATACGTTGGTTATTTTACAATCATCTTTGTTGCTGGTATGGCGAGTATCCCCAGATCTGTTCATGAAGCTGCCATAATAGATGGTGCAAACAAATGGCAAGATTTTTTCTATATTACATTACCCTTGATAAAACCTACAACATTATTGGTGTCAGTTATGTCAATGATTCAATGCCTTAGAACCTTCAGTACACAATATTTGTTCGTTCAAGGTGGTGCTCCTCTCAAACCAATTGATGTAATAACGCTCAATATATACAACACAGCTATAAGAGATCGGCAAATTGGTAGAGCGAGTGCTATGAGTGTAATACTTTTCTCGATAATCATGTCTTTCAGTTATCTTCAGATCAAATTCTCAAAAACTGAAGATGTTACTTACTGAAGGTGATAATGTGAAACAGTCAATATTCATAGATATCATCATATGGTTGTTCTTGATAATATTTGCAGTTTTCATTCTCACACCTATTGTTTTCATGTTCACAGCTTCTATAATGTCTTCGAGAAACATAATGAAAATACCATACCCATGGATCAGTGGAGAGTTCAAATGGGAGAATTATTGGCAGGCTATAAAAGGAAATGACGGGAAGTTTTTCTATCTGAAGAGTATTTGGAATTCATTTTTAGTAGCTTCTTTGACAACAATTGGAACTGTACTTTTGTGTTCATTGACAGGCTATGGTCTTGCAAAATACAGATTCAAAGGACGAACCTTTATATTTTTAATGATTCTAAGCACCATGATGATTCCCTTCGAAGCGATAATGATCCCACTTTATCTTATTGTTACCAACATGGGTATGCAAGACACATATGCAGGATTGATTGTTCCTCTTTTGATGAATGCATTTGGTATCTTCATGATGAGACAATATCTTTTGACTTTCCCAGACGAATTGATCGATGCGGCAAGAATAGACGGGACAAGTGAGTTTGGCATATACTGGAGAATAGTTTTACCTAACAGCCTTCCAGCTATTACCACACTTGCCATTCTGACATTTAGATCTCAATGGGACAATCTGTTATGGCCTCTGCTTGTGATACAGAGTCCTGAGAAGAAAACGATACCATTGTATATTATTCAATTTGCAACAGAAAAATATACCAACGAAGGTGCAATGATGGCGGCCGCAGTGATTGCCAGCATACCAATGTTTGTTTTGTTTTTTACACTCACAAAGTACTTTCTATCTGGTGCAGAGCTCTTTGCAGCGAGAAAAGATTAGAATTACCTTGTCTGAAAATCTACAAGTTCAAATGTATAGTTGGTTTCGTGGATAATAGATTTCAAAACCAAGGGCACTTGTTTATTTATAACCCAAGTTATCAATGGCTTTTCATTTACATAATAGGTGAATTTCTTTCCCACGTACTTTCCAACTTTCTCCTCACCATCATAGGTGATCTTGATACCATACATATTCAATGTCGTTGGGTTGTCTATATCGATCATACTAAAAAAGCTGGTATAGGCTGGGTTATAAACAAATGTGAAAACCGCCGCCAAGTAAGACGTTGCAAAATAATCGTAATTCAGCTCCTCATCTTCTGGGACGATAAATTTCGACCAGTGTGTTACTTCATAACCATTTTTGGTCTTTTCGCTTGTAAAACCAGCAAGAATTTCTTGATCTTCTGTGATCACTTTGTAAGTGAAGAATTTGAAATCAAGCAAATTAATGGTTGCTTCATAAGCAAAAAGACATACAGACATTATCAAGATGATTCCGAAAAACACTTTCTTCATCAAAATCCCCCCTTGTTGGTCTTATTATATCTCAAAGAAACCCATAAACAACCACACCAACAAACCCACTCAAAAAGATCAAAATAAGCGGATGAATTTTGAACTTTGAAATGCAGGAAAACACTGCAGTGGCAATTGATATCATCACTAAATCATTTATCTTTGGTACAACCAGAGAGTACAAAGTTACAGCAATCATCACCGTGGTGATACCTGTAAGTGCCTTAGACCATCTTTCTTTATCTACTTTGACACGTTTAGCTAATAAGAACAAGACCGAAATTATCAAAATAGGAGCGAGTAAAAAAGCAAAGGTATTTACTATGGCTCCAAGAAAACCAAAGTACTTATAACCAGTGTATGTTGCAAGATTGATCGCAACAGGACCTGGAGTTATTTGTGCTATTGAGACTGCTTGAGTAAATTCTTCAGCAGACAATATCTTGTTCGATATCATTTCATTTCTCAAGATCCCTACAATTGCCCAGCCTCCACCAAATGCAAAAAAACCTATTTTGAGGAAGATCCATATGAGCTTCAAGATCACTCTGCTTTACCCCCTTTTAGATATAAAATTCCAACAACTCCAAGAAAAACTGGAATAAGTAGAGAAGCATTGAGAACAAGAAGCACAACACCTATCGATACAACTCCTAATTTGAAGACATCCCATTTTTGACGTTTCACAAGACCATAAAGGACATTGAAAACAAGCCCTATTACAGCAGCATAACAACCTCTCAAGAAACCTTGAACATATACATTGTTCGAAAAAGGTTTGATCAAGCTTGCTACAGCTACTATTGCGAAGAATGGTGGTAAAACGATAGCGAACCCTGCTAAAAAGGCTCCAAAAACGCCAGCCACCCTTTTACCGATCATTACAGCAGTGTTGAAAGCAATCGGACCGGGGATTGACTGTGCAAGTGAAAGATCTTTGTAAAAATCATCTTCACTAACCCATCCGAGTTTCTTAGCTTCCCACTGCATGACAGGAATCATTGCATAACCTCCACCGAGTGTAAAGGTAGATATCTTCAGAAAGGTAAGGAAAACCTTGTACAACAACTTAGAATCTTTCATCTTCATCAACTCCTGTTATAAGATAACAACAGTTATTCTACCGAACATTTTCATTCTTCTGTGCGAGTTTAACAATAGAGAAACTAATCTTGAAAATCACAGTCAATTGCGTAAAAAATATTTGGTTGCTTCATACCCATGGCAAATTTTCAAAGTGATTTCGTATCGAATCAAGACAATGTACAAAATTGGTGGGTAATCTTTCAGGAAAATCTATGATAAGGCAGGTCTGATTTTTCTTTCCAAGCTGCTTAGTTCTACGGCAAAATATGGATTGTCACTAATTAATTTGTGTTGTATAAATTTTGTGCTGGCGTGCTTTCGAGTGTTTCTTCGATACCGAACTCTTTTGTTTCTTCCACACGAAGGTAAGAATGGTTTTTATGTAATTCATAATTTGCGAGATAAATACTTGCTAATTCAGTTGATTTGAGAATTACTAAATTTTCTGCGTTTGATTGTTCTGCTGCCTTTGAAAAATTGAATGAACCAGTGATAACTATTTCTTGGTCTATTATGATCACTTTATTGTGATGAATGGCTTCCTTTCCATCGATATAGACCTTTATTCCATTTTGTCTCAGAAAAGAGGTTTGAGAATATCTTGAGATATCGTTGCCTTCGTCGATAATTATTTCTATATAAATTCCTCTGTTGAATGCTTGTAAAAGCGCATTAGCAATAAGCTCAGATGTGAAAGAATAGATCATAATCTTGATCTCTTTTTGTGTCTGGTTTATCTGCTGAATAATGGCTTCGGTACATCCACCTTTTGGAGAAAAGTGGATGTCAACGAGATCTATTTGAAAACAGTACGCAAGAAAGGAAAATAATAAGAATAATAAAATGACATTTCTCACAGCGCCGCCCTTGTAGATTTTACCACTAATCTGAAAAAAACTGGGGTTGGTTAACCCCAGTCTCGCGAGAAGGTGTTGATCTATCGTAAGAGGTTGCTGGTGTCACAAATTTGGTGATTTCTATCAAAATCAACCATCTGTTTTTTTATAAATCCCTTTCAAAATTATGATACCCCCTGTTGGGATAAAAGAGATGGGTGTAAAAAGATTTTTCGTGAATTGTTTCACTATTATCACAAAACGGTTCAATCATTGGTCCTTTAAAAGATCGTTGATAACGAAATAATCAACTGAGATACAAAATACGTTCCAAGGATGATCACATGACGTGCTGGTACTCTTTTCACAAATTTATCAACAGCGATGAGAAAGTCAGAGAAGACAAACAGTCCGCCTGCTATGGGTAATAGAAACCTTAGATAGTAGATGCCCTTGTAGAAAGGAGAAAATGAGAAACTGAACATGGTTCCTATTGCCACAAGATATACAGATACAGATAATCTATTACCTACCAAATACCTATATAGTACCCCAAAATACAAAATCGTCAATATTGCAAATGTCACTATAAAAATCCATGATGGGGGAACGGTAAATTTGATACCAAAACTGATAGAATAAAACAAATGACCGATCAGAAATGAAGCCATACCATAGATGAATCTTTCAGGCTTTTCCATAAACGCATCGCCGATTGTGCCAAAGATCAGTCCAAAGACAATCAACCATTCAACATTATCAGCATTCATAGATGCTATTGCAACGGCACACAATGTTGTGAAAATTTTTATCACAGTGACTTCTTTCCGTTTATTTTTCAAATAGATAGTCAAAATCCCCAAAAAAATCATCGATAAGGATAAGAACAAACTCGATTTCAGATGAACATTTTCTTTCCAACTGTAGATTTTCTCGACATCCCTTCTTGTTCCTTCCAACTCCTCTTTTTCAAAAGAGATGTAATTTGTACCAGCCAACGGTTTGTTCGAAAACATGTGATTCCATGTACTCACGTAGATGACAACATTTTTGTCAGTTCTTTCAAAATCATCGATAGGAACCTCCGCACTGTTATGCAAATTTTCTAACTGATTGTAAGATTGTGAATCACAAAAATCATCTTTGAACAATATACGTTCTTTCAAAACAAAAAACGTTTCGATATCGTAGAATCTACCCCATTTGAAAAAACGATAAATGTCATAGACAAGATCAATGAAAGGATTAGGATGATCTTCATCCCAAAAAACAATGGTGATTTCTCTTTTATCACCATGATCATAGGAATAAACACTATGTATAGAATTATCTTTATCAAAAACTGGCATTCTTATTTCAAAAGCAAAACACAATAGGCAAAAGAAACTAAAAAAAAGAATCGTATATCTACGCATCTTATCTACCCCCTAAAAATAATCTTATCAAAGACATTGCACAATAAAAAAAGGCACAACAGTGCCTTGTGACGGTAACCAACTGAATCAATTATGATCAATGAATCCTTTGGTGGCGGCGGTGGGATTCGAACCCACGACATAGTGATTATGAATCACTCGCTCTGACCATCTGAGCTACACCGCCATCAGCATAATGTATGATACCATACCATTTTTTTGTTTTCAAGTTTCACTGGAAAATCTCCCAAAATGAATGAGAAAGAAAGACAACAAATCACTTAACAGGTAGGTTTTTATCTTTATCAAAATCTCATTTAAGATCATGATGAACATTTAGATTGAAAAAGCCTTTCTATAATACTTCAACCATAAACAATTAGAAATCCTTATGTTATACCAGCAAAGATGACCCAAGAGATTAGACCTATGCCAATATACGATGGGGTATTTTCCCAGGATCCTGGTTGGCGCCTTCCATTATATAGTATACGATGTTACATCCTTAACAATACAATCCCTTTGCCCTTGTATTGTGATTTTGATATAAAAACTCTATGTTCTTTTAATATACATCTTTGTCTTGGAACTTTGTTGAGTATAACTTCAAGTCACTTTTGTCTTATTCACTAAAACTGGGTTTTTGTTATGAGAGAGTTTTATTTTTGAACAGCTTTACTTTTCAAGGTTGTCAAGGCTCTTGCCAAGATTCTTTATTTGTGGTATAGTTACATTAAACTTTAAGCAGGGGGGAATTTTTATGTGGAAAAAAGTTTTAGTGGTTTTGTTGGTGTTGGTTGCGGTTCTTAGTTTTGCCAAAACTCCAAAAGATACACTTGTCATAGCAGCCAACACAGAAATATTTATCACGCTTGATCCCGCCGTGTGTTATGAAACTTTTGCTGCTGCTGTTGTCACATCCGCTTATTCTGGTCTCACAAAAATTGAACCAGTAAATGGTGTTCTCACACCAGTTCCTGATCTTGCAGAAAGCTGGGAAGTTCAACAAGAAGGAGACAGAACCGTTTGGACTTTCCATTTGAGAAAAGGTCTTGTTTTTGCAAATGGAGATCCTCTCACTGCAGAAGATGTGGTCTTTTCGTTTAAGAGAGTTCTAACGATCAATAAATCACCGGCGTGGTTGTTCAATGAATTGGGTTTCACTAAAGAAAATATGGATGAAACAATCATCGCAAAAGATCCACTGACAGTTGTCCTTAAGACCAAACCTCTGGCAAGAAACATTGTACTCTCTATCATCGCTCCACCATGGGGTGGAGTAGTCAACAAAAAAGTAGTTTTGGCAAATCAAGTCAACAACGATCTTGGTGAGGCTTTCCTGACAGACAAATCCCAAGGTGCAGGACCATTTATAATAGTCGAATGGAAGCGCAAGGAACATGTAATTCTTCAATCAAATCCAAAATACTGGGCTGGTGAACCACCTCTGAAGAAAATCATAATCAACGATGTTCCTGAAGAAACGACTCAATTCCTGCTTGTTCAAAAGGGAGATGTAGATATAGCTTGGAATATAACTACAGAACAAGCAGCGCAACTGAGAGATGCAAAAAGTGGAAATATTCGTCTTGTTACCACACCTGAACAGTCGAATGAATATGTTGCGATGAACGTAGGTTGGGGCCCATTCAAAGACGAAAAAGTTAGGTTGGCAATAAAATACGCTATTGATTATGATGCAATTATCAATTCTGTCATGAGAGGTTTTGCGATATTGAACCAGAATTTCATGCCCATTGGGTATTTTGGTTATATCGAATTGAATCCATTCAAGAGAGATGTGCAAAAAGCGAAACAACTGTTAGCCGAGGCAGGTTATCCCAATGGTTTTGAAGTAGAAATAATAACAAGTACAACAGATATAAGGAGAAATGAAGCTATAATAGTTCAGTCGAATCTTGCCGATATAGGTATCAAAGCGAATATAGTACAAATGCCATCTTCGGAGATGTATGCGAAATATCGTCAGCAGGGTCATCAAATGATCATAGCCGGTTGGGGTATAGACTATCCCGATCCAGATGCACTTGCAAAGCCATTTGCCAACTATAGAGTTAAACAACTTGCTTGGAGAAACATGTGGTATGACGATTATGCAGCAGATTTGGCTGAGAAAGCTGGTGTCGAGCTGGATGATACCAAACGCGCCCAGATGTACAAAGAGTTGCAAGAATACTGGATAACAAGAAGCGCCTTTGCAATGCTGTACCAACCAGTTGGTTTCTGGGCGGTCAGTAATGATGTCGTTGGTTTCGAAAGAGCTGTTGAAGGTTACACATTGACCTTTGATTTCACAAAGATATCCAAGAAATAGCGTTCTATCTGTGGGTGGTTGGAAGATACCAACCACCCTTTTACTTATCTTTTTTCAAGGGAGGCTGTCATAGTAAATGAAGCTTGGTTCTTTCATAATACGTAGACTGTTTTTGATGTTGCTTGTTCTTTTTGGTGTATCTGTACTGGTTTTTGTAATTGCTAAAGTCATACCAGCCGATCCAGTTGGGGCAATACTTGGGGGAAATGCACCGATTGATCTTGTGGAAGACATGAAAAGGCGTCTTGGACTCGATAAGCCACTAATGAATCAATTTGCTGACTACATGCTCGGGTTGTTGAAAGGTGATCTGGGTGTTTCTCTAAAAAGTAATAGGCCTGTTATAAAAGATATTGCAAATTTTTTCCCCGCCACATTGGAACTCTCTATATGTGCAACTGTTTTGTCCGTAATTCTTGGAATTTTCCTTGGAATTCTATCGGCAGTTTATAGAAATAAATTCATCGATCATTTTGCCAGAGTCTTCTCGATACTTGGTGTGTCAATGCCAGTTTTTTGGACTGGATTGTTGTTGTTGTTGCTTTTCTATTTTCGCTTAGGTTGGCTGCCAGGAACTGGTAGGCTTGGACTTTTTATCACTCCACCGACTAAATACACGGGATTGTATTTAATCGATTCATTAATATCACTCAACTTTGAAGCCTTTAAAGATGCTTTGGCACATTTGGTTTTGCCATCGATAGTCTTAGGTTACTCAGCAACCGCTTCGATAGCAAGAATCACACGCTCAAGCATGTTAGATGTTCTTAGACAGGATTTCATAAGAACTGCGAAAGCAAAAGGTATTGGTAGGCGTCTTGTCATATACCGCCATGCGCTTAGGAACGCACTCATACCTGTAGTCACTATAATAGGACTGACTTTCGGAGGCTTGCTCGAAGGCGCAGTTTTAACAGAGACGATCTTCGGTTGGCCTGGTCTTGGTAGGTACATTGTTAATTCCCTACTTTTACTGGATTATCCTGCGATCATGGGTGGAACTCTATTTGTTGCGATTATTTACTCTTTAGTCAATTTGATTGTTGATATTATCTATGCAACACTTGACCCAAGAATGCGTGTTTAGGGGTGAGTTTCTTGACTGAGAGATCAGAGAATGCAATTTCGCGTTGGAAACCGATTATAGAAGATTGGAAACATACCTTTTATCTGTGGAAAAAAACAAAGCTCGCTATGATAGGAACCTTCATAGTCATTGGTTTCATCTTAATGGCAATCTTTGCGCCACTTTTGGCACCGTATGACCCGATAAAAACCAATCTACCAGAAAGATTGAAAGCACCGAGTAAGGCTCATCTATTCGGTACAGATCAATTCGGACGTGATATCTTCAGCAGAGTAATTCATGGCGCAAGAATAGAAGTTTGGATAATATTCCTCGTGACGGTGATTAGTGGCACTATAGGTGTCGCAGTCGGAATAACTGCTGGATACTTCGGTGGTGTGATTGACGAAATTTTAATGCGTATCACTGATATTTTCCTTGCATTTCCACGGCTGATCCTTGCAATGGCTCTATCGGCGATGCTTGGAAGAGGTTTGACTAACGCTATATTGGCTATTTCCCTTGTTGAGTGGACAGTCATAGCAAGATTGGCGCGTGCGGAAGCGATGAAGGTAAAATCACAACCGTATATAGAGGCTATAAAAGCAGTTGGTGCAAGCAACATACGAATACTGCTTTTTCATGTGCTTCCGATGTGTTTGTCTCCAGTACTTGTACAATTGACACTCAGAATGGGTACGATTATTTTGACCGCTGCAGGGCTTGGATTTTTGGGACTTGGAGCACAACCACCAACACCCGAATGGGGTGCAATTGTCAGCGATGGTAGAAGTTATTTGGTTCAGCAATGGTGGATTTCAACTTTTCCAGGTTTATTTATTGCGATAGTTGTTCTTGGTTTTAATTTACTTGGGGATGGTATTCGAGATATACTCGATCCCAGACTCAGGAGGTAAGATATGAATCGCGGCTCTCTTCTCAATGTGAACAATCTTCGAGTGATTTTTCACACTTATCGTGGTACCATAAAGGCTCTGAATGGTGTTGAGCTTTGGTTGAATGAAGAAGAACGTCTGGGAATAGTGGGCGAAACAGGTTGCGGAAAATCTGTCACAGCTTTATCCATCATGAGACTTATCGAACAGCCTGGAGAAATCATCGATGGATCTATTTTGTTTAATGGTAAAGATCTTTTGAAATTGAGTGAAGATGAAATGGATAAAATTAGAGGCAAGCAGATCTCCATGATCTTTCAAGAGCCAATAGCTGCTTTGAATCCTGTCTTCAAAGTTGGTTTTCAAATTGCTGAAACTATAGCCCATAGTCAAGGAATATCATTGAATGACGCCTATGAGCAGATCAAAGAAGCACTTGAAATGGTTGGCTTGGACTGGCAAAGAACGAAGGATCTTTATGCACATGAGTTAAGCGGTGGAATGGCTCAGAGGGTGATGATAGCTATGGCACTTGCTGTAAAACCAAGATTGTTGATTGCCGATGAGCCAACTTCTGCGCTTGACGTGACTATTCAGGCTCAAATACTCGAATTACTTGATAAATTGGTGACGGTTGGAAAAAATGCCGTGATTCTCATTACCCATGACCTTGGGATTGCTTCTGAATTTTGCGACAGAGTCGCGGTGATGTATGCTGGAAATGTCATCGAAGTCGCAACAAGTAGTGAGATATTTGACCAGCCTCTTCATCCATATACAAAAGGTCTAATCGAATCGATTCCAGTCATTGGTAAAAGTAAAGAACTCGTTGGGATACCTGGAACTGTTCCAGATTTAGTGGATCCGCCACCAGGTTGTCGTTTTCATCCAAGATGTAAACATGTTTTTGACAAATGTCATAGCGAATTTCCAAATCTTTATGAAGTAAAACCAAACCACTACGTAGCTTGTCATCTCTACCGTTAGGAGGATCTGGTTATGGAGACACTTATAGATGTTAGGAATCTGAAGAAGTATTTTGAGATAAGAAAATCATTGCTTTCTAAACCCATATACGTAAGAGCCGTTGACGACGTGACCTTTCAGGTTCCAAAGGGCTCTATCTATGCAGTGGTAGGAGAATCTGGATCGGGGAAGAGCACACTTGGTCGGACACTTCTCAAGTTGATCGAACCTACTTCTGGTAATCTGATCTATGATGGGCGAGATATAACCAAGTTGTCTGGCAAGGAAATGCTTCAATATCGTAGGCAAATGCAAATAGTACAACAAGATCCATATAATTCGCTTCACCCTCGCAAACTCGTCAAAGACATCATAGGAGAAAGTTTGAAGATACATTTGAAACTCAGATCAGATGAAATATATGTCAGAATAAAAGAAATCCTGGAGATGGTTGGGCTTAGAGAGGAACACATGTTTAGATATCCACATGAGTTCTCGGGTGGTCAAAGGCAAAGAATAGCAATAGCACGTGCCCTTGTCTTAAGACCCAAATTCGTAGTTCTCGATGAGCCAACTTCTGCTTTAGATGTTTCTGTCCAAGCCAGAGTTCTTGCGCTGCTCAAGGAATTAAGGGAAAAATTCTCTCTTACCTATTTGTTCATCACGCATAATTTAGCTGTTGTGGATTATATGGCAACACATGTTGCGGTGATGTATCTTGGAAAGATTATGGAACTTGGTACAAAAGACGATATCTTTCAAAAGGCATCCCATCCTTATACACTGGCTTTACTCGATTGTGTACCAAGTGTCGGTACTGGGAGGAAAATAAGATCCGTACCACGCGGTGAAATACCTAACCCTGCAAAACCACCAAACGGCTGTGTTTTTCATACAAGATGCCCTAAGGCACAGAAAATCTGCCAAGAAAAAGAACCAGATCTAATTGAGATCTCATCTGGTCATTATTGTAAATGCCATTTTTGCCAATAATTTTATCCGATATTTTCGTGTTCCACCTGTTGTTCTAACCTTTTCAGAATCAAATTGGCGCCAGCAAGACCTTTGAATTTTTCTCCATCTCTTATCGCAAAAGCTACTGTCAAGACCATATTACCAGTGGCACGAGATTGAATTGGGTCAGATATCGTCCAATCGATTTTGTTCTGCTTTATGTATTTGAAGTATGCCCTATCTGAAATGCTGCCTTTTGTACCTGTGGTAGTTATGAAATTACCTTCAGAGTCTGCAATGAAAACTGCTTCATAGATATCACTCTTTGTTTTCAAAAATTCCTTGGCGTATGGTTCAAAACTCTGCCAATCTAATCTCTGGCACTCAGGAAGCGATATCAATCGAGCCAAATCATTTATTTGTTCAATTAACCACTTTCTTGCACCTGTCAAACTTCTCAGTTTCAGTGATTTTATAGATAGAATTTGCCCATTCTTCAACAAATTCTGGGAAATATCACTGAGCGATCGAATAGTTTTATCCGTCTCTTCTGCAAAGTTCAGAATATCACTCGCTGTATTTGCATTAGCATTTACAGCCGATTCTATTTCTTGCGTCGATTGTATCTGAGAATTTATTGAAGAGATAATATCATCGACTATTTTTTTAAAGTGATTAACGGTGTCTTTAAGTAAAGTAAGACTACTTGAAAAATCTTCATTCACTTTGATGGTCTTCTGAACAGCTTCAGCAACTGCAATACCTTTCTCTACTGAACTTCTAATAGCAGATTCGATATTTGAGATCTGATTGGAAATCTGTTCTGCCGAGACACGAGATTGTTCAGCAAGTTTTCTCACTTCATCCGCAACCACAGCAAAACCTCGACCGTGCTCACCTGCACGTGCTGCCTCTATCGCCGCGTTCAGTGCCAAAAGATTCGTTTGCTCGGATATCTGCTGGATCGTCTGGACCATCTGCCTGATGCCACCAGATACGTTTGATAATTCATCCATAGTTTGCACTAAGTCTGCGAGTCTTTCCTTTGCAACGAGATTTTCATTCGATAGATCATTCATACTTTCTCTTAACCGTGAAACATCATGTTCTATTTGTTCAAATCTCTCTTGCATTTTTTCAGAATTCTGGCCTATTACCCTTGCGAAATTTGCTATCTCAGTTGCTCCAGACGAAGTTTCTTCAAGAGCTGCTGTCAGAGACTGGATTAATTCAGAGATTCGTTTGACTCTTTTCGTAGTCAACTCAGCCATCTCACTCATCTGTCCTGATATATTTGTCAAATTCTGAGCATCGTCGCGAAGACCATGAGAAGATACAAATAGTTCTCTGAACAGATTTACAATTTCTTTGTCTTCAACCTCAACATGATTCGTCGATGCTTTTTTCTTAGAGAAAATATTCAAAAATAGTACAAAGATCATGAAACTCACAGCCAAAGCAGTAACTACATTCCAATATGGTAATTTGACAAACCAAAAAACTAAAGCGCAGATCCCAGCAAAGATTCCTGCAAAACTCATACCATGCCCTCCTCATAATATCTCAAACCGCACTATTACTCACAATCAAATCCGGTAATTTTCTAAGGCAAAAAAATCATTGCCTTCACTATCTATGGCTACTATCAATGGGAATTCGACAACTTCTATTTTATAAACTGCCTCTGGTCCAAGGTCATCAAAGGCTATTAATTCTATTTTTTTCACATGTTCAGATAACGCTGCCGCAGCACCGCTTGGGGCGACAAAATAAACTCGTCCATATTCTCGACAGAGATTTCTTGCAAGTTCACCTCTCTTACCTTTCCCGACAGTTGCAACAACACCAAGTTCAAAGAGCATTTTTAAGTACCGATCCATCCTTTCACTGGTTGTCGGTCCGATTGCAACTTTGCCATTCAGTGATTTTGTGGGTCCGGCATAAAATACTATTTGACCTGAGAGATCAAAAGGTAGTACTTTTTTCTGTTCAAGTAGATCTTGAATTCTTTTTTGAGCAGCATCCCTCATGATCAAAAATATTCCAGAGTAATTTATCCTTTCAGATATTTTCAATTCTCTTGGGTTCAACGTTTATAACCCCTTTCCTGCATAAATAGCAATCAAAAGATATTGCAACGGGCAAATTAGCTATATGTGTTGGGGCATGTTCTATATGGACTGAGTAGGCGGTTATTCCAAAAAACAATCCTTGAAAACCTATTTTGAGTTGATTGAGTCTGTTGAGAATCACTTTCTCAAGTTCTGCATAACGTGCATCTTCGTTTTGTTCGTTCAGTTCTCTTGTCAAAGCTAATTTGGAAAGAACCACAGCTTTGTCAGAACTTCCTCCAATCCCTATTCCTACATTCAAAGGAGGACATCCCTTAGCACCATGTTCTTTTACATGGTTTACAACCACATCAATTATTTCGTCAATTCGCGCAGAAGGGTTCAGCATAAATAATCTTGTCAAGTTTTCACTTCCACCACCTTTTACAAGAAAACGTATCTGTACATATTCTTGATTGGTTATAAAAGTGTGAACGATAGCTGGAGTGTTGTCAAATGTATTTTTCCTTTCAAAAATCGGATCGTTCACAACTGAATATCTGAACGGGTTTTTTTTATAGACACGTCTCACAGCTTCATTGAGAATCTCGTCGATAGGTTGTGTGAAAACGATATTGTATCCTTTGAAAACAAAGAACTCAATCATTCCTGTATCTTGACAAAGAGGTAGTCCTGTTTGTTGAGCAACAACGATATTTCTCCTTAGAACATCATCGAAAGGACCGTCATATTTTTCAATTTGTTCTTTAACAAACTCACTGACAGATGTGTTTGCATAAAACAATTGTTCAGTCAACCGTTCCTGAATTTCATTTGAATCTACTATTAGTATTCTCATCTTTCTCCTCCTGCAAATCACTATCATGAAAATGATACAATAATCTTTGGGAAAAAGGGAAGGAGGTTCAAAATTCTATGAGAATAATCAAAGCCCCACGAGGTACAACTCTAACGTGCAAAAGTTGGCAAACTGAAGCGGCAATGAGAATGCTCATGAATAACCTTGACCCCGAAGTTGCAAGAGATCCTGCTAATCTCATTGTTTACGGTGGAACGGGAAAAGCTGCCAGGAATTGGGAATGTTTCGATAAAATAATTGAAACACTGAAGAAACTTGAAAATGATGAAACGCTCCTTGTGCAAAGTGGTAAACCTGTTGCAGTCTTCAAGACTCACGAATGGTCACCGCGAGTATTGATAGCAAACTCTCTGTTAGTACCTAAATGGGCAACCTGGGAATATTTCAGAGAACTTGAAGAACGTGGACTTATCATGTTTGGGCAAATGACAGCTGGAAGTTGGATCTACATAGGCACTCAAGGGATTCTCCAAGGTACATATGAAACATTCTACGCAGTTGCGAAAAAATATTTTAATGGAACTCTTGCTGGAAAATTCGTTCTAACGGCTGGACTTGGTGAGATGGGTGGTGCACAGCCATTAGCTGTGACAATGAACGATGGTGTGATACTCGCGGTAGAAGTTGACAAGAGAATGATTGATCGTAGAATGAATACAGGTTATCTCGATACATGGACAGATGATCTGAATGAAGCTATCAAATTGGTGAATCAAGCGAAAAAAGAGAGAAAACCACTCTCAATTGCTCTTCTTGGCAATGCTGCCGAGGTCCATCCAAAACTTGTGCAAATGGGAGTAATTCCAGATGTGGTTACAGACCAAACGGCAGCCCATGATCCATTAAACGGTTACATCCCTAAAAATCTCAGCGTGGAAGAAGCTGCAAAACTCAGAAAGAGTAATCCAAAAGAATATCTCGAAAGAGTTTATTCATCTGTATCTGAACACATAGAAGCTATTTTACAAATGAAAAAGCAAGGCGCAAAGGTTTTCGAGTACGGAAATAATATTCGTAGATTAGCATATGATCATGGTGTTCAAAACGCCTTTGAGATACCTGGATATGTACCAGAGTACATCAGAGATCTTTTTGCTAAAGGAAGTGGACCGTTCAGATGGGTGGCTTTGTCTGGAGATCCACAGGACATTTATGAGACAGACAAAAAGGTACTCGAGTTGTTTGGTCATGATGATCACTTGAAAAAGTGGATACAAATGGCTCAAAAAAAGATTCACTGGCAGGGTTTGCCTGCGCGTATTTGTTGGCTTGGGCAGGGTGAGAGAACACAGATGGGTCTCGCCATGAATGATATGGTGAAAAAAGGTGTATTAAAGGCGCCTATCGTGATTGGTAGAGATCATCATGATACGGGTTCTGTTGCATCGCCATACAGAGAAACAGAAGCGATGAAAGATGGTAGTGATGCAATAGCCGATTGGCCTATTTTGAATGCTTTGCTGAATACTTCAAGTGGTGCTACATGGGTTTCTGTTCACCACGGAGGAGGCGTGGGGATAGGTTATTCGATTCATGCCGGAATGGTTATAGTGGCAGATGGAACAGAATTGGCATCTAAGAAGCTTGAACGCGTTTTGACGAATGACTCCGGAATAGGTGTGATCAGACATCTTGATGCCGGTTATGAAATTGCTCTCGAAACAGCAAAGAAGAAAAATCTACACTACCCTATGATGGATTGAGCAGGAGGTCATACAATGTTAGAAGGTTTGACAGCTTTTTTCAAACAGTCTGCATTTGGTTATGTCACTGTTGGAAACGTCATTATGTATTTCGTCGCACTTGTATTGCTATACATCGCGATAAAAAAAGATGCCGAACCTTTACTCTTGATTCCTATAGCGTTTGGGATTATTTTGGGAAATATCCCACCGCAACTGACCAATATTCTTGACGAAGGTGGATTACTTTGGTACTTAAACATAGGAGTAATAAAAGGTATTTACCCTCCATTGATATTTCTTGGTATAGGTGCTCTGACAGATTTCTCATTCATGATTTCCTATCCAATAACGATATTTTTGGGTGGAGCAGCACAGATAGGAATTTTCATAACGTTCATCCTTGCAAAAACTTTTGGTTTCACCCTGAAGCAAGCGGCCTCGATAGGTGTCATTGGGGGAGCAGATGGACCCACTTCCATATATATATCAAGTCGTTTTTCTCCTGAACTTCTTTCAGCAATTGCAATTGCTGCCTATTCATATATCGCGTTGATACCAATTTTGCAGCCAATCGTCTCGAAAATTCTTACCACGAAAGAAGAAAGAAAGATAAGAATGGGGCCACCAAGAAAGGTTTCCAAGACAGAGAGAATACTTTTTCCAATAATTGTAACTGTGGTTTCCGCGATTCTTGTGCCACAATCTTTGTCGCTGGTTGGTATGCTGATGCTCGGAAATATTTTAAGAGAAGCCGGTAATGTGAAAAGACTTGTTGAAGCAGCCAGCAGATACATCCTTGACACAGTAACAGTTATTCTAATGGTTTGTGTAGGTGCTTCTGCGCGTGCAGATGTCTTTCTAAAACCTCAGAGTTTAATGATATTTGGTCTTGGTGCTTTTGCATTTATCTGCTCACTTGCGGGGGGTATCATGTTTGCGAAGTTTATGAATTTGTTCCTCAAGGAAAAAATCAATCCATTGATCGGAGCCGCCGGGGTTTCGGCCGTTCCAGATTCTGCAAGAGTTGCTCAGAAGTTGGCGCAAGAAGTTGATCCAACCAATTTCATACTCATGCATGCGATGAGCCCAAATGTAGCTGGTGTTATTGGTTCGGCGGTTGCAGCTGGTGTATTTTTATCTTTGATCAAATAGGAGGTTTTATCATGAAAAAGCAGTATGATGTGAAGATAAATTATTCTTGGTGTAAAAAATGTGGTATATGTTACCACTTTTGTCCAACGGGTGCGATTGCAAAAGGTGAATTACTAAAGCCAATTGTAGCTGATGCTGCAAAGTGTATAGGTTGTCTAATGTGCGAGAACCTGTGTCCAGATTTTGCAATAGTCATCGAGGAAAAATTGCCTGTACAGGAGAGTGTTCAAAATGGGTGAAAGAGTATTGATGCAAGGAAATGAAGCTTGTGCGCTTGGAGCTATAAGAGGTGGATGTAGATTCTATGCCGGATATCCAATAACTCCTTCTTCGGAAATTGCAGAGACTATGGCAAGGGAATTACCGAAGGTGGGAGGAGTATTCATTCAAATGGAGGATGAAATAGCAAGTGCTGCAGCTATTATAGGTGCATCTCTTGCTGGTGCTAAATCTATGACGGCTACCAGTGGACCGGGTTTCAGTTTAATGCAAGAAGCGATCGGTTATGCTGTAATGGCGGAAACACCGTGTGTTTTTGTAAATGTAATGCGAGGAGGACCTTCTACAGGGCTTCCAACCCAACCAGCTCAGGGAGATATAATGCAAGCGAGATGGGGTACACATGGCGATCATGAAATAATCGCTTTATATCCATGGAGTGTCGGTGAAACCTATAAACTCATCATAAAAGCCTTTAACTATGCAGAGTATTACCGTACACCTGTTATTTTCCTGATGGATGAAGTCTTAGGGCACATGAGAGAGACTTTTGAATTACCTGACGATAAGGAAGTGAAAATCCTTCCCAGATTAACAGAAAGTGAATTGTCAGAAGAGGAAATTTATACACCATTTTCCGAACAGGATTTTGCAGAGCCAACACCGACACCACTTATAGAAATGGGTAGAGCACGGTTTCATGTTTCAGGCCTTGTGCACGACGAATCTGGTTTTCCACAGGCGAGTTTCGAGATCAGTGATAAATTGGTGAGACGATTGTCCAATAAGATTAGAATCCATGCCGACCAAATAGCCATGTATGATGAATATATGACAGATGATGCTGAGATTCTTGTTGTGGCATATGGTTCAGTTGCGAGAAGTGCCATTAAAGCTGTCAAGATAGCAAGACAAGATAAAATCAAAGTAGGACTTTTCAGACCTATAACGATCTGGCCAGTAGCTGCCACGAGGTTGAAAAAACTTTTGACACAGGTTGATGGGGTAGTTTTTGCGGAAATGAACTTGGGTCAGTACGCAAAAGAAGTGCTCTCCCTGACAAAGAAAAATCTAAAGGTCAAGATTGTCACTAAAGTGGGTGGAAGATTAATTACTCCAGAGGAAATTTTGGAAGGGATCAATTCATTGCAAACAGAAATGATAGAGTTTTAGAGAGCTTCATTTTAATATGAGGAGGGAATCGGATGGTATCCATGAACGACTTGATCTCAATTGCCATACAGATTGAGGCAAATGGTTATGTGTTCTACGACAATCTTGCAAAGGATCAACAAAATCAGAAACTCAAAGAATTTTTCACCAGACTGGCAGATCAAGAGAGAGTGCATCAGCAATTTTTCAAAAATCTCACTGAGCGGATTGAACATTCTACTTCAATTTCCAGTTGGATCGAGGACGAAGTGAGTGGCTATTTGAAAAGTTTTGCAGAAGTGTCAATCTTCCCAGCTATGGAGAAATCAAAACAAGAATTGACTTTTAAACAAGCACTCGATATAGCTATAAATGTAGAAAAAGACAGTATCATCTTTTACTCGGAGCTATTGAAATACATTAGTGATGAGAAAAAAATCATCGAAACTATTATAAACGAAGAGAAAAAACATTTGATAGATTTACTCACTGTTAATCGCGAAGAATTTGGATAATCTGTGGCCGGAATTTCTTTCTGAACTTTTTGTCATAAAGTCTGAGTAACAGATAATAACATGCGACAGCTGATACAGATATGACAAAAGAGATAGTTTCCGAGAGAAAGGATGTCGTAATCAGGAGAGACACGACAAACAATATAGTGGGTATAGTATAAACCACAAAAGCGATCTTGGTACCACTTGTTGCTGGTGTTTTAACCAGTACTTGATCTCCTACCTTGAGGTCAAATTGTGCTTTGTCTACCTCCAAGCTCACCGTCTGTTTCTCTCCTGTACAGAACATGTTAGCCGGACATTTTCCGCACATCGATGTTCTTTCCTTTGCGAGTATCACCGTTGAATCTTTTATTTGAATTACCACCATCTTTTCACTCGCCATTGTTTTTCCTCCTTTATCTGTGTTTCTTCAACCTTTCGCTTTATCATTCTGCTTATATCGTAAATATCAGTTCCATTCATTCTCGGTATCTCGCCTCGCGAAATATATGATAAGGCACTGACTATAAGTCTCCTAACTGGCACATACCTTTTTGTCTTGACTCTCAATATAAACTTCAATGTAAAAGCCCTCAGAAAACTGGCTGTGAAAAACATTATCTGTACCCCAACTATCGGAATCCCCAGGATTGAAAAACTCACCGGGGATAGTGCCTTAGCAGTGGCACCACCCAGAACTGCTCCAATCAGTCCACCAATACCACCGAATGTCGAGTACATGGCAAAATAAGCTGGAGAAGAGCTGTGAGCAACTTCCATTGGTAATGTCAAAAAGGTAAGGTTTATAGCAGACCAAGCTATTCCAGACATGATGACATCGACAATCATCAAATATTTCCAAGTATATTGGTTCATCAGAATCCATAAGGGAGAAACATAGCAAGCCATGATGATTCCAAGGACTGCTATTGTTTTGTGACCATATTTATCTGAAAGTTTTCCCCAGATGTTGTAGAAAGCCATAGCAACAAGACTGTTGATCACCGTTGTGATGCCTATATATGAAAATGGTACATTCAAATTCTTTAATAAATGATAACTGTAGAAAGGAGAAGTAAAAGCTATCACTGCATTCCAAATCAGATAGAACAAACATAGTTTCATGAAATTGTAGTCTTGAAAAACTACCTTGGTTTCTATCAAAGCACCAGAACTCTTGAGAGGTACTTCAGGAACTTTTTTCAAAGACCATAAAGAGATGAGCATTCCCACCATACCGATGCCGATCACGATCTCATAGCCAAGTGGATCGCGAAATTTCTCAATAAGCAGAGAATAACCATAAAAAGCTACGAGTGTCACAAGAGAGATATAAATATTTCTTCTGCCGAAAAACGTACCTCTTTCTTCCTCTGAAATCAAATCGCGGACCAAAGACGTCCAAGCATTTCCGGCAAGAGTTCCAAAGATCTGGGAAAAGGCAAAGATTGTCACGAAAATGGCTGGGGTTCTATTTGGAACGAGTAAGAATATCATCAGCAATATCCACGGAGATCTCGAAAGAATATTGAAAAGATTCGTCAAAAACCTACGTCTTGGAAATTTTCTCATTATCACTGGTGAAACGACCTGAAAGGCTTGGGCAATCATTGGAAACGCGGCACTCACACCGATGAGAAATTCATCAAGTCCAAATGCCAGAGCGAGACCTGTGAAAACAGCACCTTGGGTGAGAAGTGTATAGAGTGTAGATGCTACACCTTCGAGATTCAAATAAAACTTCATCCTTTTACCACACCCAATGGTATCAAGCGTGCAACTTTTTTCGATATACCAATTTGATCCACGATTTCAACAACTCTCTCTACATCTTTATAAGTCTCTGGAGCTTCTTCAACCAATGTCTTTTTCTCTTTGCTTATCGTCATTATTCCTTTTTCTTTGAGTTGTTTCAAAACTTTATCGTAACTCAAATTCCGTAGTGCTGCTTTTCTACCCAAGACTCTACCTGCACCATGTGCTGTACTTGCGTATGAAATCTGTTCCGCTTTCTTGGTTCCAACAAGAACATATGACGCACTACCCATACTCCCAGGTATTAGAACGGGTTGCCCAGTTTTGATGAATTCATCTGATAGCATGGTATTTCCCGGACCTAACGATCTTGTAGCTCCTTTGCGATGGACTATAACCTTTTGTCCATAATCTTCGAGTTTTGCTATATTGTGTGCTACATCGTACAGCAGCCAGACCTTGTGTCCGGGAAGAATTTTTTCAAAACTTTTCCTTATCATATCAGATATCATTTGCCTATTGGCAAAAGCATAATTTGCTGCGCAGTTCATAGCATTAAAGTACTGTTGCCCAATAACGTGGTTAAACGGAGCATTTATCAATTGTTTATCGGGTAAGTTTTTGTTATGAGCAGATAATTTATCACGCATAATCTGAATATAATCGGTCGCAATTTGATGTCCAAAGCCACGACTACCACAGTGTATAGAGATTGTTATTTGATCTTCAAAGATTCCGAATGCCTGTGCTACTTTTTCGTCAAAGATTTGATCGACTTTCTGTATCTCTATGAAATGATTACCCGCTCCAAGTGTACTCAATTCATCAAGTCCTCTTTCAAAGGCTTTTTTTGATACATGATTTGGATCGGCCGGGCTCAATCTTCCTGTATCCTCAATCCTGTTTAGATCCTGTTTTGTTCCGAAACCTTTTTCAACAGCCCAATGTGCACCATCTACACAAATCTGACGTAATGTTTTTTCATCAACTTTGATAGCCCCACTTGCACCTACACCTACCGGTACGGTTTTGTAGATTTGCTGGAGTAATTTTTCAAGAACGACTTTCACTTCACTATCACTTGCTGAAGTCAACAGAAGTCTCACACCGCAATTTATGTCGAATCCAATACCTCCAGGTGATATAACTCCATTTTCAGCAGAGAAAACTCCAACTCCTCCGATTGGAAACCCATAACCCCAATGGATATCTGGCATTGCTATCGCAGCAACTATACCTGGCATGTATGTCACATTTACTATTTGTTGTAAAGCTTCTTTGAATTCTGGATCATTGATCGTTTCTTGATCTGTGTAGACAACGGCATCGATGTTCATTCCTTTTATTTGAAATATGAAACGATCGAGGCGTTTAATATCCATCGAATCACCTCTAAGATGATTATGCAACTGGTAAATGAATAGTCAAGTAGGAAAGAAAAAGGGGAGATACTTCCCCCCTGGAGGCGACGGTGGGATTCGAACCCACGCATAGAGATTTTGCAGACCTCCGCCTTAACCACTTGGCTACGTCGCCTTACAATTTTATTATACCATGCTATCTACAATGTTCAAGTGACATCTGAAGTGTTATCATTAGAAGCAGAAAGCAATGAGGAGGGATAGATTGTGAAATGGTTATATGTTGAAGAATTGAGAAACCACATAGGTGAAGAAGTTGAATTGCGTGGCTGGGTATGGAATATGAGATCAAGTGGAAAAATTCATTTCGTTCAATTTAGAGATGGTACAGGTTTTGTTCAGGTTGTAGTTGAAGAATCTTCTGTAGATCCTAAGGTTTTCGAGAGTGCTTCCAAACTGAGGATAGAATCGAGTGTTATCATTAGGGGTAAAGTGATAGAAGATAAGCGATCGCCCTACGGTGTTGAGATTCATGCATCTGATGTGACACCAATTCAAATACCAGATGAACCTTATCCAATATCGAAAAAAGACCACGGTATAGATTTTCTAATGTCATACAGACATCTTTGGTTGAGATCAAGAAGGCAATTTCATATTCTGAAAATAAGAAACGCCATCTTGACGGCAATAAGACAATTTTACAAAGCCAGAAATTTCACTTTGATCGATACGCCTATCTTTACCGGAGCA